>CANCOC010000102.1 GCA_947379755.1 Alcaligenaceae bacterium | reverse complement strand
CTCGGGGTGCAACTTGTGGTGTGTACGCTGGCAGCCTATGCTTTTGCCCGATATGAATTTTTAGGCAAAAACATTCTGTTCTCTTTAGTCCTGATTCAGTTAATGGTCATGCCCGAGATCCTGATTGTGCGTAATTACCAGACGCTGACGCATCTTGGCCTGGTGGACACCCTGTTTGGCATTGGCTTGCCGTATTTTGCTTCGGCTTTTGCCATTTTCCTGTTGCGTCAAACCTTTAAAACCATTCCTAAAGAACTGGTTGAGGCCGCAGTCATGGAGGGCGCCACATCACTTCAAATTTTGCGCCAGGTCTATATCCCTTTGGCCAAGCCTGTCTATCTCGCCTTTGCACTGGTCTCTGTGAGTTACCACTGGAATAATTTTTTATGGCCATTGGTCGTCAGCAATTCGGTCGAGTCCAGGCCGCTAACGGTAGGCTTGCAGGTGTTTTCCTCTACCGATCAGGGTATTGACTGGTCCATCATTACTGCTGCAACATTAATGACCTCTGGTCCGCTGCTTCTTGGGTTCCTGATTTTTCAAAGGCAGTTTGTGCAATCTTTCATGCGTGCGGGGATCAAATGAAAATCATTACCTGGAACACGCAGTGGTGCAAGGGCCTGGATGGGCGGGTCGATATTGCACGCGTGGTTGACGTCGCACGTGAAATGGCCGATTTCGATGTCCTGTGTCTACAGGAGATCGCGGTCAACTATCCAGACCTGACAGGTGATACTCCTGCGGATCAGCCCGCAGCCCTGCGACAACTGTTGCCTGGGTTTGAGGTGTTTTTCAGCGCCTCGATTGATGAACTGTCTCCTGATGGCACATACCGTCAACAGTTTGGCAACCTGATCGCCACGCGGTTGCCCGTCAGGCAGGTGCAGCATGTAGCGCTGCCATATCCCAACCCGCCTCCCGATTCTGCTTTGGCAGAAAACGTCCTGAGCATGCAGCGTGTGTGTCTGGTGTGTACGGTGCAGGCAGAGTGGGGCCCCGTCAGACTGATGACGAGTCATCTCGAGTTTTACAGCCAGCCCATGCGTTTGGCACAAGCCAGGGCTTTGCGTGACTGGCATCGTCAGTCTTGCGCATTGGCAGCCTATCCTCCCAAGTCTGAACCCGGCACGCCATATCAGCCCAAGTCCCACACTGTCGATGCCATCTTGTGTGGTGATTTCAATTTTGAGCAGAGCGCTCCCGAACACGCTGCCATACTCGAGACATGGCAAGGCGATGACTTGGTTAATGGCTGGGAGGTGCTGCACCCAGGGCAACCTCAGCCAGCGACTTTTCGCCTGTTTGACCGTACCTATGGTCCGGAACCTGAGGCGTGTGATTTCTTTTTTGTCAGCACATCCTTGAAATCCCGCTTAACGCGCATGACAATCAATCAGCTGACGCAGGTTTCTGATCACCAGCCGGTATTGCTTGAGGTATCCTGACATCAGGGGTGCTGGACAAGCAGGCAGGCTGGGCGGCACGCATGGATATGGTGCATCAAAACTGCTTTTCTGATGATCGTGCTTCACTTTGGTGCTGAGTCAGTATGGGTGCACTCTCAGAGATGCGTTGATGTTGTGCCTGATTCTGTTTGTTCACAGAACTGTATACAGTCCAGCGATGCAGGCTTGGCATGCTAATTGCTTTGAATCCTTTATGTCGATCCACACATAGAGGGTGCGCACCATGTCAATGTTTTCAGATCCATTTAATTCCACCATCCGTTTGCGCTGTGGCTGCGGTCAGCATGCTTCGGCTGAAGAACATGATGCCGGTCGCTCCCGCGGGTTGGACGCCTCCTCTGAGGCCTTGACCTCGCGTGTGGTCGAGCAAGCTGTCATGCGCGCGATTTTCCCTGAAGACTCTCTACGTCGCCGCTTTTTGCAGGCTGTTGGCGCACCAACAGCTTTGGCTGCGATCTCTTCGATCTTTCCTCTGGCTGCTGCACAAGAGGCCTTTGCACAAGGTGCTGGCAAACTAGAAAAGAGCAGCCTCAAAATCGGCTTTATCCCGATCACCTGCGCGACGCCGATCATCATGGCTGACCCCATGGGCTTTTATAAAAAGCAGGGCTTGGATGTAGAAATCGTCAAGACCGCAGGCTGGGCAGTCATTCGCGACAAGACGATGAACAAGGAATATGACGCGGCACATATGCTGTCGCCCATGCCTGTGGCGATCTCCATGGGGGTAGGCGCTGCAGCAACACCTTTTACTGTCCCTGCCATCGAAAATATCAACGGCCAGGCCATCACACTGGCGATCAAGCACAAGGACAAGCGTAATCCGAAAGACTGGAAAGGCTTCAAGTTTGCCGTGCCTTTCGATTATTCGATGCACAATTATCTGTTGCGCTATTACCTCGCCGAAAACGGCCTGGATCCTGATCGTGATGTGCAGATCCGCGTGGTACCACCGCCAGAGATGGTTGCCAACTTACGTGCAGACAACATTGATGGTTTTCTCGGACCTGATCCGATGAACCAGCGAGCCGTATTTGATGGTGTTGGCTTCCTGCATATCCTGTCCAAAGAGTTGTGGGATGGCCATCCATGTTGCGCCTTTGCTGCCAGCAAGGAATTTGTCACGGCCAATCCCAATACTTATGCCGCGCTGTTGCGTGCGATTGTCGAGGCGACTGCTTATGCACAGAAAGCCGAAAATCGTAAAGAGATTGCCGCTGCCATATCAACACCTAACTATTTGAATCAGCCCCTGACCGTGATTGAGCAAGTGCTGACGGGTACCTATGCTGACGGTTTGGGTAATGTCAAAAAAGTACCTGATCGCGTTGGTTTTGATCCATTCCCCTGGGAGTCGTTTGCGATCTGGATGATGACCCAGATGCAGCGCTGGGGCCAGGTCAAGGGCGATGTGGATTATCAGAAAATCGCACGCGAGGTCTTTCTTGCAACCGATGCGAGAAAAGCCATGGAGCAAGCAGGTCTCAAAGCACCTGCCGCCTCGACCAAGACCTTTGTGTTGATGGGTAAAACTTTTGATCCCGCAAAGCCTAAAGAGTATCTCGACAGCTTTGCGATCAAGAGGACATAAGTCACATGTTTGGTCGTGAAAAAATACGTTCCTTGCTGTTGTCCTTTCTGATCCTTGGGGTGTTTCTTGCGATCTGGCAGATCGCCTCAATGCCTGCAGGCGGGGCCCAAGTCGTGGACGATGAGTATGCAAAACTGGTGGGGGCGGCGGCTGCGACAGGGCAAAAGTCTACCTTCCCCACTCCTGTCGAAGTCGGAAAGAAACTGGCAGAACAACTTGCCAATCCTTTTTACGACCGGGGTGCGAACGACAAAGGCATCGGGATTCAGCTGGCATGGTCGGTTTCGCGTGTCGCACTCGGTTTCGGGCTGGCGGCGTTGGTTGCTATTCCCTTGGGGTTTGTCATTGGCATGTCCAGGCTGATATTTAATGCCCTCGATCCGTTTATCCAGATTCTTAAGCCGATTTCACCTCTGGCATGGATGCCTCTCGCCTTGTTCACGCTGAAAGACTCCAACGTCTCGGCGATCTTTGTGATCTTCATCTGCTCAATCTGGCCGATGCTGATTAATACCGCTTTCGGAGTGGCAGCGGTACGAAAAGAGTGGATTGATGTGTCTCGCACGCTCGAAGTCAAACCTTTGCGCAAGGCCTTGCTGGTGATTCTGCCCGCTGCGGCACCCACCATCATGACGGGCATGCGGATTTCGATTGGAATTGCCTGGCTTGTGATTGTCGCTGCCGAGATGCTGGTTGGCGGGACCGGGATTGGTTATTTTGTCTGGAACGAATGGAACAACTTATCGATTTCGAACATTCTGGTTGCTGTCTTTTTAATCGGACTCATTGGCATGCTGCTGGACATGGGTTTTGCACGGCTGCAAAAAGCAGTCACATATCGCGATTAATCCATCATGAAGAAAATCAGACAACTTAACAGGACAGGTGGCCGGTCATGACGCAGGGCTTTTTAAAAGTGCAGGGCTTGCGTCAGGCCTTTCCCGCGCCCGATGGTGCGGGTGAGCTGGTCGTGTTTGATGATGTGAATTTTGAAATTGCACGTGGAGACTTTGTCTGCATTATCGGTCACTCCGGCTGTGGCAAAACCACCATTCTCAACGTGCTTGCAGGACTCGAACAGCCTAGTGGTGGACATGCCTTTATTGATGGACGTGAGATCAACGGCCCGAGCCTGGATCGTGGCGTCGTGTTCCAGTCGCATGCCTTGATGCCCTGGATGACGGTGCGAGGCAACATTGCCTTTGCTGTCAGATCCAAATGGCCATTCTGGTCAAACACAGAGGTCGATGCGCATGTGCAGCAGTTTATCAATATGGTGAATTTGCAGGGCTCAGAAGATAAAAAACCATCGCAATTATCCGGCGGAATGAAGCAGCGCGTGGGCATTGCACGGGCTTTTTCCATTCAGCCCAAGATGCTGTTGCTTGATGAGCCGTTTGGTGCGCTGGATGCGCTGACACGTGGAAATATTCAGGATGAACTCGTGACCATCGTGCGCCAAACCATGCAAACAGTATTCATGATCACTCATGATGTGGATGAAGCCATTTTATTATCTGACAAAATTTTTCTGATGAGCAACGGCCCGCGTGCCGTGCTCGCGGAAGTCTTCGAGAACCCTTTGCCGCGTGATCGCACGCGCGCTACGATGCATCACGATCCAAAGTTTTATGAATGCCGCAACCACTTGATTGACTTTTTGGTGCATCGGTCCAAGACCTTTGTCACCGCTTAATTTTTTACAGGAGCAACAGACATGGCTACTACCCGGGCAATCGCCAAACCAATGACACGCGAAGACGTGACGGACCTGATCTACTCAGCCAAGATTCAAAAAGGCATCAAATGGGCTGATGTCGCAAAAAAACTCAAACTCTCAAAAGAGTGGGTGACTGCAGCGTGTCTGGGTCAGATGACACTCACCAAAGAGCAGGCGACGCTCATCGGAAAAACGTTTGCTTTGCCTCCAGAGGCTGTCAAAATTCTGCAGGTCGTGCCTTATAAAGGCTCGTTGCGTTCAGCCGTGCCCACTGATCCCCTGATCTATCGCTGGTATGAAATTGTGAACGTATACGGTACGACGATCAAAGAGCTGATTCACGAAGAATTCGGTGATGGCATCATGAGTGCGATTGATTTTTCGATGGATATCAAGCGTGAAGCGGACCCCAAGGGCGACCGTGTCAACGTCGTGTTATCTGGCAAGTTCCTGCCTTACAAATCCTATTAATTCCTGATTCACTTCGGCGACGGGGGTTTTCCCTGTCGTCACTTTACCTTTCTTTGTATACACTTTTGCATACAAACTCATGGAGTCCTCGATGTCGCACACCAAGTTATCCAAGAAGAATCTGTTTCATGCTGCCCGGCGCAGTGTTGTGCTCGGTTGCAGTGCGCTTGCAATCGGGTTGGGCCTGCCCGGCGCAGTTCAGGCGCAACATGCGCTGGACAACGTCATGAAAGCTAAAGAAATCAAGATTGCGATTCCGACGGACTTTCCGCCTTATGGTTTTGTGGGCCCTGACCTCAAACCACAAGGGCTGGATGTTGATATGGCCAATTACATTGGCCAGAAAATGGGTGTGAACGTTGAACTGGTCGTCGTGACAAGTGCAAACCGCATTCCTTATTTGCAGACAAAGCGTGCAGATCTTGTGATCTCGACCCTGGGTAAAAATCCAGAGCGTATGGCTGTGATTGACTTTACGTCTGCTTATTCGCCGTACTTTCAGGCCGTTTTTGGGCCCAAAAGCATGTCGATCAAAAGCTTTGCGGATCTGGCTGGCAAGAGCATCAGCTTGACGCGTGGCGCCCTCGAAGATACAGAACTCTCCAAAGTAGCGCCCGAGAAAGCAGATATCAAACGCTTTGAAGACAACAATGCGACCGTTTCTGCATACACCTCGGGTCAAGTCAATCTGGTCGCAACAGGAGTGTCTGTTGCAGAAAATATGATGCAGCGCACCCCCCAGATGGAAACCGAATTTAAGCTTCTGCTTAAAGACAGTCCCAACTTTGTTGGTTTAGCTAAAGGTGAGGATGCATTGCGCAACAAGGTCAATGAAATCATCGCTGCCGGTATTGTCTCTGGTGATATCAACAAGATGAGCGAGAAATGGCTCAAGCGTCCTTCAGGCGAGTTGCCGAAGTAAGCTGCTGTGGATGGGAGCAAAGTGTCTGACTTGAGTCCTCACTTTGCCCGATTGAACAACATACAGGAAGCATGCTTGTGCGTATTGAACTTGATTTTGCTGCGGTGTTAAGCCAGTGGCCCATGCTGTTCTCGGGCGTGCTCTGGACGCTGGGGCTCACGGCAGTGTCTGCGGTGCTGGGGGTGTTCATCGGCACCGTTTTTGCATGGTGCCGCCTGAGCGGACCGCTCTGGCTGAAGTGGCTGGCAGGTATCTATGTCGAATTTATTCGCAACACACCTTTCATTGTTCAGTTGTTTTTTGTCTTTTTCGGTTTGCCAGTGCTGGGAATCAAGCTCAGTCCTGAGACCTCCTCAGTGATTGCGATGGTGATTAATCTCGGCGCGTACGCGACTGAAATCATTCGTTCAGGCATCCAGGCGACACCCCGTGGTCAGATTGAGGCAGCAATGAGTCTGGCTTTGAATCGCTTTCAAATTTTTACGCGAGTGATTTTGCCGCCAGCACTTAAAAAGGTTTGGCCAGCTCTCGTGAGCCAGATCATTATTGTGATGCTTGGATCGGCTGTGTGCGGCCAGATCTCGACCCCGGAGCTGAGTTTTGTAGCCAACCTGATTCAAAGTCGTAATTTCCGGGCATTTGAGGCTTACATCGTTGCAACCGTGATTTACCTGATGCTCTCTATCGGTGTGCGCGCGTTACTGAACTGGGCGGGTCCACGTTACTTCTTTGGAGCACGTCGTGGTTGAATTCACACTGTGGGATATTTTTCGTAATCTGTTGCTGGCGATGCGCTGGACCGTTGCCTTGTCGATCGTAGCGTTTATAGGCGGAGGACTGGTTGGCCTGGCGTTGCTCATGCTGCGCATGTCCAAGGTTCGTTTTTCAGAGCGCTTTGTGGCGGGGTATGTGCAGTTGTTCCAGGGCACACCGTTACTGATGCAGTTATTCCTGGCTTATTTCGGCCTGGCATTATTTGGTGTCGAGCTATCACCCTGGGTCGCTGCCAGTCTTGCGCTCACTTTATATACCAGCGCTTTTCTGGTGGAAATCTGGAGAGGCTGTGTGAACGCCATTGCGCCTGGACAGTGGGAGGCTGCAAAAAGTCTGGCTCTGAATTTTCGTGAACAAATGCAATATGTGATTCTGCCCCAGGCAGTCAAGATTGCGATTCCTCCGACTGTGGGCTTTCTTGTACAGGTGGTCAAGGGAACCGCCTTGGCCTCCCTGATCGGCTTTATCGAGCTCACCAAAGCCGGCACCATGATTACCAATGCCACCTTCAAACCATTCCTGGTCTATAGCTGCGTGGCCTTACTGTATTTTTTGTTGTGCTATCCGATCAGCCTGTACGCACGATCCCTGGAAGGAAAACTCCATGCAAGAACTTGAAACCCCTGTTGCAGCACCGATTGTACAAATTGGTGCCTTACGAAAATCCTTCGGCAACAACGAAGTCCTCAAGGGAATTGATCTGAATGTCGCGCCAGGCGAAGTGATTGCGATCATTGGCAAAAGCGGTTCCGGCAAAAGCACCTTGTTACGCTGTATTAACGGACTCGAGACCTTCGAGGCGGGCACGCTCAGTGTGGATCAGTGCGCCTTGCTGCATCATGATGCCAGCGCCATGCGCGAGTTGCGCCAGCGTGTTGGCATGATTTTTCAAAGCTTCAATCTGTTTCCGCATCTGACGGTGGGTCGCAATATTATGCTGGC
>CANCOC010000101.1 GCA_947379755.1 Alcaligenaceae bacterium | reverse complement strand
CGCCTTCAAACACCTGTCCAGGCCCCAGCGTGTCAATCGTGGTCGCCGTCCCGAAGGTCGCCAGCACACAAGGTGGGTGCTGACCGACTGCTGGCAATGCAACGGCCTGGGCATGTTGAGCCAGGCCCAGCAGTGACGCCCAGCGATCTGCCCCCAGTTGTTCTGGCCTGTTGTAGGCGTTGCGTACGCCGAGGGTCTGCGCGCTCGAAACCAGCCACTGAATCGGACAACCTGCGTCAAGAAAGGTTTGTTCGATGATCTTGGCCACGACTGTGCCTGCGACATTGACACCGTGCGCTGCCGTGGGCTGCACGGGCAGGGCAGCCAGCCATGTGCGCAGCTGGGCGGCAAGGGCCTCAAGCGGGTTTAAGGCGATGGCATGAATGCTGGGTTCGCGCCCGATACCGGGATGCTGCCAGCCGAGCTTGACACGGGTATTGCCGATATCCAGTAAAACAATCATGGTGTCCTTATCGCGGTGTGCGTTGCGCAGAAACAGATCGAATCGACACGTCACCCACCATGATGGGGGTGATCCCGGACGCCGTCGCGACCAGCAGGCGACCCATGGCGTCGGTTCCGTGTGCAGTGCCTGTTTGCAGGATCCTGCCTTGATCGCTGACGTCGACCTGCACGCCTGACAGCACGTCGACCCTGGCAAAACGTTCGATAAAGCCTGTATATCCGTTGGCAGCGTAGTCTTTCAGCGCCATGGACCAGGCGTGCGCGATGGCGGCCACAATTCGGGCGGGCGCAGTATCGGTGATCTGCGACCAGTCTGAGATTGGACGGTTCAGTGCCTGGGACAGGTGGTTCGCGTCCAGCATGTTCAATCCGATTCCTGCGACCAGATAGGGTGCGCGGCTGCCCGTCGGCTGATGGGTCTCGACCAGAATGCCTGCGAGCTTGCCGGCATCCCATTGCAGATCGTTGGGCCACTTGAGCGTCAGGCGCTGCGCGTCGGGCCGGGTTGCGGAGTCAGGTCTGTCCTGGTTCTGGTCAATCAGGGCGCGTAATGCCTCGCAGGCGGCCACGCCGAGTGCAGGCGACAGACCCGCCAGTTGTGGCATTGGAATCTCGACCTGAAAGGCGCAGGAGAACATCAGCGTCGCACCCTGTGCATTCTGCCAGGGGCGGCCCGCGCGACCCCGCCCAGCCGTTTGCAGATCGGCCCCCAGCAGCCAGGGCAGGGCGGGGCGTCTGAGCGGACCTGATGCAGTGTCTGGCTGGCGCAGACGCTGCATCAGGTCCAGATTGGTCGAGCCGGTGCTGTCGAGCCACTGCACCGATGCAAAGCCTGGCAGCAGCGGGATCAGCGCCCGGGTCAGGCACTCTGGGGTGCGTGCTGCGGTCTGTTCGGGAACTAGAGAAGGATTTGAAGTAGATTGCGCCATAAATCGATTTTACGGCCCTCGACTGCTTTATGATGGTAAGTATCGTTTTTGATTCTGACTCTGCACGACATGGCTCCACTTTCTCCTGTTTCTGCTTCTGCTGCGCTCGTATCGTGCGCGGATGGAGTCTGTCGCCTCTCGGGCAACTGGAATGTGCAGGCCTTGTCTGAGCGCGGGGAGGTCGAACGTCGCAGGCAGGCGCTGCAGGCGAGCACGTCTGTCACCTCCTGGGAGCTTGGGGACATTAAATTCCTCGATGCGGTCGGGGCGCAACTCCTGTGGCAGTACTGGGGGCAGGTGATTCCTGCAGGCACCCATCTGTCTGCAGGTCAGCAGGCACTCTTTAATATCCTTGCTGATCATCCGATTGCTACAGCACCTGAGCCTCCTCCCATTGACTGGCTGGGCTGGATCCGTAGCATTGGAGGGGGCTTATTTTCCCTGGCGGATCATGGCCGCGAGCTTTTGCTGCTGCTCGGTGGTTTGCTCCTGAATTTTATTGCCCTGATCGTGCGTCCTTCGCGCGGACCCTGGCGCGAGATTTCAGCTCAAGTGTTCCGTACCGGTGCCCAGGCGCTGGGCATCACCGCGCTAGTGGGATTTTTGATTGGTATCGTGCTGTCTTATCTGTCCGCACAGCAATTGTCCCTGTTTGGTGCAGGCCAGTTCATTGTCAGGCTACTGGGCGTGTCGATTGTGCGCGAACTGGGGCCTGTCCTGGCAGCGATTCTGGTGGCTGGCCGCTCGGGTTCTGCCATCACGGCACAGATCGGCGTGATGCGGGTGACCCAGGAACTCGATGCCATGCAGGTGATGGGGATTTCTGAAGGGCAGCGGCTGATTCTGCCTCGCGTGCTCGCCCTGATGCTGACCATGCCTTTACTGGTGATGTGGACCGACGCCATGGCACTGCTCGGCGGCATGTTGTCGGCAAAGTTTCAGCTCGGGCTGTCCGTTGTCTGGTTTTTTGAGCGACTGCCTGATGCGATCGGGATTAAAAACTACTGGATTGGTATGGTCAAAGGGGTGACGTTTGGCATGTGGATTGCACTGGCCGCCTGTCACTTTGGTTTGCGTATCGAACCCAACACCGAAAGCCTCGGCAAGGGGACGACGGCCTCTGTGGTCACCGCGATTACCGGTGTGATTCTGATTGACGCCATCTATGCCGTGATTTTCAATGAGATGAACATCTGATGGATGCCTTGCCCATTATTGATGTTGAACACCTGACGACAGCGTTTGGAACGCATGTGGTGCATGAGAATCTGGATCTGAAAGTCTGGCCAAAAGAAATTCTGGCCCTGGTCGGGGGCTCGGGCTCGGGCAAGACCACCTTGCTGCGCCAGATTCTGGGGCTCGACAAGCCCAGATCGGGTGAGGTCAAGGTGTTCGGTCGTCCCGTTCACGATTACGTCGGACCCGAACGCATCGCCCTGACGCACCGCTGGGGCATGCTGTTCCAGGCAGGCGCTTTGTTTTCCGCCTTACCAGTCTTTGATAATGTGGCCTTGCCCCTGCGCGAGGTCCATCACCTGCCTGAGGATCTGATTCGTGATGTGGTGCTGATGCGCCTGAGCTGGATGGGACTGACCTCGCGCGATGCTGCGCTGATGCCCTCTGATCTGTCCGGCGGCATGATCAAGCGTGTGGCGCTGGCACGTGCCCTGGCACTGGACCCGGAACTGCTGTTCCTGGACGAGCCCACGGCCGGGCTGGACCCTCAGCGTTCAGATGAATTTGTCGAGCTGATCAAGACCCTGCATCATGAGCTTGGCTTCACGGTTGTGATGGTCACGCATGATCTGGATACCATCGGAGCACTCGCCACGCGTGTGGCAGTACTGGCCGAAAAGAAAGTGCTGGTCGAAGGAACGATAGAACAAGTGATGCAAACCAAACACCCATTCATCGAATCATTTTTTCATGGCGAGCGTGGTGAGCGCGCGCTGGGACAATTCGATACCAAGGAAGTGAAAAATGGAAAATCGTAGCCACGCCATGCTGGCTGGGATCTTTACGCTGGTGTTCCTGATTGGGGCAGCAGTGGCCGCGATCTGGATCAGCAAAAAGAACGTCCCGCTCGTACCGTTTGAACTGGTCGCAAGCTCCCCCGTCACAGGCTTGTCTGTGCAGTCGCAGGTGCGTTATCAGGGTGTTCCGGTCGGCCGTGTGGATTCGTTGCGGTTTATTGAAGATAAACCCGGTCAGGTTCGGATCATGATCGGGATCGACCCCAATGCACCAGTCACCGAGGCCACCTGGGCGGAGATCGTCACCGCAGGCGTCACGGGAATTTCTAATATTGAACTGAAAGACAATGGCACATCCAATGTCCGCCTGAAGTCCTCTGCACAAAAGCTTGCAGAAATCCCGATTCGCCCGAGCTTTCTTGAGCGGCTGACTTCGCAGGGGGGCGGGATGATCGCGTCCATTGAACGTGTGCTGGCACAGGTCGAAAAGATTACAAACGATGAGAACCTTGCCTCGATTTCGCTTGCCCTGAAAAAACTGCCTGCGGTGATGGATGGTCTGGCCTCAACCACCAAACGCATTGATGCGGCCGTCGGAGAAGTCGCGACATTTACCCGCTCTGCACAGGAAACCTTCAGGATACTCAATGGGCCAAACGGACCGATGCAGCAGGTGACGCTGAGTCTGCAAGGCATTCAGGAGGCGGTTGCACAGTTGCGCACGACCACCTTGCCTGATGTCACGATGCTGAGTGTCAGTGTGACCGATGCAGCGCGTGCATTTACGCTGACCAGTCGTCAACTGGGTCAGTCACCACAGTCCCTGATCTTCGGTCCCCCACGCGTGGTGCCGGGTCCGGGCGAAACCGGTTTTGCAGGCTTTGGTTCTCAGCCTCGCTAATGGAGAATACCTTGAAGATAAATATGTCATTGTTGCGTCGTGCCGCAAGCGCCTGCCTGGTGCTGCCGCTCCTGTTGACACTGGCCGCGTGTGTCGGAGGGGGCAACAAAACGGCCCCTGTACAGCTTGATCTGGGTGCGGCAACGCCTGCCCTGGCGACCAGCCTGCCTGCCAACCCGCCAGTCGCGATTCCGGCTGCAATGTCTGCCGCGCTGCTGGGTGAAACAATGGTCATCTGGCGGGTCGGTGATCTGGGCCAGCCACAGGCTTATTCAACCTATCAGTGGGTGGCCCCTCCCGCACGTCTTGTCACGCAAAAGCTGGTAGACCGCCTGTCACTGCAAGGTGCAGTGCTGCAGCAGAATGTCGGCGGTGAGCTGCCGCAGTTGCGCCTGAATCTGCAGCGCTTTGAGCAGAACTTTTCCCAGGACGGCTCCTCCAGTCAGGCACAGCTGACGTTGCAGGTTGTCCTGATGAAGGGAACGAAAGTGATTGATCAGTTGTTGATTGATTTGCGTGTACCCAGCACGACGCTGGACGCACAGGGCGGCGCACTTGCCTTGCGTCAGGCGACCGATCAGGCAACCGAGCGGGTGGCACAATGGCTCACCGCTTTATTGCGTAAATAATCTACATTGAACGATTCACGAGTGATTCTGTCTGAATACTATGCCTGCATATACTGAAAATACGACGTTTGACGGCCTGGCCGGAGTGATTGATGTGGCGCTGGACTGGCCTGACGGTGCGCCTGTAGGCTGGGCACTGATTTTGCACCCGAATCCTGCGCAGGGTGGCACGCGCGACAACAAGGTCGTCACGACGATTGCGCGTGCGTGTGTGCAGCAGGGTTTGCTGGCGGTGCGTCCAAACTTCCGCGGCATTGGCAGTTCGGACGGGTCGTTTGACCATGGCAAGGGTGAACTGCTGGACATGGCTGCGCTGGTCGAGCAGTTCCGCGTGCGCTATCCTGAGATTGCAGCGATGCCCTGGGTGATGGGTGGGTTTTCTTTTGGCACCTCGATTTGCGTGCAGCTCTATGCACAGTGGAAGGCTCAGGCTAAACGTCTGCCGGATATTGTGATTCTGGCGGGCTCGGCAGCCATGCGGTTCCGGCACGGCGATTCTCAGGCCCCTGAGGATGCGCTGGTGATCCATGGTGAGAATGATGAAGTCGTGCCGCTGTCCGAAGTCATGGACTGGGCGCGTCCGCTTGGTATGCCCGTGGTGGTGGTGCCCGAAGCCGGACACTTTTTCCATGGCAAATTATTAGTTTTGCGCCAGCTGGTGCAAACGCGCTTGAAGGCGCTGTAGGACAAGGAAATTTTTTCCTTGTCTGAACGGTGGTGATGCCTGTGTTGGCAATGCCACCTGCCTATAATTAAATCTTTACACGGAAACACCTGATGATCGCATTGTTTAAATCTGCAGCACGCTCCCTTTCATTTGCCTGGCCACGCTCCTTTGGCATGGCGCTGGTTCTTGCCGTAACGGTCGTCGCCGTGCAGGTTGTATCGCTTGCGCCTGCACAGGCGCAGGCGCAGTCTTCTTCAAAAACTGCAAAACCAACCAAGGCAGAGATTGCCAAAGCTGAGGCGGCCAAAAAAGAGGCTGCAAAGTCCGAGACGCCTGCGCCATCACCTGCTGCAGTGGCTGCAACCACGCCACCCTCGACCGGCCCCGTCCAGGTGGGTGATCTGGGCACGGTGCCAGCGCCTGCAATCGCTGCGCGTGCCTGGATTACAGTTGATGTAACAAGCGGACAGGTGATCGCCTCTTCGAATGCCGATATGAAAGTTGAGCCCGCCTCGCTCACCAAGATCATGACGGCCTATGTGGCTTTTAACGCGCTCGACGACAAGCGCCTCACGCTTGATCAGCAGGTGGTCGTGTCACAGGCGGCCTGGAAGACAAAAGGTTCGCGCATGTTTATCGAGCCGCGCAAGCCGGTCAACGTGGATGAGCTGCTCAAGGGCGTGATTATCCAGTCGGGTAACGATGCCTCAGTGGCGATTGCCGAAGCCGTCTCAGGCACCGAGGGCAGCTTTGTTTCACTCATGAACGAAGAAGCCAAGCGTCTGGGGATGAACAATACGAATTTCCTCAATGCGACGGGTTTGCCTGATCCGCAGCATGTGACCACGGTGCGTGATCTGTCGATACTGGCGCGCCGCATGATTGTGGATCATTCGGAATATTTCCCCTACTACTCCACGCGCGAGTTCACGTACAACAAAATCAAGCAGACCAACCGCAATCGTCTGCTGTGGGCCGATCCTTCAGTTGACGGCATGAAAACAGGCCATACCGATGCAGCAGGTTTTTGCCTGGTGGCAACTGCCAAGCGTGGCGATCGCCGCGTCATCACGGTGCTGGTGGGCTCTGACAGCAGTGCCACGCGCGCCGAAGAAAGCCTCAAGCTGTTGAACTGGTCGTTCCAGAATTTTGAAACAATCAAGGTCTTTGACAAGAGCCATCCCGCTGTCGAGGCGCGCGTCTGGCAGGGTCAGACCGATATCGCCAAGCTGGGCGTGATCGAGCCACTCTGGGTCACCGTGCCGCGTGGCAAAGCGGGTGATATCAAGCCTGTGATCAAGCGTCCGGATCCTCTGCTTGCACCACTGACCGAGGGTCAGAAGGTCGGTACACTCGCCCTGATGCTTGATGACAAGCTGTTGCGCACCGAGCCGCTCGAAGTCCTCGCACCGGTTGAGCGTGCAGGCTTCTTTGGCCGCACGGTTGATATGATCAAGTTGTGGTGGCATTGAACGGCGCTTTGCCGCGCTGTTGACACACATTTTGCAGTTGGTGAATTTCATGACGATTTATCGTTCACGCTTTTAAGAAGGGATTTGAAACAATGGTTCAGAACATGTTGATTCAGGGTGTGGTTGGTGATCCGACTGTCTATTTGAATGGTGAATTTGGTCCGCTGTCCGAGGCCAAAATCTCTGTACTGGATCGCGGTTTTATCTTTGGTGATGGCATCTACGAAGTGGTGCCGGTCTATCACCGCAAACCCTTTCGCATGGCGCAGCATCTGGCGCGCCTGGAGCGCAGCCTGGCCAAGATCAAGATTGCCCAGCCGCACACGCTTGAGCAATGGCAAAAACTGGTGCAGGATCTGATTGACCGTTCGCCCGAGACGACCTGCATGGTGTATTTGCAGATTACCCGAGGCGTCGCAAAACGTGATCACGCGTACCCTGTGCCGGCTGTGACACCGACGGTCTTTGGCATGGTTGCCCCGATGGCGCGTCCCTCGGCTGCAGTGCGCGAAAAAGGCGTGAGCGTGGTGAGCATCCCTGACGAGCGCTGGTTGCATTGCGACATCAAGTCTGTGTCCCTGCTGGGTAATGTTCTGGCCAAGCAGGCTGCTGTCGATGCGGGTGTGGACGAAGTCATCCAGTTCCGTGATGGCAACCTGACGGAAGCCGCCTCCTGCAATATCTGGGTGGTCAAGGGGGGCAAGCTGTTGGCACCTCTGAAAAACAACCTGGTGCTTGAAGGCATCCGTTATGGCTTGCTCGAAGAGCTCTGCAAAGAAGTTGGTATTCCCTTTGAATTACGCACCATCACACGTGCTGAGGTTGAGTCGGCTGATGAGCTCATGCTGTCGTCTGCGACACGCGAGATCCTGCCCATTGTCCAACTGGATGGCAAGCCTGTCGCAAATGGTTTGCCAGGAATTATTTATCGCAGACTGAGCACCGCTTATGATGCGCGGATTGCGGCACTGGCATGAGTATCATTCCCGAGTCAGAATCGCTGATCAAATATCCCTGCGAATTCCCGATCAAAGTCATGGGCAAGCAGGCGCCAGATCTGGCGCAAGAGCTGACTTCTGTTGTGCTGCAGTTTGATCCGGACTTTGATCCTGGTACAGTCGAAATGCGTCCGAGCAAGGGGGGCAATTACATGGGCCTGACCTTTACGATCCATGCGACGTCCAGAAAGCAGCT
>CANCOC010000100.1 GCA_947379755.1 Alcaligenaceae bacterium | reverse complement strand
GGCAACAGGATTGTGGCGCCTGGGACGGGATTAAATGCGCGAATGCGCCGTGCCAGCAAATCTGCGGACTGCGTCAGATCCAGCGCGGCTTCGGCTTTGTCGAGTTTGGCAGCATAGGTCACGCCAATTGCGGGTTGCACGACAGGTGTGAGTGATCCCTGCGGCAAGGCCTGGAGCGCGGCAACGATGAGTCGTGCTCCCTGTTCAGCAAGCTTGTCATGCAGGGATGCGGCAGAATCGGTTGCGAGAATCGGCAGGGACTCAACCAGCAGCATGTCGCCAGTATCCAGACCCACATCCATTTGCATGATGGTGACGCCCGTATGGGTATCTCCGGACTCGATGGCACGCTGAATGGGGGCGGCACCCCGCCAGCGCGGCAACAGGCTGGCGTGAATATTCAGGCAACCATACGTTGGCATCTCAAGAACCCAGGCCGGCAGAATCAGCCCGTAGGCTGCCACGACCAATACATCAAGTTTGGCCGCAAGCAGTGTGGTCTGCGCCGCCTGCGCCTCGTCCGGGTATTTGCCGTCGAGCCTCAGACTACGGGGTTGTGCGACCGGGATGCTGTGTTCAAGGGCAAGCTGCTTGACGGCACTTGGTGTGAGCTTGAGGCCGCGCCCCGAAGGCCGGTCAGGCTGTGTCAGCACCAGTGGTACGTTAAATCCTGCATCCAGAATGGCGTGCAGGGCGAGACGCGAAAATTCCGGCGTGCCGGCAAAACCTACTCGCAGGGGAGGTGTTTGTTCAGTCACGTTCAGATCTTGTCGGCCCAGAGGTCATATTCGTCTGACTCGGTCACGCGCACGCGAACCATATCGCCAGGTTTCAAGGCCTCGTCGCTGCTGACAAATACATTACCATCGATTTCAGGCGCATCAGCACTTGAACGACCCACGGCGCCGTCCTCGTCGACTTCATCGATCAGCACATCAATTTCTTTGCCCACACGCCTGGCCAGGCGCGCGGTAGAGATCGCCTGCTGGTGTGCCATAAAACGATCCCAGCGTTCTTGTTTGACCTCATCGGGAATCGCGCCTTCGAGTGCGTTGGCAGGCGCACCCTCAACGGCAGAATACTGAAAACAGCCGACCCGATCGAGTTGGGCTTCTGACATCCAGTCGAGCAAATACTGGAATTCGCTTTCTGTTTCGCTAGGGAAGCCGACAATAAAGGTTGAGCGCAATGTCAGGTCGGGACATTGTTCACGCCAGCGGTGAATGCGTGCCAGGGTCTTGTCCTCAAACGCGGGGCGTTTCATCAGTTTGAGAATACGCGGGCTGGCATGCTGAAACGGAATGTCAAGGTAGGGCAGGATTTTGCCTTCGGCCATCAGGGGGATCACTTCGTCGACGCTCGGGTAAGGGTAGACGTAATGCAGACGTACCCAGATGCCAAGCTCTGACAAGGCGGCACAGAGTTCGGTCATGCGGGTTTTAACCGGACGCCCATTCCAGAAGCCACTGCGATATTTGACATCGACGCCGTAGGCACTGGTGTCTTGCGAAATCACAAGTAATTCCTTGACGCCAGCGCGTGCCAGGCGTTGCGCTTCGTCGAGCACGTCACCAACCGGGCGACTGACAAGATCACCGCGCATCGAAGGAATAATGCAAAAGCTGCAACGGTGATTGCAACCCTCGGAGATCTTCAGGTAGGCGTAGTGGCGCGGAGTGAGTTTGATCCCCTGTGGAGGCACCAGGTCGAGAAAGGGGTCATGCGAGGCATTGGGTGGTGCAGCCTCGTGCACCGCGCGCACGACCTGTTCGTATTGCTGGGGCCCTGTGACGGCCAGCACGCTTGGATGCACGGCACGGATGACGGACTCGTCCACCCCCATGCAGCCCGTCACGATGACGCGACCGTTTTCTGCGATCGCCTCGCCAATCGCATCGAGCGACTCGGCTTTGGCGCTATCGATAAAGCCACAGGTGTTGACGACCACCACATCGGCATTGTTGTAATCGGGGACGATCTGATAACCCTCTGTGCGCAATTGCGTGAGGATACGTTCAGAGTCTACGAGCGCCTTGGGGCATCCAAGACTGACAAAACCGACTTTTGGGGAGGACATATCTGACACCTGAGGGGCAAAAGCCCGCATTGATAAGGGTGTCATTTTAACTTGTGTGCCGGCTTGAATCCTGTAATCCCCGATTCCGCCCCCGCGTAGTCTCGCAAGCCCCTACAATTGGGGTATGAATCATGCCGCACCTGCCCTCTCTCAAAGCCTCCTGTCTGCCGCCCGTGCAGTCGCCGCCGTCGAAGGCGGCCAATCACTGACCGAAGCGCTGGCCGACACGCCCGCCCACCTGCGTCCCTCTACCCAGGCGCTGGCTTTCTATGCCATGCGCCACTGGGGCGAGGCGATCGCGATCCGGCGGCTGCTGGTGCAGCGCGAACCTTCAAGCCCCGTCATTGGCGCATTGCTTGGACTCTCCCTGCTTTTGCTCAATGTCGCGATGCAGGCTGAGGGTGACACCCGCGACCCGGCAGCGCCCCTATATACGGCGCACACGCTGGTAGACCAGAGTGTCCAGGCCACCCAGCTCCAACGCGCGCTGGAGAACTACAAGGGACTGGTTAACGCGGTCTTACGTCGTTTTCAGCGTGAGCGTGACCAGGTGCTCGTCCAGATCGAGGATGATATCGAAGCCAGGTGGAATCATCCCGCCTGGTGGATTCGCGCCTTGCAAAAAGCCTATCCTGATCAATGGCAGGGCTTGTTGCAGGCTGCCAATCAGCATCCGCCCCTGACGCTGCGTGTCAATACCCGGGTCAGCACGCGCGAGGCAGTGCAAGAAGCCTTTGCCGCGCAGGGCCTGGCAGTTACGCCTGTTGGCCCGGCAGGTTTGGTGCTGCAGGTTCCGCGTCCGATTGCTTCTTTGCCCGGTTACGATCAAGGCTGGTGGTCGGTGCAGGATGCTGGCGCCCAGATGGCCGCCCCGCTGCTCAATATTGCGCCAGGTATGCGCGTGCTGGACGCATGTGCAGCACCGGGCGGGAAAACCGCACATTTGCTTGAGCTGGCCGATATTGAGTTGACAGTGCTGGATATCGATGCAGATCGCCTTGCGCGCGTCGAACAAAATCTCAAACGACTCAAACTGATGCGTCCTGGCGTACGGCTTGTGGCCGAAAGCGCCATACGGTCGCATCTGTGGTGGGATGGCGTGCCTTTTGATGCAGTGCTGGCCGATGTGCCTTGCACGGCCTCGGGCATTGTGGGGCGTCACCCGGATATTCGCTGGCTCAGAAGACCCGACGATATCGCCCAGACGGTCAAGCTGCAGCGTGAAATCCTGGATTCGCTCTGGAGTACCGTTGCACCAGGCGGAAAACTGCTCCTTGTGACGTGTTCGATTTTTCCTGAGGAATGCGAAATGCAGGCCCAGGCATTTTTAGCCCGTCATAACCAGGCCGAGCGTCTGGATGCGCCAGGCCAGCTGTTGCCCTGCGTCCCGGGTACAGAATTCCCTGCAGGGCATGATGGCTTTTTCTTTGCATTGTTTACCCGACGAATTTAGGCGATGATCCGGGCATGACTCTTTCACTTAGCGCATGGCGAATGACGCGGCATGGCCTGGTGACCTTGCTGGCGATGTGTGCCTGGACATGGGCTTGCCTTGCCTGGTCGGCAGATGCGCTGATTACGCGTACCGAACCCCTGATCATCGATGGGCAGCTGACGATGGACCTGGATGCGTCAATGACGCTCAGTCCGGTTGTGCGGGATGCCGCAGAGCGGGGTGTTCCGCTTTACTTCACCGTAGACCTGAAAATTACTGCCGCCAGATGGTGGTGGTTCAATAAAGTGCTGGCTGAGGCCACTTTGACGCGCAGGGTGACCTACAACGCGCTGACGCGCCAGTGGCGTGTTGCCAGCGGAGATCTGTTTTTACCTGTGGCCTCACTCGAAGAAGCGCTGTCTGTGATCAGGCAGGTGCGTGCCTGGCCGATTGCTCCCATTGACCAGTTTGAGCCTGATACACGTTATGACGGACAGGTGCGTATCCGCCTGGACACCTCCCAGCTGGCGCGCCCGATGCGCCTGGATGCGACAAACCGTGGGGCATGGTCGCTGGCAAGTCCCTGGGCACCTTTTGACTTTTCGATCCGCCAGCAGGAGCCTGCCCAATGAACTGGTTGTTGCGACTCGCCCTGATCGTTGGCATTACCAGCGGAGCGGCATTGTTTGGGCTGCTGGCCTGGTCAACTGGCAATGCCTCGCGTGTCGCGCAATATCAAACCTTGTTGCTGTGGCTCAATGGTGCCCTGGCACTGGCGTTGTTTGTCTGGGTCGTGACGCTGACGATCCGGCTGGTCAGGCAACGCTGGCGTGGCAAGTTCGGTGCGCGGCTCACGGCGCGCTTTGCGCTCGCGTTCGCCTTGATCGGCGTGTTACCAGGTGCCCTGATCTATGCCGTATCTGTTCAGTTCATGTCGCGCTCAATCGAGTCCTGGTTCAATGTGCGTGTGGATACCGCGCTGGAGTCGGGTCTTGCGCTCGGACGCGCCGCGCTGGACACACAGCTCGCCGAGCTTGACGCGCGCGCACGCGTGATGGCGCCCGAGCTCAATCAGACGCCGGACGCTGATATCTCTGCTGTGCTGACGCGCTTGCGTGAGTCAAATGTTTCGATTGATGCGATGGTGTTTAGTGGCAGCGGACGTCTGATCGCCTTTTCGACAGATAAACTGAGTTCGCTCCTGCCTCTGCTGCCTCCCGCAGGCATTTTGAATCAGCTCCGGATGACGCGGGGATATTCGGCCGTTGATTCGGACGATCCCAGCCCCTCTGCCGCCGATGCAGGTCTGCACCTGCGCGTGATTGTGCCGCTTAGCGTTCCTGAGCGAAACGATGTCGCGCTGGGTGTGAACTCAGAGTCGCGCTGGTTGCAGCTTCTTCAGCCCGTATCAGAAAAAATTGCACGCAATGTCAGTGAAGTGCAAAAGGGTTATCTGGATTATCAGGAACTGGCCCTTTCCAGACAGAGTTTGCGGAATCTTTTTGGTGTGACACTCACGCTGGCCTTATTGCTTGCGGTCTTCGCAGCGATCACAGTGGCTCTTTATTTGTCCAAACGACTGGTCAGCCCCTTGCTTGCACTGGCTTCTGCCACGCAGGCGGTGAGTGCAGGTGACTTCACCGCTTTGCCCGAACCCATGTCAAAGGATGAGGTCGGACAGTTAACGCGATCATTTAACACCATGACGCGTCAGCTTGATGAGGCACGACGGATGGTCGAGTCCAATCGTCAGCAGCTTGAGCGATCAAATGTTTATCTCGAAAGCGTGCTTTCAAATCTGACTGCTGGTGTGCTGGTATTTGATGAGCAGTTCCGTCTGACGACGTTTAATCAAGGGGCCCAAGCCATTCTTGAGGTGGACTTGCGGGCTGCGCCTGGCCGTCCCCTCGAAATGATTGACGGCATGCTGGAGTTTTCGCACGTGATCCGCAAGGCTTTTTCCGAGCACGTGGCGGTCGGGTCCGAGCGTGTGCACTGGCAAGAGCAATTTGAAATTACCTTGCAAGAAGTCAATCCGGATGCAGAAACGCATACGCTGACCTTGCTTGCGCGTGGGGCGCATCTCCGGGTGGATGGGCGCAACAACGGGTATATGGTGGTGTTTGATGACATTACTGAAGTCATCTCGGCCAATCGCAGTGTTGCCTGGGGTGAGGTTGCACGCAGGCTGGCCCATGAAATCAAGAATCCACTCACTCCCATTCAGCTGTCCGCCGAACGCCTGGCGATGAAGCTGGCAAATAAGCTTGAGCCAGCAGATGCCCAGCTGCTTGAGCGTGCCACCAACACGATTGTCAATCAGGTGAGCTCGCTCAAGCATATGGTGGATGATTTCCGCGAATATGCACGCAAACCCGCTTTGACGATGGTACCGGTTGATTTCAATGCATTGGTTGATGAAGTCCTTGCTTTGTACGGCTGGAATCCTGCCGAAGGTCAGCTCGATGATGGCAGCCATACCTGGAAACTCAACGTACTGCTGGCGCAAGACTTGCCTCTGATCATGGGCGACCCGACGCAGTTGCGACAGGTGATTCATAATTTACTGGCGAATGCCCGCGACGCCTTGTCCGAGTTCCCGGAAGGCGGGGTGATTGAGGTGACCACTCAGTTGACGGATGCAGGCAACCAGGATGGCTTGCCACAGCAGGCTGTCAGGTTTACGGTTTCTGACAACGGGCCTGGGTTTTCTGCACAAGTGTTACAACGTGCATTCGAACCTTACGTCACGACTAAAGCGCAAGGAACTGGATTAGGTCTGGCGATCGTGCGCAAGATCATTGATGAGCATGATGGACGGATTGATTTGTCGAATCGGCGCGATGGTGGGGCAAGAATTTCAATTCTGCTGACGCAGTTGGCAGGGCGAGTGGACGCAAAGCCATAAGCGAACGATAATGTACATGTGTAATAGGTGAAAGATTTATGGCCCGAATTTTAGTAGTCGACGATGAAATTGGAATCCGCGAGTTGCTTTCCGAGATCTTGTACGACGAAGGACATACGATAGAGCTGGCCGAGAATGCTTCTCAGGCTCGGGCTTCGCGCTTGCGCGTGAGGCCTGATCTGGTTCTGCTCGATATCTGGATGCCAGATACCGATGGGGTGACACTGCTTAAGGAATGGGGCTCGCAGGGCTTGCTGGATATGCCGGTGATTATGATGAGTGGCCATGCCACGATCGATACTGCCGTCGAGGCGACCCGGATTGGTGCAATCGATTTTCTCGAAAAGCCAATTACCCTGCAGCGCTTGCTCAAGACCGTTTCTGCAGGCCTCGCACGTGGCCGGATGCCTGTCCTGAAGCCCGCTGCGAGTGCGCATAACGGGCCTGCTGTGGTGGTGCCGGTCCTGACTGAAACGGTCCAGGTCGAGGCTGCCGCTGCGATTGACAAAAGCTTGCTGGGCGACATTACGCTCGATCAGCCCTTACGCGAGGCACGGGATGCTTTTGAAAGAGTGTATTTTGAATATCATCTTGCACGCGAAAACAACAGCATGACGCGCGTTTCAGAAAAAACCGGCCTTGAGCGTACGCATTTGTATCGCAAGCTTAAGCAGCTGGGCATCGAGTCCCGCAAACGCAGTTCCTGAGGCTGGCAGGCGCACCATGCGCCGTGCCCGTCGACTTCATGTGATCTTTAAGCAGGCACCGATGCGCCTGGCGGCTGTTTGAGTCCGCCTACGCGCAGGTCTTCATATGTGCGTCTGACTTGTACCAGTTCGGCGGCGACTGCAACTGCAATTTCTGCCGGGGTTCGACTGCCAATTTGCAGGCCGACCGGACCGTGCAGGCGGTCGACTTGAGCCTCTGACAGATCAAAACTGAGCAGGCGCTCGCGGCGTTTGACCTGATTGCGTGACGAACCTAGCGCCCCCACATAAAACGCGGGTGATTGAAGTGCCTCGAGCAGGGCCATATCATCGAGTTTTGGATCATGCGTGATGGCCACAATCGCGGTACGTGCATCGGTTTGAATTGCACCGACTGCATCGTCAGGCATCCCGGGCTGTAGTGTGACGCCTGCCATGTCCCAGTCTGCAGTAAATTCTTCGCGTGGATCACAGATGATGACTTGAAACTCAAGCATGATTGCAATCTGCGCCAGGGCGCGCGCGGTCTGATTTGCGCCAATAATCAGTAGTCGCCAGTGCGGGCCATAGACAAAGTGACAGCCGGTCTCACTGACTGCGGTCAGTTGACCGGGCGTTGCATCCGTCAGGGTGGACGTGCCAGATTGCAGGTCAAGCCAGCGCCCGATGAGTTTTTGTTCTGTGGTTGTTTTGACGACTTGCGCGAGCCAGTCCGTTGCATGCAGCGGCTCGATGACGAGTTTGAGGGTGCCACCGCAGGGTAAGCCAAAGCGTGCGGCTTCTTCTTGTGACACGCCATACAGGACGAGTTCGGGCTGTGCAGGCAAGCGGCCTTCTTGTGCGCGGACAATCAGATCGTCCTCAATGCAACCGCCAGAAACCGAGCCGATCAAGCGGCCGTCGGCACGCACGGCAAGCATGGCACCAGCTTGTCTGGGCGCGGAGCCCCAGGTTTTGACGACCGTCGCCAGGTGAACCGCGTGACCATTCGCGCACCAGTCCAGTGCGTGTTTTAAAACTTCTGTGTCGAGTGAGTCCATGGGCGAATATTTAGGCTACGGCGAGCTATGAGGGGGAGTGACCAATCAGTATACTGAGCTACTTTTCGAACGTCGAGACTGAGACTACCAAATGGACCCATTGTTTATTCTTTCTTTAGCCATTCTAGGCTGTGTGACGGGTTTTGCCGCCGGTCTGCTTGGCA
>CANCOC010000099.1 GCA_947379755.1 Alcaligenaceae bacterium | reverse complement strand
CTTCGGATTATTTTCTCAAAGCGTTGCTGATTCCCTTTCTGATTCTGGCGCTGGCGGCGATTGGTCTGAATATTCTGGTCGGATACTGTGGTCAGATCTCGCTTGGCACCGGTGCCTTCATGGCGGTGGGTGCATACGCAGCATGGAATATTGGTGTGAGATTTCAGGGCACGCCGCTGATCATACAGATCTTGCTGGGGGGGGCGTTTGCCACCATCGTGGGAGTGATCTTCGGCATACCGAGTTTGCGCATCCGTGGCTTGTATCTTGCGGTGGCAACGCTGGCCGCACAGTTCTTTGTGGACTGGGCGTTTTTACGCATTCCCTTCTTTACCAATTACTCGCCCTCGGGCAACGTCTCGGTGCCTGCCTTGTCGTTTATGGGCATGCCTTTGCAGAGCGCAATCGCCAAATATTTGTTTGTTCTCTCGTTTGTCGTAGTGTTTGCCCTGCTTGCTAAAAACCTGGTGCGCAGTGCGATGGGACGCGAGTGGATGGCGATACGCGATATGGATGTCGCGGCTTGCGTCATTGGCATCCGGCCGATGTACGCCAAGCTGACTGCCTTTGCTGTGAGTTCGTTCATTGTGGGTGTCTCAGGTGCACTGTGGGGCTTTTTACATCTCGGGTCCTGGGAACCACTTGCCTTTGACCTGAACCGGTCATTCCAGTTGTTGTTCATGGTGATTATTGGCGGACTGGGTTCGATTCTCGGGAGTTTTTTTGGTGCCGCCTTTATTGTGCTGGTGCCTGTGACGCTCAATCATATTCCCGGGTTGCTGGGGATCCCGCTGGGGGTCGATACTGCCGCGCACATTGAGCACATGATTTTCGGATCGCTGATTGTGTTCTTTCTGATTGCAGAGCCACACGGCCTGGCCAGACTCTGGACGGTGGGTAAAGAAAAGCTGCGCATCTGGCCTTTCCCACATTGATCATTTTTTGCGAACGTTTGATTTTAAATACCCGACAGCAAGAGCGGGATACATAACCCGGTGTTCGAAGAGCACCACCAGGAGGAACAGAGATGAAGCGTATAACTGTCAAACACATTGCTGCCACGATTGTCGCAGCCAGCGCCCTGGGCGCCATGTCCTTGCCCGCAGTTGCCGACGACCAGTTTGTGCCATTGCTTGCCTATCGTACGGGCTCGTTTGCCCCGCTCGGGATTCCCTGGGCCGATGGCAAAATGGACTACCTCAAACTCGTCAACGCACGGGGTGGTGTCAATGGGGTGAAGATCACATACGAGGAATGTGAAACCTCTTATGCGACGGATCGAGGGGTCGAGTGTTATGAGCGTCTGAAGGGCCATGCGCCTACAGGGGCTTCGGCGTTTGATCCACAATCGACAGGCATCACATTCGCGGTCAGCGACAAAGCGCCGGGTGATAAGGAGTCGATCCTGACGGTTGGCTACGGGTTGTCGCAGTCGACTGACGGTTCGGTATTTCCTTGGAACTTTCCTTTGCTGGGTACCTACTGGACCGCAGCCGATGTCATGATTCAGGATATCGCCAAAAGAGAGGGGGGCATGGACAAACTCAAAGGCAAGAAAATTGCCCTCGTTTATCACGACTCTCCATATGGCAAAGAGCCGATCGCACTGCTGCAGGAACGCGCTAAAAAAGAAGGCTTTGAATTGCTGCTCTACCCGGTCACAGCACCTGGCGTCGAACAAAAATCAACCTGGCTGCAGATTCGCCAGTCAAAGCCCAACTATGTCCTGCTATGGAGTGCTGGCATCATGACGCCGACCGCGTTGCGTGAAGCGCAGGCCACGGGCTATCCGCGCGACAAGATGTATGGCATCTGGTGGGCGGCCTCAGAGGGTGACGTGAAAGATCTGGGGGCGGTGGCGAAGGGTTACAACGCTGTGACCATCCATAACACTGCAGGGCGTGGCAAAGTGCACGATGAGCTCAAGACCCTGGTCTACGACAAAGGTCAGGGCTCGGACACCAATGGCACTACGGTTGGCACCATTGCACATACCCGCGGGATGGTGATCTCGATGCTAACGGTTGAAGCGATTCGTACCGCGCAGGAGAAGTTTGGCAAGGGAAAATCCATGACGACCGAACAAGTGCGCTGGGGCCTGGAAAATCTGAATCTGACCCAGGAGCGATTGAACGAAATTGGTTTTGGTGAACTCATGCGACCTGTCAAAACAAGCTGCTCGAATCACACAGGGGACGACTGGGCTCGCATCATCCAGTGGGATGGCAGCAAGTTTGAAATCAAGCCTGACTGGTACCGCTCGGATGCAAGCATCATCACGCCGCTGGTGAAAGATGCCGCTGCAAAATATGCCAAAGACAAGAACCTCACACCCGTAAATTGTGAAGGCTAAGGTCTGATTGCCCGCCGCGCGTGCCCGTGACTGGGCACGTGTCTGGCGGGTGCCTTGAATGATACAAGGAAGAATCCATTGCGATGAACGCCGCCACCACGAACGCCGAACTGACTTCCGCCTCCCATGCTGCTGCGCAGTCCGTGGCGAGCCCTGACATTCTCCTTGACGTCAATGGGATTGAAGTGATTTACAACCACGTGATCCTGGTGCTCAAGGGCGTATCGTTGCAAGTCCCTGAGGGCAAAATAGTGGCGTTGCTCGGCGCCAACGGCGCTGGCAAGACAACGACGCTGCGTGCGATTTCAAATTTATTGCAGGGCGAGCGAGGCGATGTCACGAAGGGCAGTATTTTCTATCGTGGCGAACGCATTGATCGCCTCAGCCCCGCTGACCTGGTCCGGCGCGGAGTAGTGCAGGTCATGGAAGGCCGGCATTGTTTTGCACACCTGAGCATTGAAGATAATTTGTTGACGGGTGCATATACCCGTCATCTTGGGCGGGCTGACCTTGCTCAGGCGCTTGAGCGGGTCTATCAGTATTTTCCACGCCTCAAGCAGCGACGCACGAGTCAGGCAGGCTACACCTCGGGTGGTGAGCAACAGATGTGCGCGATTGGCCGCGCGCTGATGGCCAACCCGAATATGATTCTGCTCGATGAGCCTTCGATGGGACTCGCACCACAAATTGTTGAGGAAATTTTCCAGATCGTGAAGGATTTGAACGAACGCGAGGGCGTCAGTTTTTTGCTCGCGGAGCAAAACACCAATATTGCCTTGCGTTATGCCGACTATGGCTACATTCTCGAAAATGGCCGCGTGATGATGGACGGGCAGGCTCAGGCATTAGCCGAAAACGAAGATGTGAAAGAGTTTTATCTGGGTATTTCAAGCGGAGCGCGCAAGAGCTTTCGCGATACAAAATTTTATCGTCGTCGCAAGCGCTGGCTTGCGTAATGGCAAAGAGAAAACGATATGTCTGAGTTTTATGATGCACTGGAAATCCGCGAAACTGGACAGCGAGAGCGTGATCTGATCCGGGCGCTTCCCGCCGCGCTTGCGCGTGCGATTGACAGTGCGCCGGCAGTGGCGGCTCAGTTGCAAGGCTTCGATCCTGGCGCCGTCACCTCGCGCGAAGCGCTTTCGACCTTGCCCGTGATTCGAAAGCATGAACTGCTTGCGGCACAGCAGCACGCACGTACGACCTTGCCGGCCAGCGCCGGCCCCGCACAACGGATCTTTGGCGGCTATTCTTCGATCGGCTGGGGCCAGGCCTTGCGCGTGTTTGCCTCGCCTGGACCGATCTATGAGCCGGAAAGTGCCCGCACTGATTACTGGCGGTTTGCCCGTGCGCTCTATGCCGCAGGTTTTCGTGCGGGAGATCTGGCACACAACTGTTTCTCATATCATTTCACGCCGGCTGGCTCGATGATGGAAACCGCCGCGCATGCGGTGGGCTGTACGGTGTTCCCGGGCGGTGTGGGGCAAACCGAACAGCAAGTGCAGGTGATGCGTGAGCTGGCACCTGGTGGGTACATGGGGACGCCAAGTTTTTTGAAAATCATCCTCGAAAAAGCCGACGAGATGCAGGTGCGCCTGCCCTCGCTGCGTTGCGCAATGGTGTCGGGTGAAGCCTTTCCGCCCTCGCTGCGCGACTGGCTGTCCGCACGAGGTGTGCAGGCCTACCAGGCCTACGGCAGCGCCGATCTTGGCATGATCGCTTACGAATCTGCCGCGCGTGAAGGCTTGATCCTGAGCGAAGATATCCTGCTTGAAATTGTTCGGCCCGGTACCAGCGAAGTGGTGCCAGACGGGGAGGTGGGCGAAGTTGTTGTGACGACATTTAATCCGGATTACCCCTTGATCAGGTTCGGAACAGGTGACCTGTCCGCCATCATGCCGGGTGCCTCGCCATGCGGCCGCACCAACCTGCGGATCCGTGGCTGGCTTGGCCGTGCGGATCAGACGACCAAGGTGCGTGGCATGTTTGTGCATCCAGGCCAGATCGCCGAAGTCGCGCGCCGGTTTCCCGAGGTTGTGCGCGCACGACTGGTGGTGAGCGGGACGACGGGCTCAGATCTGATGACGCTGAAAATAGAAACGCAATCCCCCGATGCAGCACTGCAACAGCGCCTGCAGGAGTCGGTGCGTGATGTGACCAAGCTGCGGGCCGAGGTTGAGTTCATTGCGCCGGGCACCTTGCCCAATGATGGCAAGGTGATCGAGGATGTCAGGACCTATCAGTAAAGGAGCGCGTGCTGCCGGACTAGGGCGTCAGGCTGAGCGTGCCTTGCATGATGGGTGAGTGTCCCGCGAACGAACAAAAGAATGTGTACGATACTTTTGCCTGAAGTTTGCTCACGGGGAAGGTCACCGATGTGACCTCACCTGGACCGATTACTGTGCTGGCCGCGATGACACGATTGTCACGGGCATCCACATAGTTCTGTTCGGCGCCAGCCGCCATCCCTGTCCGGGCAACCCCCTCCAGATCTGCCGGCTTGACCAGTACCCAGTTGTGCCCCATGGCAAGTTTCGGTAGCCGGCCGTTATGTGTCAGGTTGACCGTAAAGTTTTTACAGGATTTGGGCACATCAATATGGGCCGGTGTATACCGCATGGCATCGTCGGTTTGGACGCTGGCGCTGCATTCTGCTGCGTATCCGGGCGCACTAGCACCTAGTCCTGGCAAGGCGAGCATGATCGTCATCAAAAGCCTGATGCGCAGTGTCTGGGCGGGCAAACGCGGACCAGTCCTTTCTTCATGGCTTGCATTCATGCCGCGTTCCTCTTTGCTGCAATCGCATTGCCTGCACGACTGCCCCCTTGACGCTGGAGCTGACCGGAGACCCACTGTCCGATATCCACGACTGCCTCAAAGTCCACGCCTGTATCGATGCCCATGCCACGCAGCATGAACAGGACGTCTTCCGTTGCGACGTTGCCTGTGGCGCCCTTTGCATAAGGGCAGCCCCCCAGGCCAGAGACTGAGCTATGGAAAATTGAAATGCCGACTTCGAGTGAGGCCAGGATATTGGCGAGCGACTGTCCGTAGGTGTCATGAAAATGTCCGGAGATGCGGGCCGGATCTACAACTTCTGTCACTGCGCGCATGACGGCACGTACCCGTTCAGGTGTACCCACGCCAATCGTATCGGCGATGTCTATTTCGTGCACGCCCATGGCGTCAAAGCGTCTAACCACATCGACGACAGCCGAGATGGAAACCTCACCCTCGTATGGGCAGCCCAGTGCGCAACTCAACGCTGCACGCAGACGCAACCCCGCTGCATGCGCCGCAGCGGCAACCGGCTCAAAACGATCAATGGATTCCGCAATTGAGCAGTTGATGTTCTTTTGTGAAAATGTTTCGCTGGCTGCGCCAAAAATGACGACTTCATCCGCATGGGCAGCTTTCGCTGCCTCAAAGCCTTTCAGGTTGGGAGTCAGCACAGAATAGATCGTGCCCGGGTGGCGAGTAATGCGTGCCATGACTTCTGCGGCATCCGCCATCTGAGGCGTCCACTTTGGAGAAACAAAAGAGGTTGCTTCCACATTTTTAAATCCAGCCAGGCTCAGGCGATTGACCAGATCAACTTTGACGTCGGTTGAAATCATGGTCTTTTCGTTTTGCAGGCCATCCCGTGGAGAGACTTCTACAATTTTTACAAAGCTGGGCAGCGCCATATTTGATCCCGTTAGAAAGTGATCGTGCTGTGCGTCAGCCATTGGTGTGACGCGTCCTCGATGCCCGTGCAAGCAATCCGTTTGGGCGGCGTTCAATGCCCCCAGACAACTCTAATGTCAGCAGTTCGGCTTGCAAGAGTGCCGGCGCCATATTTGTTCGACGCTGCAGGGTATCTTCTGTAATGGAATCGTAGCCGATTGCGCTCCATACGGGGGACTGTGTGTAGTCCAGTAGATCAAGCTGTTGTGTGCCAACCTGTTTTGGGTGGAAATGGTTTGTGCAGGGGTTTTGTTTTAAGGCAGCTCCACAGGGGGTCGTTGCAGGCTGAGAGTAAACAGGTCTGACGTGTCCCAGCTCCGACAATATGTCTGCGCCCGTTTCGACCAGTTTGGCACCTTGCTGAATCAGCGCGTGCGGTCCGCGTGAGAGGGGGGCGTGGATGGAGCCGGGGATTGCAAAGACCTCGCGCCCCATCTCGACAGCGAGCCTGGCCGTAATGAGCGAACCGCTTTTTCGTGCGGCTTCGACAACCAGTACGCCGCGCGTGAGCCCGGCCACAATACGGTTGCGTCGGGGAAAGTGTCCTGCCAGCGGTGGTGCGCCCAAGGCGAACTCTGAAAGCAGCAGGCTGTCTTGCGAGACAATCTGCTGTGTCAGGGCGCGATGACTGGCAGGATAAACAATATCGATCCCAGTGCCCAGCACGGCGATTGTGCCTCCCGCATCGCGGGCCGCGCAGAGTGCGCCTTCGTGTGCGGCGGCATCTATCCCGTGTGCAAGCCCACTGACAACACACCAGCCTTGTTCTGACAGATGACGGGCAAAAGCCCGTGCGTTGTCTCGTCCGTCAGCAGTGGCGTTGCGCGCGCCCACGATTGCGATGGCTTCGTGCTGTAAACGTGCGAGATTGCCTCTTGCACACAGCACCACGGGGTGGTCCGGGATTTCCTTGAGCAAGGAAGGGTAAAGCGGATGCGCTGGCGTCAGCAAATGATGGTCGGTCTGTGCGGCCCAGGTCAATGTGGTTTCGATTTGTCGCAGGCGGCTTTGAGCTGGCGGGAGCGAAAGCTGTACGGCCAGGGCCGCAGGAAGTCTTGCGCGCAAGACTTCCTTTGAGGCCGTATAGAGCGCACGCGGACTCTCAAAATGGGACAAAAGCTTGTGGATCTGAACTGGACCCAGGCCAGGTTCGGTGCAGAGCCGCAGCCAGGCGGCGAGGTCATCGGTAGGTGTGTCATGCAGCATTGGAGCAGTTTGACATGGCTGCAGTCAGCACCGAAGAGGGTCTATGCTTGAAATGTCCGGCCATAGCATTAAAATGCAGTATCCATCGTCTACATTTCAGCATCTCATGGCACTGCTCACGATCCTGCATTACCCCGACAAACGACTGCACAAGGTTGCCAAGCCTGTTGCGGTGGTGGATGACCGTATCCGCAAGTTAGTCAGGGATATGGCCGAAACAATGTACGACGCGCCTGGTGTGGGTCTGGCCGCAACCCAGATTGATGTGCATGAGCGCGTCGTGGTGATGGACGTTAGCGAAGACAAAAAAGACTTGATGGTGCTGATTAATCCGGAAATCATCGCCCGCAGCGACGAGCAGAAAACCTACGAAGAGGGCTGTCTGTCTGTGCCAGGTGTGTATGACGAGGTGGAGCGTCCAGCGGAGGTGCGCGTGCGCGCCCTGAATCTTGAGGGGGAGTCGTTTGAATTTGAGGCCGACGAGCTGCTCGCGGTCTGTATTCAGCATGAGATTGACCATTTGAATGGCAAAGTTTTTGTGCAGCATTTGTCAATGCTCAAGCAGACGCGGTTAAAGGCGCGGCTACGTAAAGAGCAGCGCGAACTCGAACGCGTTTAAGCAGACAGATATGGAACGCATCTCTGTAGAAATCGTTGGTTATGTTGGTGCCTTCATGACAACGGCTGCTTTCTTTCCGCAAACCTGGAAAGTGATTCGCACGCGTGATACGCGATCGATTTCGCTTGCGATGTATGTGCTCTTTACCAGCGGCATCTGCTTTTGGCTCGTCTATGGCACGATGATTGAGTCGATCCCGGTTGTGATTGCCAATGCGATTACGCTGGTCTTGTCCTCGACTATCCTGTTCATGAAAATCAAGGAAGATCCGGCATAAGGCCTATGCGCCGTCGGACCAGCCCTGGACAAAGGCAGAGGCCGGCTGGCGTTTGCCACCCGGTCGTTGTAGCTCAAGCAGTCTGAGCGTACCCTGTGCGCAGGCCACATCAATTCCCTGAGCGGATTTCTGGAGTACAGCACCAGGGTTGTCATGCCTGAGGCTATCAAGGGCAATCGCCTGCCAGACTTTTACGGGTTCGTTGATGCCAGGCAACAGGATTGTGGCGCCTGGGACGGGATTAAATGCGCGAATGCGCCGTGCCAGCAAATCTGCGGACTGCGTCAGATCCAGCGCGGCTTCGGCTTTGTCGAGTTTGGCAGCATAGGTCACGCCAATTGCGGGTTGCACGACAGGTGT
>CANCOC010000098.1 GCA_947379755.1 Alcaligenaceae bacterium | reverse complement strand
CGGCCAGAGCGAAACGCTCGTCGTTGGCGTTTATAGTGTTTCCAGTGGATTTACGAGCGAACTGGTGCTCGACATGCCCTGCACTGTGTCGCGACCCACGTCGAATCCGGATCGGCCCCAGTAGTTCGATTGTAGACGAACAATCTGTTTAATCAGACCGGATGGAAGTAAAAGAGTTCAGAAAGATGTAATTAAATTTTGAATTTCCTTGAATCTGCCCATTCTTCGCCTGAATATGACACACCGCTAAATCCAAGTATTTCTTTATTGAAAGCGAGGGTAAGCGCTAATCTCAATGCGTTGACTCAGCGAATCCTCCACCCTATAGTCAACGAAGTATCAAAGCAGGTGACCCGACGCGAATCGGCCCTGCATCATTGATCAAAATAATAATGAGAGGAGCAAAAAATGAGCAAAATCTTAACAACGCGACGTCAGTTGCTGCAGGCAGGTTCGGCAGCCGGTGCCCTGGCAACCCTGGGCTTTCCGGCGCTTGTCACCGCACAATCCGACAAAATTCGAATTGGTCACCTGACACCCTTGACGGGCTTTCTCGGACCACTTGGCGAATATGGCACCATGGGCATCAAGCTGGCGGTCGATGAGGTCAATCAGGCGGGTGGCGTAATGGGACGCCAGCTTGAACTGCTCACTGAGGATTCAGTCAATCCTGCGACCGCAGCAAGCAAAGCACAGCGCATGTTCGAACGTGACGGTGTGACCTGTCTGCTGGGTGAAATCAACTCGGCCTCTGGGCTGGCAATCAGCCAGGTGGCGGCCCGTAATCAAAAGATTTTCATCAATACTGGTGGCAACTCCGACGAATTACGCGGCAAAAGCTGCAACAAATTCATGTTTCACGTCGAGTGCGCTAACTCCATGTACGTCAATACGCTGGGTCGCGCGTTACTCGAACAGGGCATGGTCAAAGGCAAAAAGTGGTATTTCCTGACGGCAGACTACGCCTTTGGTCACGATCTGACACGCGTGGCGCGTAACTTCCTGGCTGCACAGGGTGGTCTGGTTGCAGGTGAAGACAAGGTCCCGACCGACGCAACCGATTATTCAGCCTATCTGCTAAAAATCCGTCAGGCCAAACCTGATGTGGTCATCTCGAACCTGGCAGGCACGCAAATCACCAGCTTCATGAAACAGTATTCTGAGTATGGCCTGCCATTTGCTGTTGCGGGTTTTGGTTTTGATACTGCTCTGGCCTGGGGCGCAGGCGCTGATAACTTTGTCGGGACCTGGCCCGTGCCATGGCACCATGATGTGGATACACCGACCTCCAAGGCGTTTGTTGCGGCCTTCATGAAGCGTCATGGCAAGCCCCCGGAAAATCAGGCATGGGGTGATTACACCGTTCTCAAAATCATGGCGCAGGCTATGAACGCGGTCAAGACAACCGACTCGCTCAAGGTTGTCGAATACTTTGAAAAAGGTGCGGACTTTGACATTCTCAAGAGTCGTAAAGGTTATTTCCGCGATTGGGATCACCAGCTCATGCAGCAGATGTACACACTGACACCCAAGAAAAAGGGCGAAGCCCGCGACAAATGGGACTTCCTCAAGCTCGGCCCCGCCGTGCCTAACGCCAATGAACCGCTCGAAATCATTGCGCCGACCCGGCAGGAAAATAGCTGCAGCCTCTGATGACCTGAGCGTTGGGTGCAGTGCGCCTGACACGTCTGGTTGGCGCCCGAAACCCGTCTGGGTTTCGGGGTGTGTTTTTGCTCTGATGACATGAGTTTCCGTGGAAATTATTTTTTTTCTTGAACAAGTCCTCAACGGCTTGCTGGTGGGTGGCTATTACCTGCTGATTGCGCTGGGTTTATCCCTTATTTTTAGTCTGGGCGGCATCGTCAATCTGGCTCACGGCGCTTTTTATGCACTCGGCGCCTATGCTGCAGTTGTCTTGACTGACTACGTCGGTTTTTCCGGTGCGATTGTGCTGTCCCCCGTGATTGTTGGATTGCTGGGGGTGGTCTTTGAACGCGTGCTATTGCGTCGTTTTTATCAGAGCGATCCGATCCTGGGTTTGCTTCTGACGTTTGGCCTTGCCATGGTGGCTGAGCAGCTGATCCGCATGACTTTTGGCTCGACACCTCTGCCTTATTCGATCCCCTCTGCGCTCAAAGGACAGATTGTCTTTGGAGACTTTATCTATTCACGCTATCGCCTGATGATGCTTGCCGTGGTCGTGGTTGCGATGACCGGTATCTGGTTGCTGCTCAACAAGACCGCTTTTGGCCGCGTCGTGCGTGCGGGCACGCAACGTCCCGATATGGTGGCCGTACTAGGCATACGGCTGACCTATTACATGACGGCTGTGGTGGTGCTGGGCGTGAGTCTCGCCGCTCTGGCAGGGGTGTTGCTCGCACCGCTTGCCGGTGTGCATCCTGCGATGGGAGCCGAGATCATGACTGCAGCCTTTGTGGTCGTCGTGATTGGTGGGCTGGGCAGCTTCTGGGGGGTTGTGCTCGCCGCTGTTCTTGTGGGACTTGTGCGCGGCATCACCACCTACTTTTATCCACCAGCTTCTGAAGCTTCCATGTATGTGCTGATGATTCTGGTGCTATTGCTTCGCCCGCGCGGTCTGCTGGGTGAGCGTGTTGAGAAGTTTGAATAAGACATCCGCATGACACTCATACATAAACATAAGTATCTGCCACTGATTGTGGCGATCATGGCCTTGCTGATCTCTCCACTGATCATGCATCTGCTCGGACTGACGCCTGGAACAGCAACTGACGTTGTGATTTTTGCGATTGCGGCACTCGGTCTGAATCTGCTGGTCGGCCATACTGGTCTGACCTCGTTTGGTCATGGTGCATTTTTTGGAATCGGTGCGTATGCAGCAGCCCTGTCGCAAAAGTACTGGTTTGATGGGCAACTGGTGCTGCCGCTGCTGTTTACCATCTTCTTTTCGATGGGTCTGGCTTTGCTGGTCGGTGCGTTGATTCTGCGTCGCAAGGGGGTGTATTTCTCACTTCTGACGCTGGCCTTTTCAGCGTTGACCTTTGCGATTGCTTTTCGCTGGACCAGTTTTACCGGTGGTGAAAACGGCCTGGGTAATGTCGTACGACCCGCGCTGGGCATTCTCGAGCTTGATCAGCCTGTCAATTACCTGATCGCAGTGAGCGTCATCGGATGGTTGGTGCTGTATCTGGTCTGGCGCTTGCTGCGTTCGCCCTTTGGTCACGTGCTGGCGGCGATTCGCGAAAACGAACAGCGTGCTCAGTTCCAGGGCTACGACACGCAACGCTACAAATTGCTGGTGTTCGTGATTTCTGGAACATTGACAGGACTCGCGGGCGGCTTGCTTGCTTTTCACTATCGCTTTGCTTCTGCCGATCCGACTTCTGTGGCTTTTTCTGGCGAACTTCTTGCAATCGTTGTGATTGGCGGCATGCATAGTTTGCTTGGGCCCGTTCTCGGTGCGTTCTTCTATATTTTGTTCCGCGAATTTCTGTCGATCTGGACGCCCAACTGGCTCTTTTATTTTGGTTTGATGTTTGTAGGCTTCATTGTCTTTTCACCCAAAGGCCTGATCGGCGTGTGGGGTCAGATCCAGCGAAAGTTCAAGAAAGAAATCCAGACGGGTGCAGCGATGAGCGCACGCAAAATTTATGAGGGTCTGCCGTTTCCTTCATTTTTGCAGCCCAAGACGCGTGACACGACTGCGCTCAAGGTCTCGAATATTGCCAAAAGATTCGGGGGCGTGCACGCGGTGCGTGACTGTAGTCTGACCTTGCATTCTGGTATCCATGCCTTGATTGGTCCCAACGGTTCGGGCAAAACCACGACTTTTAATCTGATCTCTGGCATGTTCACACCCGACCAGGGCGCGATTGTCCTCTATGGCGAACCGCTGACCGGCTTGCCTGCGAATCAGATCAGTCAGCTGGGTCTGGCACGCTCATTCCAGATTACCAATCTGTTTAAAGGCCTGAGCATTTACGAAAATTTACGGCTATCCGTACAGGCACGCCACAAAGGGCATTTCAATATCTGGCGCGATATCCAGACCTATGACGCAGTCGATACGCAGACGGCGGAGCTGGTCAAGTATCTTGGGCTCGAGGGAATCGAGCATAGTGAAGCGGCGAGTCTGTCTTATGGCGGGCAGCGTCTGGTGGACATGGGGATCGCGCTGGGGTGTCATCCTAAAGTTCTGCTGCTTGATGAACCGCTTGCCGGTCTTGCTGCCGCAGAGCGCGAACGCATCTCCAATTTGATCCAGACGATTCAACACCATATTCCCGTATTGATTGTTGAGCATGATCTGGATCGCGTGCTGGGATTTTCCCAGAATGTCACGGTGATGAATGATGGGAATGTGCTGATGTCTGGCACCCCGGATGCAGTCAGGAAAGATGTGCGTGTGCAGGAAATTTATACTGGAACAGGCACGCCTGCGGTCCAGGCGCGCGACACGACCAACCTGAGCCAGCAAGAGGTGTTGTTGTCGTTTGAGAAGGTCAACAGTTTTTACGGCAAGAGTCACATCCTCAATGATGCTTCGCTCAATGTGCGAGGAGGGGAGATCGTAGCGCTGCTCGGGCGCAATGGTGCTGGCAAGTCGACCTTGCTCAAGGCCCTCACAGGGCTCGTCAGGCCAGCAGATGGCAGCATTGTGTTTGACGGGCAGCAAATTGCAGGGATGGCTGCACCGGACATCGCACGCATCGGCATCGGTTATGTGCCACAGGGCAGGGGGCTGTTTGCCGGTATGTCTGTTCGGGACAACCTGGCCCTGGGTCGTATGAATCGTTTGAATCCATCCGTGGGTGGTACCTATTGGACGGAAGAAAAAATATTCGAATATTTTCCCCGTCTGAAAGAACGCATGGACGTAGCTGCTGATTACTTGTCAGGTGGTGAGCAGCAAATGGTGGCGGTGGCCCGTGCATTGTCGGGCAACATCAAATTGCTCTTGCTCGATGAGCCTTTCGAAGGTCTCGCACCCGCCGTTGTGAATGAATTATTCACCGTGTTTGACAAACTGCGCAGTGAGGTTTCGATTTTGATTGTTGAACACAATCTGGATCTTGTCCTGGCGTTGGCTGATCGGGTGTTCGCACTGGAACACGGTCAGGTATTTCATGAAGGTCCGGCTAAAAATCTGCTTGATGATCTGGACTACCGCAAAAAAATTCTCTGGATGTAATGATGACTCAACACCTTTCTTTTCGACTTGATGGGCAGCGCGCACTGGTGACGGCTGGTGCGCAGGGTATAGGTCGTGCGATCACTGAGGCACTGGTTGCGCAGGGCGCCGAGGTCCATGTGTGCGATATCGACGCCCATGCACTCAAAGAAGTGCAAGCAGCACTGCCTGGTGTCACCACGAGTCTGACCGATGTGTCCGACGAGGCGCAAGTGCTCGCCATGTTTGACCTCGTCAGGCAGCGCTGGGGGGCACTGGATATCCTGGTTAATAACGCCGGGATTGCAGGCCCTACGGCAGCGCTTGCAGAGACTACGCTCGCGGCCTGGCAACAGACTATTGATGTGAACCTGACGGGCGGTTTTCTATGTGCCCGGAGTGCTGTTCCACTGATGAAGTCTGGTGGCGGTAGCATTGTGAACATATCTTCTGCAGCTGGACGTTTTGGCTTCCCACTGCGCACACCATATTCGGCCTCCAAGTTTGGTGTGATTGGACTGACACAAACCTGGGCGATGGAACTTGGCCCCAGCGGTATTCGTGTCAATGCGATTTTGCCCGGCATCGTTGAAGGCCCCAGGCAGGATCGCGTGCTGAACGCAAAGGCTGAATCCTTTGGCATCTCTCTTGAAGAGATGCGTGTGCGTGCACTGGAACGCGTCTCGCTGCGCCGCATGGTCTCCGCGCAGGACATCGCTGCGCAAATCGTATTTATCTGTTCTCCAGCCGGTGCCAATATTTCAGGTCAGAGCCTGTCTGTGGATGGCAACGTAGAGACACTCGTCCAATGAGTCATGTGAATGCCTCGGTGGTCGGCGTGGTGGGCGCAGGCTTGATTGGACGCGCCTGGGCGATGCTGTTTGCACAGGCCGGTCTGCGCGTACAAATGTATGACGCATATCCGGCTGCGCTTGACGCTTGCATCCATGAAATTGAAAAACTCCTGACGGATATGCAGGCGTCTGAATTGCTGCACGAGCCTGTCGCAGCAATTCTGGCCCGCATTGTTCCGGTGACTTCACTGGCTGAGGCTTGTCGTGATGCCTTTCTGATACAGGAAAACGTTCGCGAGACGATTCCTGCCAAGACGGATATTTTCAAACAGATGGACCTGCTGGCTCATCCGCAGGCTGTACTGGCTAGTTCAACTTCGTGGTTGCCTGCCTCATCGTTTACTGAATCGCTGGCGGGACGCGCACGCTGCCTGGTCGCGCATCCTGCCAATCCGCCATACCTGATTCCCCTTGTCGAAGTCGCGCCTGCACCCTGGACTGATGAGAATACGGTCTCGGTCGCCATGCGTTTGTATGCACGGATTGGCCAGGAGCCAGTGCTCGTTCGTAAAGAAATCCATGGATTTTTGCTTAACCGTGTGCAGGGTGCAGTGCTCAACGAGATGTTGAATCTGTATGAGCAAGGCTATGCGAGTGCTCATGATCTGGATAAGGTGATGAAGTTTGGACTGGGCTTGCGCTGGTCTTTTATGGGGCCATTCGAGACCATTGATCTCAACGCTCCGGAGGGCGTGGCGGACTATGCCGCCCGTTATGGCGATACGTACGCGCAAGTCGCGCGTACGCAGGGCCACAACAACTGGGATCCTGAAGTGATTGCAAGGATTGAACAGGAAAGGCGCGAGCAGCTGCCTGCCGAGGCCTTGCAACAACGTGCACGCTGGCGTGACAATCGTTTGATGGCCTTGCGCCAGCACCAGAAAAAACAGCCGCTGTAATGCTCTTAATCTGCTGCCAGCTGTTTGATTGCCGGCCACATGTCTCTGGCTGAGTGTACGCAGTGATCGGCCTGCCAGGTTTCTACAGGGTGATCCGGACCGCAATAGCCATATGCTGCGGCAATCGAAGGCATCCCAGCCGCGCGTGCGGCCTCAATGTCACGGATATCGTCACCTACATACATGCAGCGATCAACGCTGAAGCCAGCGACTTGCGCGGCGTGTAGCAGGGGCAGGGGGTGAGGTTTGGAATGTGCGGTCGTATCACCGCAGACAAGAACCGCACAGTCTTTTGCCAGTCCGAGAGCGTGTACCAGGGGCTCGGCCAGGTAGGTTGCTTTGTTGGTGACGATTCCCCATTGCATCCCCTCACGTTTGATCTGTGCCAGTAACTCGGTCACACCGTCAAACAAACAGGTCTCGACGTGCATGGCAGCTGCGTAGTCTTTTAAGAACTGCTGCCGGGTGGCTTCGTACTCAGGATGGTCGGTCGACATGTCGAGCGCGCCACGCAGCAGGCCACGTGCACCTGCAGAAGAATACTGGCGCAGGACTTCGCTGGGCAAGGTCTCAAGACCACGGCGTGTGCGCTGTCTGTTTGCGGCAGCAGCCAGATCAGCAGCGGTATCGGCCAGGGTACCGTCAAAATCAAACAGAACGAGTGTGCTCATTTGCGTGTAGCCATCAGGTAATTGACGCTGGTGTCTTTGTTCAGTGAATAATGTTCGGTAAATGGGTTGTAGCCCATGCCAAGCATTTCATGGGGTTCGAGTCCGGCAGCACGGGCCGAGGCACCCAGCTCACTTGGACGAATAAAGCTTTGCCAGTTATGAGTGCCTCGCGGCAGCAGGCGTAAAACATACTCCGCACCGACAATGGCAAACAGGAACGATTTTGGATTGCGGTTCAGTGTTGAAAAAAACACCCAGCCGCCTGGTTTAACCAGCGTAGCGCAGGCACGTACGATTGAACCTGGGTCTGGAACATGTTCGAGCATCTCCATGCAGGTCACCACATCAAACTGACCAGGATGCGCGAGCGCCATGTCTTCTGCGCTGATGTTTTGATACGTGACAGGGACACCCGATTCCAGGCCGTGCAGGCGTGCAACTTTCAGTGATTTTTCAGCAAGGTCGATGCCGGTGACTGTTGCACCGGCCGCAGCCATGCTTTCGGCCAGAATGCCGCCGCCGCAGCCGATATCCAGAATCTGTTTGCCAGCTAAGCCACCGATCAAATCTTTGATCCAGTTCAGTCTGAGAGGGTTAATCGCATGCAAGGGTTTGAATTCGCTGTGCGGATCCCACCAGCGTGCAGCCAACGCACTGAATTTATCGAGCTCTGCCTGATCGACGTTGCCAGATGAGGGAGCAGGGACATTTGTCGTCATGGGGTGTGACCTGAGAATAAGGATTGCAACACGCCATTCTAGAGGAATGTCGTGAGTAGAAGCACATGACGGCCTGTCGTGATTGAGCCAGAGATCATTTGATAGATTGACAGGCATAAAAAAAGGCCCCGCAAGCGAGGCCTTTTTAATCGAGATGAAGATTGCCTAGGCACTCTTCATCTGATCATCAGCTAAGAATTACTTCTTGCTACCGATGATTTCGACATCTACGCGACGGTTCTTGGCGCGACCAGCAGCTGTTTTGTTGTCAGCAACTGGATTCGACTTGCCTTTACCTTCCGTAGTGATACGGTTAGGATCAATGCCTTTCGAAACCAAGTA
>CANCOC010000097.1 GCA_947379755.1 Alcaligenaceae bacterium | reverse complement strand
AACAAACCCAGAAGCGGGCGCCAAAGGCATTTCACTGATTGTTGTCGCGGATGGTACCCCCGGCTTTAGCAAAGGCCGCAAGCTTAAAAAAATTGGTTTGCGTTCACAGGACACTTCAGAGTTGTTTTTTGAAAATGTTCGTGTACCTGTTTCAAATATGCTGGGCGAAGAAAACAGCGGCTTTAAGTATCTGATGCAAGAGCTCGCCCAGGAGCGTCTGGTGATCGCGGTACGCGCTGTGGCTTCTATCGAGGCATTCCTTGTTCGTACCATCATGTACACCCGGGATCGCAAGATTTTCGGCAATTCAGTACTGTCGTATCAGAACACCCGTTTCAAGCTTGCCGAGGCTAAAGCCCAGGTTACGATGCTGCGCGTCTTTGTCGATGATTGTCTGGCCCTGCATTTCAAGCGCGAGCTGACACCAGAGCGTGCCGCGATGGCCAAGCTCAATGCCTCAGAGATGCAATCCCGTCTGCTGGACGAGTTTTTACAACTGCATGGCGGTTATGGGTATATGTCCGAGTACCAGGTGGGCGGTGCCTGGGTGGATGCGCGTGTTGGCCGGATATATGGCGGCAGCAGCGAGGTGATGAAGGAAATCATTGCGCGCACCCTTGAAAAAGATCTGGAGATCTAGTTCCAGGGGATGCGAGCAGAGTATCAGACTGGTTTGACTGGCTCGGTTTCGATAAACGCGGGTCGGGCAGCCAGTTTTTTATAGTGACGGGCCAGGTTTGGATGCTGGCTGCGCCAGTCAATCTGCGCAAATCGCAGGTCAAGCATGCCGAGTGCGCAACCCAGAGCAATGTCGGCCAGGGTGTAGCTGATTCCCATGCAATAGTTTTGTTCGCCCAGGCTGGATTCCATTGAAATCAGCGCGGCTTCGATCTTGCTGTACTGACGGGCAATCCATTCGGCGCTTTGCTGGGCTTCGGGACGCTGGGTTTCTTTGAAAATCAACCCGCATGCATCGAGCATGCCGTCTGCCAGGGCTTCCCAGCATTTGACCGCTGCACGCTCACGTCCGCTTTGTGGAATGAGACGGCCAACTGGCGACAACGTGTCTAGATACTCAACAATGACACGCGAATCAAATAACGCACCACCATCTTCGGTAATCAGGCAGGGTATTTTTCCAAGCGGATTAGATTCCTGAATTTTAGTGTCTGGCGCCCAAACGTTTTCTGTTTCAGTCTGGTAATCGAGCTTTTTTTCAGCCATTACGATACGTACTTTGCGTGCGTAAGGGCTAGTCGGAGAGGAAATCAGTTTCATTGAGCAGAATATCGTTTATCTAAGCAAAGAGTTTATAGCCTGATGTCAGTATTAGCGAGAAAAAGGCGGTGATAAAATGATCCATATCCTTTTTGTCGTTTTTTAAGCAACTTTCCAATGCAAACTCATCCTTCACTTAGCGTTCTCAATGCAGTATCCCCTCTGGATGGCCGTTATGCCTCACGCTGTGACGCCTTGCGCCCGCTTTTGTCTGAGGCTGGTTTCATGGCACACCGGGTCGAAGTCGAGATCGCCTGGCTGATCGGTTTGTCTGAGGCCGGCCTGCCTGAGCTGCCGGCTTTTTCTGCCCAGGCGCGTGAGGCGTTGCTGGCGCTGGTGCGTGATTTTTCCGAAGCAGATGCAGATCGCATCAAGCAGATTGAGCGCGTCACCAACCATGACGTCAAGGCTGTGGAATACTGGCTCAAAGAAAAAGTCGCCGGCCGCGCCGAGCTTGAGCAAGCAGGCGAATTCATTCATTTTGCCTGTACATCCGAGGATATCAACAACACCTCGCATGCGCTGATGCTCACGCGTGCGCGTGATCAGGTGGTGTTGCCCCAGTTACACAAAACCCTTGAGGCGATCCAGCACATTGCTCATACTCAGGCAGCACAACCCATGCTGGCCCGCACGCACGGTCAGCCCGCCACCCCGACCACGCTGGGTAAAGAGTTTGCCAACGTTGCGGCACGTCTGCGCGACGCGATTGCCAACATCGCAGCAGTCAAGCCTCTGGCCAAGATGAATGGCGCCACGGGTAACTACAACGCACACATGTCGGCGTATCCCGAGATTGACTGGCCTGCGTTCAGTGCACGAGTCCTGGCGCAGCTCGGCCTGAAACAAAATCCGCACACAATCCAGATTGAGCCGCATGACTGGATGGCTGCACTGTTTGATGCACTGGCGCGCGCGAATACGATTCTGATCGATCTGAATCGTGACATCTGGGGTTACATCGCGCTTGGCTATTTCAAGCAACGCCTCAAAGACGGGGAGGTCGGTTCATCGACCATGCCGCATAAAGTCAATCCGATTGATTTTGAAAATGCCGAAGGCAATCTGGGGCTGGCGAATGCAATGTTGCGTCACTTGTCCGAAAAGCTGCCAATTTCGCGCTGGCAGCGTGATCTGACTGACTCAACTGTGTTGCGCAATCTGGGTGTGGCACTGGGCTATTGCCTGGTCGCCTACGACGCTGGCTTGCGTGGTCTGGGCAAACTTGAGGTCAATGCGGCAAAGATAGACGATGATCTTGACCAGTGCTGGGAAGTCCTGGCCGAACCGATCCAGACAGTCATGCGCCGTTATGGCTTGCCCCAGCCTTATGAGCAGCTCAAGGCGCTCACGCGCGGCAAAGGCATTACCCAGGAGGCGCTGAGGACCTTTATCACGGGTCTTGAACTACCCGCCGAGGTTAAGGTCCGCATGCTGGCTATGACTCCGCGCAATTACATCGGTCTGGCACAAACACTCGCACGTACGGCATAATAAAGGCTATGAAAATGAAAACACTCACCATGCTCGCCGCGCTTTGCGCACTTGTTCCAACCTTGTGGGCCAGCGCAGCACAGGCTCAGTTTGCCAAGCCAGAAGATGCGGTCAAATACCGCCAGTCAGCCTTGACGCTGATTTCTTCACATTTTGGACGCATGCAGCCTGTCATGAAGGGCCAGGTCCCTTACGATGCCGCAGCGATCAAAGCCAACGTTGAGGTGCTTAAAACCCTGTCCGCATTACCTTGGGCGGGTTTTGTCGCCGACACCGAAAAAGGTACAGCAGCCAAGCCTGAAATCTGGAGCGATGCTGCCGGATTTAAAGCCGCACAGGCCAAATTCGAAGGTGCGATCGACAAACTGTCTGTCGCATCCAATAGTGGCAACCTCGATCAGGTTCGCGTTGCCTTTGGTGAGGTGGGTGCCAGTTGTAAAGCCTGTCACGACGCTTATAAGCTTAAAAAATAAGCGTGTGCGCGCAAGGGTGATACACACTCCTTGCGCGACTCTTGCGTGAAGATTGAGCCACCGCTTAAATCGCTGAAGGATGCTGGGCGAGCGGTGTGACCTCGATATCCATATACGGAAACATCGGCAGACCAGACAGCATGGTGTGCAACGCGTCGTTATTCGGCGCTTCAAAAATACTGACATTGGCATAACGCCCGACTACGCGCCAAAGATGTGGCCAATGGCCGGCACGTTGCAGTGCCTGTGCGTAGTTTTTTTCTTCGAGCTTGATTTGCTCGGCCAGTTTGGGGTCCATGTCTTGCGGCATGTTGACCTGCATGCGAACCATGAAAAGCATTATTTTCCTTTGCTCATGACTTCAGGAATGGCACAATCGCCGCCAGGTATTGCTCTGGTATTTCTGTTGGAGGGATGTGCGCCGAGGGGATCGTGACCAGTGTTGAACCCGCGATGTGAGCCGCCAGTGCCTGACCACGCGCAAGCGGCGTGGACAAGTCAAAATCACCAACCACGATGAGGGTCGGGTTTTGAATCAAAGCCAGGCGCGGATACAAGTCCATGTCACGAATTGCAGCACAGCACCCCATGTAGCCGTGAGGGACCTGCGACAGTGTCGTGTTACGCACGCGTCTGAGCGCAATGCTGTTTTCCGCAACAAAGTCGGGTGTAAAAAAGCGTCCGATAATGCCATCGATCACTGCAGCCATGCCACCTTGCTCAATCGCTGTGATGCGTTGATTCCAGATGCTTTTGTCAAACTCGGCTGAGGTGTTGCTCAGGACCAGGTGACGCAAGCCTGAGGGGCGACGTGCACCTAGCTCCATTCCCACCATGCCACCTAAAGAGATGCCGCAGTAGTCGTAGGAGGTCAGACGTGCCGCTGCAATGACGGCCTGCACATCGTCAGTCAACTGACTGAGCGTGTAGTCACCCTGAGGCGCATCCGAGCCACCGTGTCCACGCATGTCGTAGCGCACGACATAAAAATCGCGCATCAACGCATCCAGGACAGGATCCCATAACGAAAAGTCGCAACCCAGGGAGTTGCCCAGTACTAAGGCAGGAAGCGATGCGTCGCCATCGCCGCGCCAATAAATTCGGGTTGATCCGTTTGTGACGACCGGCATATCTTGTCTCCTGATATTTATATGATTTAGCGTGATGTTAGCAAATGCATTAAAACGTGCTGCCAGCGTTGTTTGCAAGTTGTATCAGCCACCAGGCCAGTATCGCCAGGGCGACAGCAAGTACGAGTGCCCCGAGCCTGACGACGAGATCGTCGCGCGCACTCTGGGTCTGTGGTGCAAGCCGGGTCGCAGGTACATCACCATTTATCATGGGCAGGACCAGTTGCTGACCCTTGAACGTATAAACAAGTACAGCAAGCAGATGCAACCCGATGATCACGTACACCCACGTTGCGTTCCACTGATGCAGGCCCGTCATGAGCGAGGAGCCTGCCTCGCTGACAAACTGTGCCAGGGGCCCTTGGGTGAGAATCTCATCATTTGCAAAGAGCCCCGTCGTTGCCTGAAACCCGATGATGAGCAGCATCGCAACGACAGACCAGGCGCCAAGCGGGTTGTGCCCCGCGCTTTTGTATGGCTGGCTGGCTTGGGCCTTGAAATATTTCCACGTTGCTGCGGGGCTTTTAACAAACTGGCTAAAACGCACATAGCGTGGGCCGGCCAGTCCCCACAGAATTCTGAACAGAACCAGTGCAAAAGCTGTGATTCCCAGACGAACGTGCCAGTCCATCCAGGTATCACCCAGCTTGGCACTGAGGATGGCGCCTGTGACGCTCAGGGCAAAGGCAGCGTGAAAGAGGCGGGTGGGCAGGTCCCAGATTCTGATGGTCATCATGTTTTCATAGTGGATCGTTATGGTATGGATCGCATTGTTGCCGATTTTGACCTTGCGCAGTATCTGGCCTGACCGTCATGTATTTGTCATACCTATGAGATAAGATTTTTTATTGAAAGTTTTGTGTCAAGACGACACCCTGTAAAAGCCTGAAAAAAAATTTATACATGACGGCTGTTACTTTTGTACAAGTCACCAAGGACTGGGGATCGACCATTGCGTTGCATCCTACCGATCTGCATTTGCAGGCAGGACAGTTTTCGGTTTTGCTCGGACCTTCTGGCTGCGGAAAAACCACGACCCTGCGCTTGATTGCGGGTCTCGAAACCCCCAGCGCAGGACAAATTTCAATTTTTGGTTCTGATGTCACGACGACACCCCCAGCGTTGCGTGGTGTGTCGATGGTGTTTCAGAATTATGCCTTGTTCCCCCATCTGTCCGTTGCTGAAAATATTGTCTTTGGCTTGAGGGTCAGGCGGGTCGCGGCCTCCGAGATCGCGGAACGGTTAAAAAAAACGCTTGATCAGTTGAGCCTGGCGCCTTATCAGGACCGTAAGCCCGGGCAGCTCTCGGGCGGGCAGCAACAACGCGTTGCGCTGGCGCGTGCCCTGGTGGCCGATTCCAGACTGTGTCTGATGGACGAGCCACTTTCGAATCTCGATGCACAACTGCGCCTGGAAATGCGGCATGAACTCAGGGCGCTGCAAATCAAGCTGGGGCTGTCTGTTGTGTATGTGACCCACGACCAGACCGAGGCCATGAGTATGGCCGACCGTGTTGTTTTGCTGAAGGATGGCCGTGTCGAACAGGTGGCGACACCCTTTGAGCTCTATCAGGCGCCAGGCACATTATTTGCCGCACAGTTTATCGGTACCTCGCGCATGAATATTCTCAAGCTTGAGGGCGCGCGCATTGCAGGCACGGCTATCCGACTCGAACCTCCCGCTGGTGCAAGCTGCGTTGGAATCCGGCCTGAAGACGTCGTCCTTGACGGCCCCTATGTGCTGCCGGTCAGCCATAGCGAATTTACAGGCGCTGATTTGCTTGTTCATGTGCGTGCGGGCGATCAAACCATTGTCCTGCGTGCGCAGGGCAAGCAGGTTGTCAATGCCCACACACAACTGGCATTGGGCTGGGACGCCAGGCATTTGCATTGGTTTGATCACAAAGGCTTAAGGATTTGAACGTAGTCATTTGCGTTGTTTGATTTAGAACCTTCATTTACCTCAAGGAGTAGGCGATGAAATATGTCCTGACCAAGGTTGCCGTCGCAACATTCGGCTTGTGTCTGAGCGCTGCCGCGCTCGCCAAAACAGATATCTCATTTTATTTTCCAGTGGCCGTGGGTGGCCCCATCACGAAAACCATTGACCAGTATGCGGCGGACTTCAATAAAGAACATCCTGATTTGAATGTCATACCTGTGTACTCGGGTACCTATCAGGAGACCATCGTCAAGGTGCTCACCGCACATAAAGCCGGCAAGCCACCCGCGGCAGCCATCCTGCTGTCTACGGATACTTTTACGCTGGCTGACGAAGACGCGATCGTGCCGATCGACAACTTTGTCAAAACCGATGCGGATCGTGCCTGGATGAAGAGTTTCTTTCCTGCGTTCATGCTCAATGGCCAGTTTGCCAACAAGACCTGGGGTGTCCCATTTCAACGATCCACAGTCGTGTTGTACTGGAACAAGGATTTATTCAAGCAAGCCGGACTTGACCCGAACATGCCTCCCCAGACGTGGGCTGACACGATCAGCATGGGGCAGAAGCTCACCCAAAAAGATGCCACTGGCAACGTCACGCAGTGGGGAATCCAGGTGCCTTCGAGCGGCTTTCCCTACTGGTTGTTCCAGGGTTTCAGTACACAAAATGATGGCATCCTGGCCAATGCAGAAGGTAATCAGGTGAAGTATGACGATCCCAATGTCGTCGCAGCCTTGCGCTACTGGGTCGACCTGTCGAAGAAATATGGCATCCATCCACCAGGCGTGGTGGAGTGGGGGACGACACCGCGCGATTTCCTCGAAAAGAAAGCCGCCATGATCTGGACCACGACTGGCAATCTGACCAATATCCGTAGCAATGCAAAATTTGATTTTGGTGTGGCGATGTTACCCGCAGGTAAACGCCGGGGCTCACCGACCGGGGGCGGCAATTTCTTTATTTTCAAGAAAGCGTCCGGACCGGAACAGGAGGGCGCCTACACGTTTGCAAAATGGCTGACTCAGCCCGAGCGCGCCGCTCAGTGGAGCATTGATACAGGTTATGTTGCGGTCTCGCCCGCAGCATACGACACGCCGGCACTCAAGCAATATGCAACTGAGTTCCCGCCTGCATTGGTGGCCCGGGATCAGTTGCCCGACGCGGTGGCTGAGTTGTCGACGCATGATAATCAGCGTGTCACCAAAGCGCTGAACGATGGTTTGCAGGCTGCATTGACCGGCACTAAAACGCCTGAGCAGGCAATGAAGGATGCGCAGGCCGAAGCGACACGCTTGCTGCGCGCCTATCAGTAAACATACACCCGGGAGGCGTGCGTTGCCGTGATGGCAACGCACCATGCATGCAATACACTCAAAAATCGATCCACGCCTATTTGCTCTTACTGCCTGCCTTTGTATTCCTGGTGGGCTTTACGCATTACCCGGCGGTGGCAACATTCTTTGACAGCTTCATGTCGACGCCTCGCGCAGGACGGGCGGGGTTGTTTGTTGGCATGGACAACTATCAGGTCATGCTGGAGGATCCGGTTTTCTGGAAGTCAGTCCTGAATAATCTGTGGTTTGCGCTGGCGACAATTCCTGCTTCCATCGGTTTGTCGATTGGTATGGCGTTATGGGTCAATGAAAGGATTGCCGGACGTGATTTCCTGCGGACGGCCTTTTTTTTACCCACGGTGCTCCCCATGATCGCGGTGGCCAATATCTGGATATTTTTTTATACGCCTGGCTATGGACTGATTAATCAGATTCTGCAGGCGTTCGGTTTTGCCAGTCAGAATTGGCTGGGGGATCCTCATCTGGTGCTGGGGTCCGTGATTGTTGTGGCGATCTGGAAAGAAGCCGGATTTTTCATGATTTTTTATCTGGCTGCGCTCCAGGCCCTGAGTCCGAGTTGCAAGGAGGCTGCCCAGATCGAAGGTGCAAGTGCCTGGTATTTCTTCAGACGGATCCAGTGGCCGCTGCTGATGCCCACGACCATTTTTGTTCTGGTCAATGCCCTGATCAATGCCTTCAGGATGGTAGATCACATTATTGTGATGACCAAAGGGGGGCCGGACAATGCCTCCTCGCTGATCCTGTTTTATCTCTACGAAGTGGGCTTCAAGTTCTGGGATCAGGGGTATGCCTCGGTCCTGACCGTTGTGTTGCTGGTCATCCTTGCGGCAGTCGGACTGTTGCAGTTTTTTATTCTTGATCGCAGGACACATTACCAGTGAGCCGCCCTGTGATACTTGCGCGCGCCAGGCCAGGGGATTTAAGTTCTCAGGCCGGCTTTCTTTCCACACTCGCAGCCTGGTTGCTTGCCATCGTCTGGATCATCCCACTGCTCTATGCCCTGTGGGCGGCCTTTCATCCCTCAGAGTTTGCAACGAAACTTGTGCTTAACGCACCCATTACGACCGCAAATTTTGTTTCTGCGTGGCAGGCCGCACCGTTTGCCAGGTATTTCCTGAACACCAGCATTCTTGTGGCCAGCATTCTCGGGGTGCAACTTGTGGTGTGTACGCTGGCAGCCTATGCTTTTGCCCGATATGAATTTTTAGGCAAAAACATTCTGTTCTCTTTAGTCCTGATTCAGTTAATGGTCATGCCCGAGATCCTGATTGTGCGTAATTACCAGACGCTGAC
>CANCOC010000096.1 GCA_947379755.1 Alcaligenaceae bacterium | reverse complement strand
ATCAGTAAAAGTATTCTACTATTTAAGAAAATATCATTCAATGGCGCATGCATACAAGCATGTGCAGATAACAATTTGCATCGGGCCGTGTGCCTCAGATGCGGAGACAAACATGAAGAACACATTAAACGTTCAAGGCATCCGGGGTGCGGGCGCACTCATTGTCGCAGCAGTTCTGACGCTGTGCGACGTGTCTCCCGCATTGGCACAACCCCTTGCACAACCTCCTGTGCAGCCATTGACACAAACGTATCCCAGTCGTGCACTGCGTATTGTGATCGGGTTTCCCCCTGGCGGGGCGATCGATACGATTGCGCGTGTACTTGCGCCCAAAATGGCGGCAGATCTGGGCCAGTCTGTTGTGGTGGAAAACAAACCGGGAGCAGGTGGTGTGATTGGCATGCAGTCCGTTGCGCGGGCCGAGCCGGATGGATACACGATCTTTATGGGGACCATGGGTAACTTCAGCATCACGCCCGCGATCGTCAAAGACCTGCCTTATAGCGTGCTCAAAGACTTCGCTCCTGTGACAGAAGTGGCTGCTTCAGGCTTTGTGATCTACGTGAATCCTCTGTTACCGGTCCAGACAGTGTCTGAGTTGATCGCCTATGCAAAAGCCAATCCGTCAGGTGTAAATTTTTCTTCGAGTGGCAATGCAGGCCTGCCCCACATGGCGGGTGAAATGTTTGCGTCGTCTGCCGGCATTCATATGACGCATGTGCCTTACAAAGGGAGCGCACCGAGTGTCAATGATGTCGTCGCCGGACAGGTGCAGCTGACCTTTGAGGCAGTCGCAGTAGGCTTGCAGCATGTGCAAAACGGCCGTCTGCGTGCGCTGGCAACCATGGGGCCGCAGCGTCTGGCCGTATTACCAGATGTGCCAACGGTGGCTGAAACCCTGCCAGGTTTTAACGTGACCAACTGGTTCGGCATGGCCGTCCCCGCTGGCACGCCAGCTGAGCGCATCAGCCGTATTCAAAAGAGTGTGGCTGATGGCCTCAGACAACCTGATGTATTGAAAACGCTCGCGAGCCTTGGAGTAGATCCTGTGGGAGATACACCGGCACAGTTTGCTGCCTACATTGCAGCAGAACTGGCGCGCTGGCAACAGGTCATGGCCGAAGGCAATATTAAGATCGACTAGGCTACTTCCCGCTAAACACCGGAGCACGCTTTTCGAGGAAGGCGCGCTGGGCTTCTTTGGCATCCTCCGTTTGTGCGATCGCTGCGGTCATGTCCTGTTCGTAACGGTAGCCGTCTCGCAGGCTCATGTCTTCGATCGTGTTCAGCGTCTGTTTGGCCAGACGAATCGAGAGCGGGCTCTTGTTGGCGATAGTGGTGGCCAGCGCGAGGGCTTCGGTCATGAGTGCCTCGTGCGCAGTGACCTTGATCGCCACGCCCAGGCGATATAACTCGTCAGCCGGCACGCGATAGCCGGTGAACATCATCTGGCGCAGTGTTGAGTGGGGGAACAGGCGTGCAGCATGACTGCCTCCACCCAATAAGCCCACATCGATTTCAGGCAGCGCCAGGCAGCCTTTTTCCGAAGTGATGATGATGTCGGCAGAGGCGGCGATTGCCAGGCCTGCTCCCAGCGCAGGGCCATTGATTGCGACAATGACGGGCTTGGTGCATTCACGGATGGCATGGAAGCATTCGCGCGTGCGTCGTGAGTGTGCGGGCAGATCGCCGGGCCCTTTGATCACCGAGGCGCGTCCTTTGAGGTCGGCGCCTGCGCAGAATATTTTGCCGGCACCCGTCAGCACGACTGCACGCACCTCATCAATCTCAGAGATGTAGTCAAGCGCTGCGGTGAGCTCGTCGCTGAGTATGCGCGACAGTGCGTTGACCGGTGCATTGTTCATCGTCAGCACGGCGACGTGTCCGACCAGCTCGTATTGCAGTTGTGTGAAGTCCAGCATGTATGCATATCCCCGTATTAAATTTTTTTATGTGTTCGCATATAGAATACAGACAAATCAATTTAAATAATAACCAGCCCGGATGGTGTGCGAGACACACCTGCGGGCGAGGAGACAAACCATGGCGAATCTTTCGCAGCCTGTTGTGCTGCCCGTGACGTGTGCACGTGCGGTGCAATCGATCCTGTCAATCTTGCTGGCGATGTTGTGCACAGGCCTGGCACTGCCTGCGCGGGCGCAGTCAGCCGCGCAGACGTTCCCGGATAAGCCAGTGCAGGTGATCGTGCCATATGTGCCCGCGGGATTGACCGACAACATCGGTCGGTATTTCGCCGCAAAATTAAAAGATATCTGGGGCCAGTCTGTGGTCGTTGAAAACAAACCTGGCGCGAGCGCGACCCTCGGTGCTGCAGCCGTTGCACGCGCCGCACCGGACGGTTATACCTTGTTGCTGGGCAGCGTCGGAATGGCCACCAATCCGCTGATGTTCAAAGAGTTGCCGTACCGCGCAACGGACTTGACCCCGTTGGCTCTGGTCGGGCTGGCACCCAACGTCTTGTATGTGCATAGCTCGGTGCCAGTCACGAGCGTGAAGGAACTGGTCGAGTATGCAAAAAAGAATCCGGGCAAATTGAGTTTTGCCTCCACAGGATTTGGCTCAAGCCCGCATCTGGCTGCAGAATTGTTTGCTGCCAACGCAGGCATCCAGATTCTGCATGTGCCCTATAAGGGCACTAGTGCTGCGATGAATGATTTTCTGGGGGGTCAGGTCAGCATGTTTTTTGACACCATGCAGTCGATGAAATACACACAGGAAGGCAAGATCCGTGCGCTTGGGGTGACGACAGAAAAACGTCTGGCCGATGCGCCTGATCTGCCGACTGTGCAGGAGTCTGGTGTGGCACCCGGGGTGATTTCAAGCAGCTGGTTTGGTTACTTTACCCAGACTGCCGTTCCGCAGGCGCGCCGCAAGCAACTCGCGGATGCTTTGCTCACGGTTGCAGGCCAGCCCGGCACTCAAGAACAGCTCAAGGCCTTTGGCCTGATCCCTGTGGCACTGGGCCCAGACGCATATCAGTCCTTTTTGAATGCCGAGTCGGCACGCTGGGGCGCTGTGATCAAAGCACAGAATATCAAGGTTGAATGAAATGAAAAATCATGACGGCTCACTCCATCGCTTTCGTGCACTCGTGGCGATGGCCTGGCTCACCTTCTCGGGACTAACCTGTGCAGCCGATGAGGCCGCGATCAAAAACTACCCCACCAGGCCGATCAAGATCGTGGTGCCCTTCGCACCAGGAGGCGCTGCGGACACGACCGCGCGCATGATCAGTGAACCGCTGGCAAAGCTGCTGGGGCAACCTGTGATCGTTGAAAACAGACCCGGAGGAGGCGCGACCGTTGGCGCAAGTTACGTTGCCAGTTCGCCACCGGACGGCTACACGGTGTTGTACACGACGCCTGGTCCCCAGATCACCAATCCCTACCTGATGGCGCGGCTGCCCTACGATCCGGCGAGCCTGACACCTGTCACCCGTGTGTCCTGGTTCCCGAACGTGCTGGTGGTCAATCCGGCTTTGCCGATTCATAGCGTGGCCGAGCTGGTCACGTATGCGCGCAACCATCCGGGCAAAATCAATTTCGGCAGCGCCGGTATTGGTGCGAGCAGCCATCTCTCCGGTGAGCTCTTTAAATCCATGGCCAGCATCGATATCACGCATGTGCCTTACAAAGGCACAGGCCAGGCGGTTCAGGATCTGATTGCCGGCAACTTGCAAATGGTGATCGATAGCTTGTCGGTCTATCTGCCCTACATCAAGTCGGGTCAGGTGCGTGTGCTGGGGATTGCGATGCCAGAGCGCTCGCCTCTGTTGCCCGAGGTGCCACCCATTGCGGATCAGCTCAAAGGCTTTGATGCTACGGCGGTCAATTATCTGACCGTCCCGCTCGCCACACCTAAACCAATTATTGAGCGCTTAAACAAGGCCGTCGCAACGGTACTCGCGGATCCTGCCCTGAAAGAACGGATGATTGGCATGGGCATGGTGCCACGATCCAGCACCCCCGAAGAGATGGCCAGCGAGGTCAAAATCGAGCAAGCCAAGTGGAAAAAAGTGATCGAAGATTCGGGTGCAAAACCAGAATAGATTTTTTCAAATGATGGAAATTCATTCCTAAAATGGCATGAATAATTGATCTTTTTCCTAGTGAAAACCCTTAAATAGATTGTCAAACAAATGTAATAATTTCTTGTAAGATGTCCAACATCGAAATTTAATTCCCAAATTATGGAAAATAATAACCATCAGATTTTGGGTTTTTTGTGTGTGGGAGACATCAATGACTAAGCTGGCACTCAGCCATTTAACGATTCTTGACCTGACGCGCGTGCGCTCGGGTCCCGCAGCCATCAGGCAGTTTGCCGACTGGGGTGCCAACGTTATCAAGATCGAAGAGCCGGGCGACATGCCCGATGACAAGCCGGGTGGCTCGGCGCAGTTTGCCGACTATCAGAATACCCACAGGAACAAGCGCAGTGTCACACTGAACCTGAAGAACCCTAAGGGTCGCGAGCTGTTCCTCGAAATGGTCAAACAGGCTGATGTAGTGGTGGAAAACTATCGCCCCAACGTCAAGTTCAAACTTGGCATTGATTATGAATCACTGCGTCAGGTCAACCCACGCATCATCCTGGCAAGTGTGTCGGGTTTTGGTCAGGACGGCCCGTACAAAGATCGTCCGGGTCTGGATCAGATCGCGCAAGGCCTGGGCGGCATCATGTCGGTCACGGGCGAGCCGGGACGTGGCCCAATGCGTGCAGGGATTCCTGTTGCGGACCTGACTTCGGGTCTGTTTTGCGCAATCGGCACCATGGTCGCACTGCTTGAGCGTGAAGTCTCCGGCCAGGGTCAGTGGGTACAGACTTCGTTACTGCAGGCACAAGTCTGGATGATGGACTTTCAGATCATGCGATGGCTGATGAATAAGGAAATTCCAGGCCAGAGCGGCAACGATCATCCGACCAGTTCACCGACAGGTGTGTTCCAGACCTCGGACGGCTACATCAACATTGCAGCCATGGGCACAGAGATGTATGTGCGACTGGTCACGGTACTGGGTGTGCCAGAAATGGCGAACGATCCGCGTTATCAGACCTTGCAGTTACGTGCCAAAAACCGTCCTGAACTCAATGCAGACATTGCTGCCGTGACGCAGCAGAACACCACCAAACACTGGATTGATCTGCTTAACAAAGAAGGCGTGCCCTGCGGCTCGATCAAGAACGTCCAGGAAACAATGGAAGATCCCCAGGTGCAGCATCTGGGCATGGCCAAGCTGCTGCAGCACCCCAAGCTGGGTGAGATCAGCGTCGTGGGTCAGCCTGTGATTCTGAGTCGATCCAAGCGCGAGGTCTTTACGGCAGCGCCTGATCGTGGCGAACACAATGCCGAGGTGTATGCCGAGTTCGGGATCAGTGCAGAGCGTATTGCCGCGCTGCATCAAGAAGGAGCAATCTGAATGAACAAGCCTATGGTGACAGCCACTGTCTATACCGCACGCCGCCAGCCTTTGGTGAGTCGGGGTGCGGGCTCTGCCAAAGCCTCGGTCACGCTGGGGACGCCCAAAGTGACGTCAGCGTTTGATAATCTGGGTCGTCCAGAGAATCTGCCTGATGAAATCGCACAGCAGCTGCGTGCACGGATCCTCAACGAAAGCCTGGCACCTGGGCAACGTTTGCCAACCGAGCAGGAACTTGGCGCGCAGTTTGGCGTGAGCCGCAACGTGGTGCGCGAAGCCATCGCCCGCCTCAAGCTCACAGGTCTGGTTGAGACGCGTCACGGTGTCGGCACCTTTGTCTGTTCGGACCTGGCGATGCGTCCTTTTGAGATCTCGCATGATGACCTGCTGGAGCTGTCCCAGTTAATTCATGTCCATCAACTGCGCGTAGAGATTGAATCGGGCGCAGCAGCTCTGGCTGCAACGCATCGCACCAAGGCGCAGCTTGAGTTGCTGCAACAGGCGCTCAAGCGGGTGGATCAGGATTCTGCCGACTGGCAGGCCGCAGCGCATTCGGCGGTAGACTTCCACCTTGCGGTGGCGCATGCAGCAAATAATCCGTATTTTGTGCGCATCATGGGCCACCTGAGCCATGTGATTCACAATGCTGTGCGTACATTCCGCTTTAGAATCACCGGCACGGATCGTATTGATGAAATTGGTGACGAACATCTGAATATTGTTGATGCGATTGCACGACAGGATTCCAATGCAGCACGTCAGGCCATGCGCACACATTTAGAAAACGCGATGGCGCGTTATCGTAAATTACTAGGAGACTTTTGAACATGACTACTACCCGATTGTTACAGGGCGAAATTACCGATAGCCTGATCGTTGAAAAAAAAGGCGCAACCGGCTGGATCACATTTAACGATGTAGGCCGTCACAACGCCATGTCGTATGACATGTGGGTGGGTGTGCCACTCGCACTGGAATTGTTTGAAAAAGATCCCACGATTCGTTCAGTCGTGTTGACTGGTGCAGGCGACAAAGCCTTCGTCAGCGGCGCCAATATTTCCCAGTTTGAAAAGCTGCGCACCACCGAAGATGCTGTGGCTGAGTACGAGCGCGTCGCAGAAAAAGCACAGAATGCAATTTATGACTTTTTAAAGCCTGTGATTGCGCGTGTCGATGGCTATTGCATCGGTGGCGGTTTGAATCTGGCGTTATGCTGTGATGTACGGATTGCTTCAGACAACAGCAGCTTTGCGATTCCTGCAGGCAAGCTCGGTCTGGGCTATCGCCTGACGGCTATTCGTAACCTCGTCATGACGGTGGGTGCACCCCAGGCGCTGGACATCATCTTGTCGGCCGCACGCTTCAATGCACAGGAAGCCCTGACAAAAGGTCTGGTCCAGTACGTCGTGCCAGCTGCAGAGCTGGACAAGACGCTCGACGCCTATCTGAGCAAGCTCGCAGCCAATGCGCCGCTGACTTTGCAAGCGGGTAAAAAAGCGATCCGTGAATTCCAGAAAGTTGCACCACATATCGATACCGATGGCATCCTGAAACTTGTTCTGGGCTGTTTTGCCAGTGAGGATTATCAGGAAGGCAAGCGTGCATTTGCCGAAAAGCGTTCGCCAGTTTTCCTCGGTAAGTGATGGCAGTCTGGCACCAGCTTTTTCCATCGGTTTCGCTGTTTGTCCTGATGTGCTTTGCAGTTCTGATTGCGGGCACAATTCGTTCATTCACAGGCTTTGGCGGCGGGCTGGTGTTGGCACCTTTGTTCAGTTTGTTCATGACGCCCGCCGACATGGTGGTCGTCGTGCTGCTACTCAATTTCCTGACCTCGGTACAGACCTTGCCGAGCACCTGGCACACGACTGACTGGCGCATGGTGCGCGCGCTCTCGATCCCCGCTTTGCTGGGCGTGCCTCTGGGTGTCTGGCTGGTCGAGTGGATGGATCCCAACATGATCCGCCGGATGATTGGTGTGATTGTGGCCGGCCTGGCAGGCATCATGCTGATCGGCTGGAAATACAACGGGCCACGTGGCCGGATTCAGGACTGGATTGTTGGTATCACCAGCGGTGCGCTGACAGCGATCGCGGGTGTGGGTGGCCCACCACTTGTGCTGTATCTGTTGTCAGCCAAAGATATCTCTCCTGTCGTGTTGCGCTCTTTTTTCATGATGTTTTTTACCTTTGCGCAAATTTCGACGATGGCATTCTTTTTGTACAAGGGCATGATCAATACGGACCAGCTGATTTATTCGGTTTCGTTTGCCCCGGTTTATCTGGTGTCGACCGTGCTGGGTTCTTTTTTGTTTGTTAAAGCGCTGACGGGGAGCGTGGATTTGATCAAACGCCTGTCGCTCTGGTTTTTGCTGGTGGTCGGTGTAGTCACCCTGGCGATTTAGCACGCAAACGTCCCTCACGTTGTCCCTTGCGTTCACACCTTACCCCTACATTCAGATCGCACATCCGCATACAATCAGGCATGCCTAGACCTTCCATTTTGCTGCTGGGTGCCAACGGGCAAGTTGGCCACGCGCTCCGGACCACCTTAGCCTCACTCGGTGAGGTGGTGTCGTGCACCCGCGCAGAACTTGATCTGGGTCAAGCAGCTAATCTGCCGGATGCGATGGCTGCGCTGGTAGCCCGCGTCAAACCTGCTGTCATCGTGAATGCGGCAGCCTATACCGCTGTGGATCGGGCAGAGTCCGATGCCGATGCTGCGTACGTGCTCAATGCTGTGGTGCCAGGCTTGTTGGCCCAGGCGGCCGAGGCGGTTGGTGCATGCCTGGTGCATTACTCGACGGACTATGTGTTTGATGGCACGCAGGCGTCTGCCTATCAGGAGACTGACCCGACCCATCCCTTATCTGTCTACGGACAAACCAAGTTGCAAGGTGAACAGGCCGTCGCGCACGCATGCCCGCGCCATCTCATCTTTCGTACCAGCTGGGTGGTCAGTGCACATGGAGGCAATTTTTTAAAGACCATGCTCAAGGCGGGGCAGGAGCGCGACAGTTTGCGTGTCGTCGCAGATCAGTTCGGTGCGCCGACTTCGGCCCGGTTGATCGCGCAGACGACGACGCAGATCCTCATGCAGTTACTGGGCCAGCCCGCAGACGATCCGCGCTGGGGCCTTTATCATCTGGTGGCAGGTGGTCAGACGAACTGGCACGCCTATGCGCAATATGTACTGACCCAGGCACGCGCTGCGGGTTGGCCAGTCAAGGTGGATCCAGCAAGTATCACCGCGATTGCAACGGCAGATTATCCTGTCGCGGCAACCCGGCCGATGAACTCCCGGCTCGACACGACAAAAATTCAACAGACTTTTCATCTGCCTCTACCAGACTGGAAGGCAGGTGTGGATGCGGTGCTGGCTGAGTTGGCGCTGTCTGAAATAAAGCACGCGAAATGACAACCAGAATCCTGATTGTCAGGACCTCCTCGCTGGGTGATCTGGTGCATATGCTGCCAGCCATCTCTGACATTGCGCGCCACGTGCCCGATGCCCGGATCGACTGGTTGGTCGAAGACTCTTTTGCGCAAATTCCGTCCTGGCATCCCGCGGTCAATGAAGTGATTCGTATTGCGCATCGTCGCTGGCGTCGCAACTGGTGGTCCGCCGAGGTGCGGGCTGAGCGTCGGGTCCTCGAAGAAAACCTGCGCCAGCGCAACTACGACATCGTGCTCGACATGCAGGCGCTGATGAAATCCGTCTGGCTGGTGCGCATGGCCTCTGGTGTCAAGCACGGGCTGGACTGGCGTTCGGCACGCGAGCCGCT
>CANCOC010000095.1 GCA_947379755.1 Alcaligenaceae bacterium | reverse complement strand
AACGTATTAAATCAAGGAAACGTCATGGCCCGTATTGCTGGCATCAACATTCCGCCGCATCAGCACGCAGAGATCGGCCTGACCGCCATTTTTGGTATCGGTCGTACTCGCGCTCGCAAAATTTGTGAAGCTGCTGGTGTGCCCCTGTCTAAAAAGGTCAAAGATCTCAACGACGCAGAACTCGAACGCATTCGTGAACACGTAGGTGTGTTTGCGGTTGAAGGTGATCTGCGACGCGAAGTTCAGCTTTCAATCAAGCGATTGATTGATCTGGGTACTTATCGCGGGATGCGCCATAAGCGCGGCCTGCCCGTTCGCGGTCAACGCACTCGCACCAACGCTCGCACCCGCAAGGGCCCGCGTCGCGCTGCTGCAAGCCTGAAGAAATAAAGAGGATTAGAAGATGGCTAAAGCTTCTGCCGGCGGTGCTACACGCATTCGCAAGAAAGTTAAAAAGAATGTATCGGACGGTATCGCTCACGTTCATGCATCTTTTAACAACACAATTATCACTATCACCGATCGCCAGGGCAATGCCCTGTCGTGGGCGACGTCAGGTGGTGCTGGTTTCAAGGGCTCACGTAAGTCCACGCCATTTGCAGCTCAGGTTGCTGCAGAAACGGCTGGCAAAGTAGCAATTGAATATGGCATCAAGACGCTGGAAGTGCGCATCAAGGGTCCAGGCCCAGGTCGCGAATCTTCTGTGCGTGCCTTAAATGCGTTGGGCATCAAGATTTCGAGCATTGCCGATATCACGCCCGTACCGCATAATGGCTGCCGTCCACCCAAGCGTCGTCGTATCTAAGGGGAATCCACATGGCACGTTACACTGGTCCCAAATGCAAACTCTCACGCCGTGAGGGAATTGACCTGTTTTTGAAGAGTGCACGCCGCACTCTTGAATCAAAGTGCAAACTTGATTCAAAACCAGGTCAGCATGGTCGCACATCGGGTGCACGTACATCAGACTACGGTCTTCAATTGCGCGAAAAGCAAAAGCTCAAGCGTATGTACGGAATTATGGAAAAGCAATTCCGTAAATACTTCGCTGAAGCTGAACGTCGGAAAGGCAACACCGGCGAACAACTGATTCAGTTGCTCGAGTCGCGCCTTGACAACGTTGTGTACCGCATGGGCTTTGGCTCAACGCGTGCTGAAGCACGTCAGCTGGTTTCACACCGTGCAATCGAACTCAATGGCCACACTGCCGACATCCCTTCGATGTTGATCAAGTCTGGTGATGTCATTGGAATTCGTGAAAAGGCTAAAGCACAAGCTCGTATTCGTGAGTCAATGGATCTGGCATCAGGCAACGGCATCCCCCAGTGGGTTGAAGTTGACACTGCAAAGCTGGTCGGTACTTTTAAACAAGTCCCAGACCGTGCTGATGTCTGCCGTGATATCAACGAATCGATGGTTGTCGAATTGTATTCACGTTAATTTTGTTGATGCGTGGCTTGCCACGCAGTTAACAGCTTCACCCGCTTAGTTGCTTAGAGTCCCTTGTAAAAGGTAGCTCGATTCGACAAGCGGGTTTTGCACCAGTTTAAGCAGCAAATCTTCTCCGGGTTACCGGTTTCCATCAGCCTTATCGGCGTAATGAGCCGAGGGTATTGAACAGGAATAGTCACTATGTCAGGTTTTCTCAAGCCACGCTCTATTGAAGTCGAACCAGTCGGTACCAACCATGCAAAAATTATCATGGAACCGTTCGAACGTGGTTATGGCCATACATTAGGGAACGCGTTGCGTCGCATTTTGCTGTCTTCTATGACTGGCTATGCACCAACTGAAGTTCAAATTACAGGTGTCGTGCATGAATACTCGACCATTCCTGGCGTGCGTGAAGATGTCGTTGACATCCTGTTGAATCTTAAAGGCGTTGTATTCAAACTCCACTCCCGTGATGAAGTGACACTCGTTTTGCGCAAGCAAGGTGCGGGTCCTGTCCTGGCTTCGGATATTGAATTGCCCCACGATGTCGAGATTGTCAATCCTGGTCAAGTGATTGCGACCCTGACTGAAACTGGCAAACTTGAAATGCAGATCAAGGTCGAAAAAGGCCGTGGTTACGTTCCAGGTAACGTTCGTGCTTTGATCGATGACCGTGCCCATACGATTGGTCGCATTGTGCTTGATGCATCTTTCAGCCCAGTTCGTCGTGTGAGCTACGCAGTTGAGAACGCTCGCGTTGAACAGCGCACTGATCTTGACAAACTGATTATTGATGTTGAAACAAACGGAGTGATTTCTCCTGAAGAAGCTGTCCGTCAATCGGCACGTATTCTGATGGATCAGATTTCTGTGTTTGCAGCACTCGAAGGCGCAGGCGACTCATACGAAGCTCCAACACGTGGCACACCACAGATTGATCCCGTTCTGTTGCGTCCCGTTGATGACCTCGAGTTGACAGTTCGTTCAGCAAATTGCCTCAAAGCAGAAAACATTTATTACATTGGTGACTTGATCCAGCGTACAGAAAATGAACTGCTTAAGACACCTAATCTGGGTCGTAAGTCACTGAATGAAATTAAAGAAGTTCTTGCTGCGCGTGGCTTGAACCTTGGTATGAAGTTGGAAAACTGGCCACCAATGGGCCTTGAGCGTCCTTAATCTATAATTGCACGCTCAGTATCGAATAAGTACCGAGTACTAGTCCCAACCGGACCGCAGCCTAGCTGATAGAAGAGCCGGTTTAATCCGAGTGAAATACACTCATTAATAGATTCATAAAGGAATTAATATGCGTCATGGTCATGGTTTACGTAAACTTAATCGCACCAGTAGCCACCGTCTGGCTATGTTTCGCAACATGGCAGTCGCCTTGTTGACCCACGAAGCAATCAAAACTACTTTGCCTAAAGCAAAAGAATTGCGCCGTATCGTCGAGCCACTGATTACGATGGGCAAAAACCCAACACTGGCTAACAAACGTCTGGCATTCGCCCGTTTGCGTGACCGTGCAATCGTTGTCAAACTGTTCGCTGAGATTGGTCCACGTTACGCAACTCGCAATGGCGGCTATACACGTATCCTGAAAATGGGTTTCCGTCAGGGCGATAACGCTCCAATGGGATTCATGGAACTTGTAGACCGTCCGGTTGCTGATGTGGCCGAAGCTGCCGCTGAGTAATTCAGACACTTGATTACAGGCGCTCTTTACAGGGCGTGACCTTAATAAATTAAGGTATTAAAAAACCCCAGAATGTAAATTCCTGGGGTTTTTTATTGCCTGGTGCAAGCTTGATTAGTGTGGTTTTGCAATGCCCATCATGGCATCAGGAAACCACGTTGCAATACCAGGTAAAAAGCACAGTACGACAACCGACAACAACATGATGATGACGAAAGGAACAATCCCCCAGATAATCTCACTCAGAGGAATATCTGGTGCAATGTTCTTGATGACGAATATGTTTAGGCCTACAGGTGGATGAATCAACCCTGTTTCCATCACGATCGTCATTACCACTCCAAACCAGATCAGATCAAAGCCTGCATCACGAAGGGGGGGCAGAATGATTGGTGCTGTCATCAGAATAATTGATACGGGAGGCAGGAAAAATCCAAGGATGATGACCAGGAACAGAATGGCTGCAAGTAGCGCCCAGCGCGACATATGCAGATCCACAATCCACTGCGCAGCAGACTGGCTCAAATGCAAGTGACTCATGACATTTGAAAATAGAAGTGACATACCGATGATAAACATCAGCATGGTCGACTCCTTGATTGTCGCCTCTAGGAGAGGCGCGAGATCCCTGGCACGCCACATCTTGTAGATTGCAGCGATCAGCACAAAGGCCAGTACAGCCCCCAGGCCGGCTGTTTCGGACGGTGTGGCATAGCCGCCATACAGAGCAACCATCACGCCTGTCAGCAGCAGCAGGAAAGGCAGCACGCGTGGCAGATAGCTGAGCTTTTCCTGCATCGTGTAGGTATCGGTACCTAAAATCGGTGAGGCTTTGCCACCCTGCTCAAGTTCAACGACAGCTTGGCGGTATTGTTTGCGAAACTGGGTGACCGTGTAGAGGGAGAACAGTGCAACAAGCATCACACCAGGTCCAATGCCAGCCAGAAACAGCCTGCCTAGTGATTGTTCTGATGCAACCGCATATAAGATCATCGTGATTGATGGAGGCAACAAAATACCGAGGGTGCCCCCAGCAGCAATAATTCCTGCGGCAAACCCTGGCGAGTAGCCGCGTTTACGCATTTCGGGAATGCCGGCGCTACCAATTGCTGAACAGGTCGCAGGACTTGAACCAGCCATGGCTGCAAATAATGCACAGGCCAATACGTTCGCAACACCCAGCCCTCCCGGGACCTTACCTAGCCAGACGTGGAGTGCGCCATACAAATCCTGTCCAGCTCTAGAGCGACCAATCGCCGCTCCTTTGAGAATAAATAACGGAATCGATAGCAGAGTAATACTAGCCATCTCTTCATATACGTTTTGTGTCACCGTATCCAGTGAAGAGGCAGGCATGAAAAAAATCATGAAAATGATCGCGACTGTACCCAGTGAAAATGCAATGGGCATGCCCGAAAACATAATGAGTAGAGTGACGGCAATAAAAAGAAGTCCGAGTGTCATGATGGACATATTCAGGCTCCCTTCGAAGGTTTTGCAACAAAATGTTGCATGGTCTGCAACAACAGTTGCACGGTGAGTAAGGTCATACCTGTTGCCATCAAGCCGTAAGGAATAGAAAGTGGGGGTCCCCAGGAGGAAGAGGTCGAATGTCCTTCAGACCACGCTTCATGAAAAAGTGTCCAGGATTTCCAGGTGAAAAAGAGACAAAAAAGAAACGAAAGTGCATCAATCATGAATAGACGGAACGCATCGACAGCACGTGGCAGCATGCTGGCAATGGCTGAAATGCCGACATGGTGGCGGAATTCCTGCACATAGGAGGCGCACAGGAACGTGACGCCTACCAGGCAGAACACGGCAGCCTCATCCTGCCAGTCGGTCGGCGCATTGAACAAACCGCGGGAAATGACGCTGTAACTCAACACGACAGACGCCGCCACCAAAGCGAGAGAGCCCAGTAAAACCATCAGTCGATTGATGGATGAAACGATACGAGAGAAGAAGAACACAAGATTCATATGAATTACGCCAGGCTTTGCGCGGCTTTCATCATTGCGGCGCAGGTTGCGTTACGTTCAGCAAAATCTTTCCAGGCAGTTTTACTCGCAATTTCTTTCCATTTTGCGATTGTTGCATCGTCCAGTTCATAGACCTTTGCACCTGCTTGCGCATAAATTGCTGCAGCTTCTTTGTCGTCCTGAATCGCCGCAGCAGTCCCGAACGCTTCGAGATCGGCACCAACAGCCATCAGCAGATCACGCTGTTCTTTGGGCAGTGCATCAAAGATTTTCTTGGACATCAGCAAAGGCTCAAGCATGAACCAGTAGGATTTGTTCTGCGCACTGGTGAACGATTTCGCAATCTCTTCGAGCTTGAAAGAAATAAAACTTGTCGACGAAGTAAAGGCAGCATCCATTGCACCGGTTTGCATCGCAGCGTAGATTTCGTTGGATGGCAAAGACAATACAGAGGCTCCGGCGGCTTTGAGCATCATGTCAAATTCACGACTGCCTCCCCGGATTTTCATACCCTTGGCATCATCAGGGTTGATCAGTGCCTTGTTACGACTGGCTACACCACCGGCCTGCCAGATCCAGCTCAGAATCACGACGCCTTTGTCTTCCAGGATTTTTGAGAGCATGCGACCGACCTCAGCCGTCTTCCATTTTGCCGCCTGTTCATAACTTGTCACGAGCGCAGGCATCAGCCCAATGTTTGCTTCAACGATCTCACCACCAGCATAGGGCAACGGGAACAGTGTGATATCCAGCGCGCCTTTGCGGATGGCACCAAACTGGGCGTTGGTTTTCATCAATGAAGAGCCGGGATAGATATCGAACTTCATCGCACCATTAGAGCGTTTTTCAACTTCAACAGCGAATTTGCGGCACAGACGATCACGGAAATCGCCCTTGTCAATTGTTCCACCGGGAAACTGATGGGAAATTTTCAGTGAAGTCCCAGCTGCCTGTGCCCAAGTCAGGCTGCCTGAGCCGACCAGTGGTAACGCTGAGGCGCCCAAAATAAGTTTGCGGCGTGAGGTGCTGATCAATGATGTTGGGTTGTTTGACGGATGTGTCATAACGTTCTCCTGCAAAGCGTTGGCGGCTGCAATACGCAGCCGCTCTGTATGATTGGCATCATTAGACTCAGCGCAGGGAACCGAGTCAAAGTATTTATGACACTATAGTTAAAACAAGGGATGAAGATAAGGGCTAACCCTTACAATTGAACATCCGGCGATACAATAAACAGACAAATTTAGACAATATCTTAGACAATCTTTATGAGTCAGGAATAGTGCATATGCAGCCAGATGACATCGTGCTCGTGATGACCAGCGCGCCAGATCTTTTGCTTGCCAAAAGAATCGCACATCTTGTCATTGAAGAAGGCAAAGCCGCTTGCATCAGCCTGGGCACGCCAGTACTCTCCGTATATAGCTGGAAAGGCGATGTTGAGGCTGCGGAAGAAATCCCGATGACCATCAAGACAACGTGGTCGCGCCAGGCAGAACTGATTGCCCGCATTAAGGAGCTTCATCCGTATGAAATCCCAGAAATTATTGTGTTGCCTGTGATCGCGGGTCATGGCCCGTATCTGGACTGGATCCGTGAGCTGACCCGCGCGTCTGCACAATGTTGAATACTCACAAAACATGGATGCAGTGGGCGTGCGCCATGCTCTGGTGCGTCATGCTGATGGTGCAACCGGTGCATGCCTCTGAAGATGGCTTTCTGGATCCAGAAAAAGCCTTTGTCATGCACGCAGAAATGTCTGCGCCGGATGTGGTGCGTGTGCGTTTTAGCATTGCACCTGATTACTACATGTATCGCGAACGGTTCAGTTTCAAAATTGAACCCGGAGACGTTCAATTGGGCGCGCCAGTGTTCCAGCCTGGCCGCGTGAAGTTTGATCCGACATTCAATAAAGAAATGGAGCTGTATTTCAAGGAGGCCGTGATCTCTCTGCCTTTGATCAATGCGGCATCAGCAACTGGCACGATTACGCTGACGATCAACGGTCAGGGCTGTGCCGTGGCGGGTCTGTGTTATCCCCCAATGGACTTTGTCGCCAGGCTGGCTATGTCACAGGATGGCTTGAAGGTTGTTGTGCAGGAGCAGGCGAACTTGTTCACCCGCCTGTTTGATGGCCAGTGGCGCGATGTTCTGTTTGATGGCAATGATGAAGGTCTGGCCGGGTTGTTGTCATCAACCGGACTACTTGAAATTGCCTTGCTGTTTTTTGCGCTCGGTGTGTTGCTTGCCTTGACGCCGTGTGTGCTGCCGATGGTGCCGATCCTCTCTGTTCTGCTGGTCGGCGAAGAACACCATGTGACGCGTGGGCGTGGCTTGCTGCTTGCGGCTTCTTACGTTGCTGGCATGTCAGTGATTTACACCGCTCTCGGCATTGCAGCAGGATTAAGTGGTGCGGGTCTGGCGGCATGGTTGCAAACGCCCTGGGTGCTCGGAGGTTTTGCCTTGTTGCTGGCGATACTGGCACTGGCCATGTTTGATGTGTTTCAGTTTCAGATGCCGACGAGCATTCAGACCCGGTTAACTGTGACCAACTCTCACATCCTCGGCGGGCGCGTGGTGGCCGCGATGATGATGGGTGCATTGTCGGCCCTGATCGTGGGTCCATGCGTTGCCGCGCCGCTTGCAGGCGCATTGCTTTACATCTCACAAACGGGAGATGTCATCCTGGGTGGCACGGCGCTTTTTGCCATGGCCTGGGGGATGGGTGTGCCCTTGTTGGTAATGGGGGCTTCTGCCGGCAAACTGATGCCACGCACGGGCGCCTGGATGGAAGGCGTCAAAAAGTTTTTTGGCGTGCTGTTGTTTGCAACCGCCTGGTGGATGGTCACGCCCATACTGCCTACCTGGGTGCAGATCGTCGGCTGGGCCGTTCTGGCAATGCTTGCTGCCATGCTGTTGAGAACGTTTGATCCCCTGCCTGAGGGCGCGGGCTTTGGTGGTGTACTGCGCAAGACGCTTGGCATGTTGCTGGTGTTGATATGTGCGATCTGGTTGATCGGCGTGGCCAGTGGTGGGCGTTCACTGTTGCAGCCCTTATCGCATCTGGCTGTCATCGCACAGGCGCAGCCCATGCAGCAGCCCCTGCAAAACGGTTCGTCGCAACCGCCGCTCAGGCAGCAACTCCTCGCACCGGATCGTGGTACTGCAGGCAACAGTGTTCAGCGCCTTGCACAATCCGTACATCCGACCTTTGAACGCGTGCAGTCACTGACGCAGCTCGATGCCATTCTTGCAACATCCACCACGCCAGTCATGCTTGATTTTTATGCCGACTGGTGTGTGTCGTGCAAAGAGATGGAGTCGTTTACTTTTGTTGATCCCCTTGTCATACAACGGATGGGTCAGATCAAGTTACTGCAGGTCGATGTCACCGCCAATAATGTGGCGGATCGTGCGCTCCTCAAGCGGTTCAGATTGTTCGGACCACCGGGCATTATTTTCTTTTCACCCGGCGGCGCTGAGCGACGCGACATCAGAGTTGTCGGGTTTCAGGATGCGTCACGTTTCGCAGCCACCCTTGATCGTGTGTTGAAGTAATTCAGGATTTCATGTCTACGTCTGCAGGCTCTGCCCCGTCGAGTTCCACAACACCCGTCATTATTCTGCTTGCGCTTGCGGCATTTGCCAGCGCCAGTGCATTTCGAATTTGTGATCCCTTGCTCCCGGTACTGGCAACAGAGTTTGGTGTGCGCACGTCACAAGCTTCAAATGCCGTGACGTTTTTTTCAATTGCCTACGGCGTGATGCAATTCTTTTACGGCCCAGTGGGTGATCGTTACGGGAAGTTCCGCGTGCTGTCCTTCGCAACGCTTGGCTGTGCGTTTGGCAGCCTGATGATTGCTTTCGCACCCACGCTTGAGATGGTTGTCCTGGGGCGCTTTATTGCGGGTGCGACAGCCGCGGGCATTGTGCCTTTATCGATGGCCTGGATTGGTGACAATGTGCCGTACGAACAACGTCAGGCAACGCTGGCCCGATTTTTGTTGGGTTCGATTTCAGGTCTGGCGGCTGGGCAGCTACTGGGTGGAATTTTTGCTGACACCATTGGTTGGCGCTGGGCGTTCGTCGCCATGGCTGCTGTGTACCTGGTGGTTGGGAGTTTGCTGATTTCGCGTCGCCGCACCGTGCCCGAAAAACTGGCGCCACGGGGCCAGGGTGCAAACCTGCTTACGCCACTTAAGCAGGTCGGCTCCATTCCCTGGGCACGAGAAGTGATCATTACGGTTTTTCTCGAAGGTGCACTTGTCTTTGGCCCACTCGCGTTTGTGCCTGCCTATTTGCATGAGCATCTTGGTATCGCGGTGTCCTGGGCGGGAGTCATCGGTGGGCTGTTTGCTGTCGGTGCCCTGATGTATGCGTTGCGTGCCAATCAGTTAATCGGACGGCTGGGTGAACGGCGCCTGGCTTTGTTTGGTGGTGCGATCCTGGCGCTCTCATACACCACATACTGGTTTGCAGG
>CANCOC010000094.1 GCA_947379755.1 Alcaligenaceae bacterium | reverse complement strand
GGACGGCACTGTCACGGTCCAGGAGATGGGTCAGCGGATTTTTGAATTATTTTTGCGCACGGCCTCGGGCGAGCCCTCCAAGAGCGAACTCCTGGGCCTGGGCGATCATGAGTTTGTGCCGTGGCAGATCGGTATCCTGGGTTAAGTACGACACACGCGAGCAGGTCTCAACAGGCCTGCTCGCGTGCAGCCAGCCACTGCAGCACACCCAGGGCTGCCGCACGGCCTGAGGCCATCGAACCATTGATCAGATAGCCACCGGTCGGCGCCTCCCAATCCAGCATCTCTCCGGCACAGAATGTACCGGCCTGATTCTTGAGCATCAGACCTTCGGTCAAGCCCTCAAACTGCACACCCCCCGCCGTACTGATGGCTTCATCAATCGGGCGACAGGCATGCAACACGATAGGTAAGGCCTTGATCCCCGCAGCAAGTTTGGCTGGATCCTTAAACGTCTCGGCAGACAGGCACTCACGCAGCAAAGCCGCACGCACCCCATGCAGACCCAGCCGGCCACGCAAATGTGAAGACATCGAACGCGTTCCGCGTGGATGGGCAACTTCAGCCAGGACCCGTTCTGCAGAATAGTCTGGCAGCAAATCCAGATAAAGCGTGACCTGGCCATGCGCCATCATCTGGTCACGCAGCTGTGCCGACAAGGTATAGATCGCCCCCCCCTCGAGTCCATGCAGCGTGACCATGCACTCGCCGCGAACGGGCGCCGAATCACCCACCCTGAAGGTGGCGGTCTTAAGGGGCTCACCCGCGCACTGTTCGATAAAATGTTCTGACCAATGCGTCTCAAAGCCACCATTGCTTGGCAGCAATGGGCTGAGCGCAACACCTTGCGCCGCCAGCCAGGGCCACCAGGCGCCGTCTGAGCCGAGTGCGGCCCAGCTGCCGCCACCCAGCGCAAGCACGGTTGCATCCGGCTTGACAGAGATTTCACCCGCCGGTGTCTCAAATCGTAATTGCTGCGCTGCATCCCAGCCGAGCCAGCGGTGGCGCATCGAAAACTGCACACCTTGCTCACGCAGGCGATGTAACCAGGCGCGCAGCAAAGGAGCGGCTTTCATCTCTTGTGGGAAGACCCGACCCGAGCTACCGACAAAGGTATCAATGCCCAGCCCTTGCACCCATTGGCGCAGCGCAGAGGCATCAAACTGCTGCAAAATTCCGGACATTTCCGCAGCGCGTGCGCCGTAGCGCGTCACAAAGTGCTCTGAGGGCTCTGCATGGGTGATATTCAACCCGCCACGTCCAGCCATCAGGAATTTGCGTCCCACAGACGGCTTGGCTTCGTAGACATGCACAGACACACCCTGGTTCGCCAGGGTTTCGGCAGCCATGAGACCTGCAGGACCTGCTCCGATGACAGCAACGGTGAACAAAAGAAATTCCTGAAAAGTTTTATGATCGGTGAACAGATCAACAGACAACACTCTAATTGGAACACAGCCGCATGAAACCATCGATCGCAAACTGGAACGAACGCTATGCAGATGCAGATGAATATCTGTTTGGCACAGCACCCAATGCGTTTCTGGAAAGGCAGAAGGCGCGCTTTACACCCGGCATGACGGTGCTGGCCGTGTGTGACGGCGAGGGCCGCAATGGTGTCTGGCTGGCTGAGCTCGGGTGCGAGGTCTGGTCTGTGGATGCGGCACAAAATGCCTCAGACAAAGCGCGGCGTCTGGCCGAGGCACGCGGTGTCCATATGCACATCATCACGCATGATATGACGCAGTGGGACTGGAAGGCACAGCAGTTTGATGCAGTAGTCGGCATCTTTTTTCAGTTTGCCAACCCCAGGATGCGCAGCGCGCTATTTGCCGGTATGCAGGATGCGACCAAACCAGGCGGGCTGATCGTGCTTGAGGGCTATGGACTCAAGCAACTCGAGTTCAATACGGGTGGCCCAAAAGATGCGGAGAATCTTTACACCATCCCCATGGTGCGTGAGGCGTTCAGTGCCATGCATATTGAGTTTGTCGAAGAATATGACGCGGCCTTGAGCGAAGGCGCACGTCATCAGGGGATGTCTGCCCTGGTCGATATGGTGGCGACCAAACCGCTTTAACCGCGCAAAGTCGCGCTCAACCAGTGCCGATGCCACGGCACGGCATTGCGTCTCTTTTTTATTTTTTAGCGGCGGTCACAATAATCTCAACCAGCAAGTCAGGTGCGGCCAGTCTGGCTTCGCAGGTCGCCCGGGTGGGCAATGCGTCGGCCGGCGCCCACTCTGCCCAGACACTATTCATCCCTGCAAAATCAGCTTCAATATCTTTTAACCAGATTTGAACCGATAGCATGTGTCTTTTATCGCTGCCTGCACTGTCGAGATACCCATCAATCTTAGCGAGTACGTCCCGTGTTTGCGTCACGATATCGCCGGGTGTACTTGAGGTCACCCCAGCAACGTATACGGTATCACCGTGTGTCACGATCCGGCTCAGCCGTGCATTGGAGTCCTGTCTGATAATCTTGCTCATAATGTGTCTCCTGAATAAGCGATGTGTCTGGGTTAGAAAATGTAGCGACTTGGTATCGGTCGACGCTCACTGTGTATGTTGAAAGCGTGCGATCGAGAACGGTGTAATGGGTAGGTCTGTCTGTCCGGTCGTAATCAAATCAGCGGTAATCTTGCCCACGATCGGTCCTAGCTGGAATCCATGTGCTGAAAAACCAAACGCATGATAGAGCCCTGACTCTGTAGAGCTTGGGCCAATCACGGGAATCCCGTCCGGCATGCTCGCCTCAATGCCCGCCCATCCGCGACTGACAATGGCATCTTTCATATGAGGAAATAAGTCACACACCGTGCGCGCACCTTCGCCCAGTTGCCTGAAATCAAGCTCACTCCAGTCTCGGTCCCGATCGACCCAGGCCAGACGCCCTCCACCGATCAGCACCGTTCCATTGGCACGCTGTTTGAAAGACAACGCGCGGCCGGTCCCCAACACCACGGGATCCAGAAAATGCGGCATGCGTGTAGTCACCAGCATCATGGGGCCGATCGGCTCAAGTGGAACAGGCTCACCCATTTGCGATGCAATCTGATCTGCCCAGGCACCCGCGCAGTTGACCAGCACAGGTGAAGTAAAGCATCCCTGGTCGGTCATAATCTGCCAGTCAGTTCCGACACGGTGAATCGTTTGCACCTGAATACCTTCGATCACCCGCGCACCCAGGCTCTGGGCTTTAAAACGAAACGCGCGCGTGGTGCGATATGGATCAGCTGACCCATCTTCACGCACGATCAGTCCGCCCTGAATCGAAGGCGTGATCGCTGGAATCATGGCACAGATTTCTTCTGGCTCAATCCATTGTTCATGGGTAAAGCCATGCTCGATCATGACCTGGTGCCGGGCGCGAAGCGTGAGCACATCGGCTGCGTTTTCAGCAACCCGCATCTGACCACTCTGATCAAAACCACAATCATCGTCTACCCAATCCTTGATGCGCAACCAGATCTCTCTTGAGGCAAGCGAGAGGGGCACCTCGGCAAGATGCCGGCTCAGCGTACGCACCCCCCCTGCGTTGACCCCCGATGCATGACGCCCGATATAGTTTTTTTCAAGAATCAGTGCCGGCACACCTGCACGTGCCAGATGCAGGGCCGTTGAACTCCCATGCAATCCGCCACCAATGATAATGACTGGCGCGGTCTGAACAGAAAGCATCGTCATCAGTCTGCGCTCAGAGGGGGTTGAAGAACAATGACAGTGTCGACTGGCTCATACTGGTTTTTTAATCCGGATCACAGCCTTGCGCGAGTCATCCGTCTGGGGCAAGGCCGCTAATTCACCCAGTGTCAGTGGCTTGGTAGGAAAGCGCAACCGGTAATGTCCAACTTCCTGTGGGGATACACCTCTCTCCTGGGCAATGATTTCGGTGACCGTGACGCTGCAAAATCGTCCCTGACAGGGGCCCATGCCACAGCGAAGAAATGACTTCATCTGGTTGGGCCCCGGACAACCTAGCTTGACTGTTTCGCGGACCTGGTTTGCTGTGATTTCTTCACATCGGCAGACAATCGTTTCGCCAACGGGCATCCTGAACTGATCAGGTGCCTGATACAACGTATCGAAAAACGCCCTGCCACTCACCGCACGTGCAAACTGCGCGCGCGAGGGGGCACTTTGTGCATCACGCTCAACCCGACTGATTTTGCCTAATTGCAGTGCGGCATCAAACGCTGCAATCCGGCCACGATGTTCGGCTGCAATCGCGCCTGCAATACCACCACCATCGCCTGCGATACTGATTTGTTTCACATTCGTGTTGCCCCATTCATCGACCCTGGGCTCCCAGCACAACATCTGTTCGTTCCATCTCTGCTCGACGCCAACAGCCTGTGCGAGGTTGATGTTTGGAATGACACCCTGGTGCAGCATGAGCTGCTCAACAACCATCGTCTCTGTCTTGCCTGCAGAGGTGTAGCGCACGCGCTCAAGCTTGCCATCACCCAGCGCCTCGATCGCCGTGACGCCTTGAATGATTTTAATTTTGGCCTGGACCTCAAGCACCAGCTTGAGGCCTTTCATCAGATAGGGTGACCGCAGGAAGCCCCACACGTGCGGCAAGGCTTTTGTCCAGCGCCCGGGTGGGGTTGTTTCTAATATGGCATCGACTTTGACACCTGCATTCAGGTATTGCCAGGCCACCAGATACAGCAAGGGACCACAACCCGCCAGCACGGTTCGCTGACCTGGAACGAGGCCTGAGGACTTTAACAAAACCTGTCCGGCACCTGCGGTGATGACCCCGGGCAATGTCCAGCCTGGAATCGGGAACGGACGCTCCTGGGCACCGGTTGCCAGCAATATATGTCTGGCATGCAGCATGTGGGCCTGACCCGCCACGGAATAGCCAACTTCAAATCCCTCTACGGACTCTGGCGCAGTTCTTTGTGCAACGGCCCAGACGGTTGCACCCGGCTCATACTGCGCACCAGACTGTTTAAAAGGGTCGATCAGGGATGCGCCATGCCAGTAGTCAAGACCTAGGACGGCACGGTCACGCACCGGTGTCGTTGTAATGGCACGATAGATCTGCCCGCCGGGCGCTGGCTGCTCATCAAGCAGGATCGTCTGAATGCCCAACTGTGCCGCCGTGGTGGCAGCAGCAAGACCTGCGGGGCCTGCACCGACCACGAGCAATTCGCATTGTTTGATATCAATCATGATTGAACCTCGCGCGCGCCTTGCTGACGTTCAATCTGCATCCCGCTTCGCACTTGCGTCATACATCCTTGTTGATTTGGCTGGCCATCAATCATGACCAGGCAGTCGTAGCAAACACCCATCATGCAGAATGGTCCCCTCGGGACTTCTTTGACGGCAGTATCACGACATTCATATATGCCTGCTGCGATCAGGACTGCAGCAACGCTGTCACCTTCGCGACACTGCACAGCTATGCCATTGATGGTGATGTCAATGGGTCGTTGTGCTAGGGCCTGCTGTGCTTCAGGCAGCCTGTTGAACATGGAACCTCCGGGTCGAAAATGGGGACAGGACTTCGGGCAGAGCGCCCTCAATCACCATGGGAGCAATACGCAACGCGTGTGCAGCGGCAAGCGTCACGCCGCTGTGACAGGTCGCAACAAACGCGCCAGGATGACTCACAGATTGCTCATAAATCGGAAAACCATCTTTGGACATGACGCGCAAGGCAGACCAGGATCGCACCACACGTACCTCTTTCAAAGCAGGCATAGTGCGAACAGCACGATCAGCCAGCGTGGCCAGTACCGGCAAACCCACAATGCCATCGACATAACCGGCTTCTTCTTGTGAATCGCCAATGAGCCATGTGCCTTCGTCCATTTGTCGCAAAGTGCTAAAGGGCGTGTTCAATATGCGCCGCGTGCGTTCGAGCACGACAATCTGCCCACGCTGTGGACGCACGGGAATCGACAGGCCGACTTTTTCACCTAGTTTTTGATTATTCAAGCCAGAAGCCAGCACCACTTTGTGTGCCTGGATCACACCATGGGGGGTGGTCATGTGGAATACGCCATTTTTTTGTTCGATATTGCCCACAGGGTGCAGAGGCAGGTAATCAACTTTCTGGCGATCAAAGGCGGTGTGCAAGGCACGCAACATCTTTAGGGGGTTGGCCACGCCATCCACCGAGGTCCAGGTTGCACCGCGCACCTCGGGTCCAATGCCGGGTACCAGATCCGCCAGTTCTTTGCGGTCAAGCATTTTCCAGTCATATTGCACCATGCCTGGCTGAGACAGCAATGTCGTCATGAACTTGATGCGCTCTTCATATTCCTGCTCTGTCAGCACAGCATGCAAACCGCCGCGCTGTTCGAGACCGACATCGAGACCGGTGATCGCATGCAGGCGCTCTGCGAGCTCTGGCCACAGCTGTTGTGAGGACATCGTCCATTGACCGTAGGCAGGCATGCCCATGCCCTTGCTTTGCACCCAGACCAGCCCGAAATTCCCGCGCGAGGCCCGAAAGGCGATATCGCCCTCGTCGAGTACCGCGACATGGTCAACTTTTTGCCTCAAGCCAAAGGCAATGGCAGAGCCAACCAGGCCACCACCGATGACCAGGGCGTCGTACACACCTTTGTGGTTGCGCGGGCGTGGTGAAGGCAACGTGCCCAACTCATTCTTATCGTCTGATGTACCGCTCATGCGCGTCCTTTTCCTACAAAAAGTTTTTCGAGTCCGACTGCACGATCAAGAATAAAAATCGCAATGATCGTCATATAAATCAATGCCGCGGACACGGCTGTCACCAATGGATCAATCGTGTCTTCAATATGCAGGAATATCCGCACGGGAAGTGTCGTAGTCGATGGCGAGGCAATAAAGATCGACATCGTCAGTTCATCAAAACTTGTAATGAAGGCGATCACCCACCCACTGACGACACCCGGCATGATCAGTGGCAAGACAATGCGTCGAAAAGTAATCCAGGGCGAAGCGCCCAGCGATAAGGCTGCACGTTCAAGCGAGGGATCTAATCCTGTTGCGGAGGACAACACCAGGCGCAGGGCATAGGGCATGACGATAATGATGTGCGCAATGACCAGGCCTGAATAGGTCCCGGAAACACCCACGCTGGTAAAGAACTTCAAAAAGGCAAGTCCCAGCACGATGTGAGGAATCATCAGCGGTGACAGAAAAAAAGCCATCAAAGCTTCGCGTCCGGGAAATCTGAAACGCGCGAGCGCAAGCGCAGAAGGTACAGCCAGCATGATGGCAAATGTCGCAGACAAAAATCCCAGACCCAGACTGAATATGAACGCATCAATAAAGCGCTGGTTGTCCAGGATGGCGCGGAACCAACGTAACGAGAGCCCGTTGGAGGGCAGGGAAATAAAGCCTTCTCCCGTAAACGCAACTGCACAGACCATGACGATCGGAGCAAGAATGAACAGGATGAATAATGTGTGAAATGCTAAACCAATCGGACCATTGCGCAGATACATTTTTTTCGCAGCCCCTTTAGTTAAAGACCGCGCCGTAGCGTTTTTCGATCAATCGGTTTGTTGAAATCAGCACTACGACTGTTGCGATCAGGAGCAAGACCGCCAGCGCCGAACCCAGCGGCCAGTTCAGCGTATTCAGAAACTCGTCATAGGCAGCAGTCGCCACTGTCTTGAGCCTGCGCCCGCCGACAATGGCTGGCGTGGCAAAGGCACTGGCTGACATCGCAAACACCATGATGGCACCAGACAGGATGCCTGGCATCACTTGCGGGACAATGACCCGGCGAATCACAGTGAACTGGCTGGCACCCAGGGACAAGGCCGCCGCCTCAGTGGAGGGGTTGATGCGCTGCAAGGACGCCCAGACAGAGATCACCATGAAGGGCACCATGACATGGGTCAGCGCAATGCCAACCCCCAGGTTTGTATACATCAGATTGACAGGTCCGGATGCCAGGCCAAGCGCCTGCAGTGCCTGGCTGATCAGGCCTGTCGAACCAAATAACAGGGCCCACCCAAGCGTGCGCACCACCACTGAAATCAGCAAAGGTCCCAGAATCACCATCAGAAAGATGCCTTTCCATGGGTTGCGCATCCGGGACAGGATGTAAGCTTCTGATGTACCAAAAATGACACAGGCCAGCGTAACAAGCAATGCCACACCAAAGGTGCGCGCAAACACTTCGTAGTAGTAACTATCGGTCAGAATTTCAATGTAATTCTTAAGCGTGAACGATGACTGGATACCACCATAAAATTCGAAGTTGTTAAAGCTGATCAGTAAAACACTTGTAAGAGGCGCGATCAAAAATGTCGCATACAAGATCAGTGCTGGCGCACTGAGCAGCCATGGCGTTTGGGAGGGTCGAAGCATCATCTGGCCGCGCTCAGAGTGAAGATCTGAGGGCGCGCATGTCCTGCGCGCGCCAGCGCAAGTGCACGGCACTGCCTTCTGGCGGGACAGGCACTCCGTCATTCTGGCGAATCACCAACACATCGCCCACCGAGGTCTGTACCTGACACAGCCAGTGATTGCCCTGGAACACCCGGGTCTTCATCTTGCCAGGCAACGCTGAAACATGCGCATCAGAAAACAGGATTTTTTCCGGACGGACAATCACACGACCGCTCGGCATCGCAAGACCCTCGAGCGGAACAATTGCCTCGGCGATGCGAACTGCGGCGTGCACGCCAGAGACATCTGGTTCAACCTGGAATATATTGGCCTTGCCCAAAAAGCCACCGACAAACTCAGAGCTCGGTTCTTCATATGCAGCAAAGGGTTCGGCGATCTGCTCAACCCTGCCTTGATTCATCACGACAATACGGTCTGACAATGCGAGCGCTTCGGATTGATCGTGCGTGACCAGTACCGTTGTGGTGCCCAGGGTGCGTTGAATGCTGCGCAACTCAAGCTGCATTTCTTCGCGCAATTTTGCGTCCAGATTGGATAAGGGCTCATCAAGCAGCAACACAGCGGGCTTGATCACCAGGGCACGCGCCAGCGCAACGCGCTGCTGCTGACCGCCGGACATCCGTGCAGGGTAGCGATCCGCCAGATGCCCCAGGCCAACAAGCCTGAGGGTATCTGCCACACGGTCGGCACATTCGGCTTTTGCAACGCCTTGCATCTCCAGACCAAAGGCCACGTTTTGTGCCGCAGTCATGTGGGGGAACAAGGCATAGTTTTGAAAGACAATTCCCAGACCACGCTTATTGGCAGGAACCCTGTTCAAATTCCGTCCATTCAGCTCGATGCTGCCTGAGGTAGGTTCGACAAACCCTGCAATCATCTGCAGGGTCGTCGTCTTGCCACAGCCCGAAGGTCCAAGCAGCGAGACAAACTCACCCTGACTGATCGTCAGACTCAGGTTATCAACTGCCGCTTGCGAACCATACCGCTTGGTCAGGCCATTCAGGACAAGGTAACTCATTCAAACTCCAGCAAGCTCAATCGTATTGTGGTCAGGGGATACAACTCGCTCAGCGTTCGATTTCTCGGGTCCAGCGCTTGTTCCAGGCTTCACGATTGTTATTGATGGTGTCCCAGTCAACAACAATCAGGTCTGCAGCACGCTGGCCAATTGGCATTGGGACGTTTGGATCATCTTTGATGACTGCTTTTTTGTTGACCGGTCCATAGCCATAGGCTGTTCCCATTTTTTCCTGAACTTCAGGTGTTAACAGGTAATTGACAAAGGCTTGCGCAAGCGGTTTGGCATCTGGCTTGGCAATCGGAC
>CANCOC010000093.1 GCA_947379755.1 Alcaligenaceae bacterium | reverse complement strand
GCGGGGGCAGGATTTGAACCTACGACCTTCGGGTTATGAGCCCGACGAGCTGCCAGACTGCTCCACCCCGCGTCTGATGAAAAGAAGTATACCGCATTCCACGATCCGAAACAAGTTGACGGTGTGATTTAAGGAAATATGACGTTTATGAATGATCACGAAGCTAATTTAGTGCTTGAAGCCGCGCTCTTATGCGCAGCTTCTCCTATGCCTGTCTCAGAGTTGCATAAACTTTTTGATGAAGAGACCTTTTCGAATGATCAGATCAAGCAGATGCTTGAAGCATTACAGCAGTCCTGGCTCGATCGCGGAATGGAGCTTGTTGAGCTGGCCAGCGGGTGGCGCTTTCAGAGCCGGGAGTCCATGCAGCGCTACCTGGAACGCCTGAATCCCGAACGCGTGCCAAAATACTCCCGTGCGGTGATGGAAACTCTCGCGATTATTTCCTGGCGCCAGCCTGTTACCCGCGGTGATATTGAAGATATACGCGGAGTCACTGTTTCCTCCCAGATTATCAAGACGCTCGAAGATCGTGGCTGGATCGAAGTGATCGGACATCGTGACGGCCCTGGGCGCCCGGGATTGCTCGGTACAACGCGCCAGTTTCTCGATGATCTCGGGCTGCGTGCGCTCGATGAATTGCCTGCCCTGGGTTCGATCGACATTGCTGAAACCTTACAGGCTTTGCCAGTAGGTGGTTTGGGAGCGATTGGCCCGGGTGGTATCGACGAAGGTCAGGGCAGTTTGATTGAAGAGGCTGTTGATGTAGTTCCCTCCGTTGTCCAGATCGATCAAGCGTCGCTGGACGAGACGCAAAGCGTGACTGCGCAGGGGCAAGGCATTTCAGAAGAAAGTATTTCAGTAGAAGAAAATATTTCATCAGAAGAAAATATTTCATCAGAAGAAAACATTTCAGTAGAAGAAGTCGAGTCTTCGCAACAGGATTCAGAAGAAGAGCCAGACGAAACAGATGACATACGCGCGCCATTGCGCGCACCCACAGATTCGCACGAGACGGCAGAGTCGCCTGTGCAACCCAACGCGTTTAATCCGGAGTCCAAGTGACCAATACCAACCCAGAACAACCCATCGCTGATCATCAGTCCTCTGCAGGTGCAGATCATTCCGATCAGCCTCAGGCAGCAGCTGCTCCAGCCAAGCCGCGTGCTCCGCGCAAGCCGCGCGCATCCGCCAAGGCCAGCGCCGCACAACCCCTCGCAGAGGCGCAGGCTGCGGCGGATGTAAAGGGTGTGGAACATTCCGACCAGCCTCAGGCATCGGCTGCTCCAGCCAAGCCGCGTGCTCCGCGTAAGCCACGCGCACCGGCCAAAGTCAGCGTTGAGCAACCTATTACTGCGCAACCCATTGCTGAGCAGCCAACTGTTGAGCAGCATGTACCTGCGGAGCTTAAGGCTGCTGAGCCTTCCGGTTATTCCGAACAGCCTCAAGCAGCAGCTTCACCGGTCAAGCCGCGTGGCGGGCGCAAGTTGCGCACACCATTCAGACGTCGTCGCAGTGATTCGACCGATGCGCCTGAGTCAACATCGTCACACGTTCAGCATCAGGAAATGAAAGTCCAGATGATCGATGTGAGTGAGGCTGATGAGATGGTCGATTTTGGAGATCCGGTTGCTGCCGAAAAAGAAGCCGAACAGGCCTTGTCCTATCTGACCAGCACGGATCGCAGTGAGCAGCGACTCAATAAGTACCTCACCAGCGATTTGCTGATGCCCAAGCTGCACAAAGTGCTTGCCGACGCAGGCGTCGGGTCACGTCGCGAAATGGAAGAGCTCATTATTGCCGGTCGCGTTTCGGTGAATGGGGAGCCGGCCCACATCGGGCAGCGTGTTGGCGAAAATGATACGGTACGTGTCAACGGCAAGCCTGTCACACGTACGAACACGCGTAAACCTCCACGCGTCATCCTTTATCACAAGCCCGCAGGAGAAATCGTCAGTCATGATGATCCCGGTGGTCGTGCAAATGTATTTGCGCGTTTGCCGAAAATGAAAGTGGGTAAATGGTTGTCAATTGGGCGCCTTGACCTGAACACGGAAGGATTGCTGATCCTGACGACTTCGGGTGACTTGACGAATCGCTTATTGCATCCGCGCTACGGCAACGAGCGTGAATACGCTGTGCGCGTGCTGGGCGAACTCGGTCCTGAACAACGTCAGAAGCTGATTGAAGGCGTCATGCTTGAAGATGGTCCCGCCAACTTTGGCATGGTTGAGTTCATCGGGGGCGAAGGGAGTAATCGCTGGTACCGCGTGACGCTCAACGAGGGTCGTAACCGCGAGGTGCGCCGGATGTTTGAATCAATCGGTCTGACAGTCAGTCGTTTGATTCGTACCCGGTTCGGTGACATTGTGCTGCCCACTACACTGCGTCGCGGCCGTTGGGAAGAGTTGGATCCCAAAATTGTTTCTGCACTCATGATTCAGGTCGGTTTGCTGCGTGATGAAGAAGAAGGCGGAGATGGCCGGGCGCGTGGTCCGCGCCAGCCTGCGTCTCACGATAGTGCCTTGCCACCCGGCTTTGGCACCATGGAGCAAAACGGCACCAACGGTGCACGGGTCGGACGCCGAGGCAGTATTCAAGGCGGACGGATGGGCAAACCAGCCGCGTATACGCATCCTTCGGAGTCTGCACCAACCGTCATGACCGTCGGTGGTGGCTACGCCAATGGTCATCCGCAGGGTCAGGGCGCAGCCCGTGGTGGGCGAGGTGCCGCACCTGCTGGAAGGCCTGGGCAGGGTCGTCCAGGAGCAGGACGTCCTGGGCAGGGTCGTCCCGGTCAGGGTCGTCCCGGTCAGGGTCGTCCTGGCCAGGGACAGGGTCGCCCAGCACAGGGCGCAGCAGGTCATGCGGCGACGGGAGAGGGCAGGCCAGCCCAGAATCGTTCGGGCCAGGGACGGCCGGCCGGTGCGAGAGCTGGCTATGCCAAGCAGGGTGGTCCGGGCGCACGCCCCCCCCGCTCCGCACCAGGTGCTGAGCAGCATGGTCAGGCAGGCGATATGGGCGCTGGTGGGCAGCCCCAGTCCAGAGCGCCGCGCAGCGCTGGTCCTCAGGGTCCCAATGGTGGTACAGGGCGTGCGCCTCGTCCAGCGGGTCCGAGAGGTCCGGGCAGGCAGGGTGCTGGAACCGGTACGGGCACTCCGCGTTCGGCTGCCGGAACCGGAACCCCGCGTCCCAGACCCGCGGGTAAGCCTTCAAAGCCTAAGTCAGGTCCGCGAGGCGATGACTGGCAACCAAGCGGTGCCTCGGCACATGAGTCACGCCTTGGATTTACCAAGTCACCACGCGGGGGAAGATAGGGCCTCTTTTTTGTGGGGCTTGACGTAAATCGTTGGTAAGACAAGACTTTTTTGTCAATCCTGTGCTAGAATGTGAGGCTAATCTTTCTTTGAATCGATAGGTTAGTGTTAGGAACGCTAGTTTAAAGTGCTGTGTGTCGGCCCATGTTTATCGCAGCATTCAAACATGTGCGTGGCCTGCGCTTGATTCAGGGTGAGTTTGGTTTTGAGTCGCAGGGGTTGGATGCCTGGTTGGGATTGACGTGGTTGTTGCCGGTCAGTACTGTAGTCTTGAGCATATAACCCCCGTACTTGAAATTTGATAAACAAGTTATTGATAAATGGGCTGTCTTTCAGCCCATTTTTTTTGAGTGTATGGCTGATCTTTTTATTCTTTCGCAAGAAGCACTTTCGTCGCTGGACGTCGAGCTGGTTGATATCGAGCGCGCTGCGCTGGGTTTGATCCGGGTAACGATTGATCGTGTCGAAGGTGTACGCATTGAGGACTGCGAGCAGGTCTCGCGTCAGTTGTCTCATGTTTTTGAAGTAGAGAATATTGACTATCGTCGTCTCGAGGTTGGGTCGCCCGGTGTTGATCGCCCACTCAAAAAGCTTGCCGATTTCCAACGGTTTGTTGGTGAGCGCGTTGAGATCAAGTTGTGTGAAGCAGTAAATGGTCGTAAAGTTTTTTCGGGTGTACTGGCTGGTGTAGCGCCAGAATCTGGTACCGCGGATCCTGAGGCGCAGTTTGAGCGTTTCAGTATCGAGTTTGAGGCAAAAAAAGGCGAGACCCAGCAGGTCGTTTTCACGTTTCCGGACGTTGAGCGCGCAAAGCTGGACCCCGTTCTGGATTTCAAGGGCATAAAGCGATGAGTCGCGAAATTCTTCTGTTGGTAGACGCCTTAGCGCGTGAAAAAAACGTCACGCGTGATGTGGTATTCGATGCACTTGAGGGTGCACTCGCATCTGCAATGAAAAAACGCTTCAAGGAAGATGCGGATATTCGCGTCTCTGTCGATCGCATGTCTGGTGATCATGAGGGTTTCCGGCGTTGGCTGGTTGTGCCTGACGAAGCCGGTCTGCAAGAGCCAGATCAACAGGAAATGTTGTCCGATGCTCAGGAAATCGTTTCTGATATCGAAGTCGGCGAGTACATTGAAGAGGCTCTTGAGCCAATTGAATTTGGTCGCATTGGCGCCCAGGCGGCCAAGCAGGCGATTCTCCAGCGCATCCGTGATGCCGAGCGTGAACAGATCCTCAATGACTTTCTGGATCGTGGCGAGACCATCGTTTCTGGCTCGATCAAGCGTATGGACAAGGGCGATGTCATTGTCGAAACTGGCAAAATCGAAGCCCGTTTGCCACGCAGTGAAATGATTCCCAAAGAAAACTTGCGCGTGGGCGATCGTGTCCGTGCCTGGGTTTTGAAAATTGACCGGACCGCACGTGGCCAGCAGGTCATACTTTCGCGTACAGCCCCTGAGTTCATTCAGCAACTGTTCGAAAATGAAGTGCCTGAAATCGAACAGGGTCTGCTCGAGATTAAAGGCGCTGCGCGAGATCCTGGTGTGCGTGCCAAGATTGCCGTTGTTGCCTATGACAAGCGCATTGATCCTATTGGTACGTGTGTGGGCATGCGCGGTTCGCGTGTGACCGCTGTCCGTAATGAGCTGGGTGGTGAGCAGGTCGATATCGTTTTGTGGTCTGAAGATCCCGCCCAGTTTGTGATTGGTGCGCTGGCTCCTGCAAACGTTGAATCTATCGTGGTCGACGAAGATCGTCATGCCATGGACGTAGTTGTCGATGAAGAGAACCTTCCAAAGGCAATCGGGTCTAAAGGACAGAACGTGCGTCTCGCCTCGGATCTGACGGGCTGGCAAATCAACATCATGACGCCTGAAGAAAGTCAGAGTCGTCAGGAAGTTGAGCGCGCCCAGTTGCGTGCAACATTCACCAGCCGTCTGGATGTTGATGAAGAAGTCGCTGATATCCTGATTGATGAAGGTTTTACGGGTCTCGAAGAAATTGCTTACGTTCCGATGCAGGAATTGCTCGAAATTGAAGCATTTGACGAAGACACGATTAACGAGCTGCGTACACGTGCGCGTAATGCGTTGCTGACCGAGGCGATCGCTCAAGAAGAGCGCGTCGAAACAGCGCAGGATCTGGCTAGCCTGGAGGGCATGACGCCTGAACTGGTTGCCAAGCTTGCGTCAGCTCAGGTGACAACACGTGATGAGTTGGCTGAGCTCGCGACCGATGAGCTTGCCGAAATGGCCGGTATTGATGAACACGCCGCAAGCACGTTCATTATGGCCGCGCGTGCGCATTGGTTTGAAGAGAAATAAACCTTCTGGTTATTGATCTGCTTGAAGTTGTAACGTTGTAAAAAGGTAAGAGAGAGCCTAATGTCCAGTAATACAGTCGCCCAGTTTGCCATCGAACTGAAAATGCCTTCCAATGTGCTGCTAGAACAGCTGCGCGTGGCCGGTGTCGAACTCAATTCGGTGGAAGACAATGTCACGGACAGCGATAAAGCCAGGCTTCTTGAGTCTTTGCGCCGATCACATGGTGCGACTGAGGGTAAGAAAATTACGCTGACTCGCCGCCAGACTTCCGAAATTCGCCAGGCAGATGGTGCAGGTCGTTCCAGAACGATTCAGGTCGAGGTTCGCAAAAAGCGGGTCTTTGTCAAGCGTGACACACCAGAAGCAGGTGAATTGTCTGCGTCAGATTCAAACGAACAGTCTGCATCGGATCAAATTGATTCGGACGTCGTGCATGGCCAGAATCAGCCTGATCAAATTGTTGCAGAAACCGTCCAGTCCGCTGTGCCAGCCGAAGAAGTACAGGCGCCTGTGGATGCTGTGGTTGCTGAAACCCAGCCTGTATCCGGGCCTGCTGTTGTCGAGGTTGCTCCGGTTGTGCAAGAGCCCGTTGCTCAGGAGCCAGTTCAGGCTGCTCCAGAAGTTGTCGAGGCTGTTGCACCTGCTGTGGTCCAGGCGGCTCCAGAAGTTGTCGCTCCAGTAGAGCCGGTTCTACCCACTGTTGCTGAAACGGTATCAGAGCCTGTCGTTGCCGAGGTGATCCCAAGCGTTGCTCCAGCTGTCGAAATGCCTGCGTCTGCCGAGGCTGTTCCTGCACCCGCAGCTGCGGTTGTTGCTCCAGCTGTTGTGATCGATCTGAAGCAGCCATTTAAAGCTGTACGTGGCCGTGCTGCGCCACCTGTCTATGCGCCGGTTGTCGAAGGTGCCGTACGTGATGAAGCGCGTCGTGCCTCTGAGGCTGAAGCTGCAGCGCTGCGCGACATGCTGAACCGTCCGCGCAAGGTCATTAAAGTTGTTGAGCCCGAAGCCGCTCCAATTACAGGTACTCTGCATAAGCCTGCTGGCACACCAGCCAAAGGTGCAAAGCCTGCGGCTGCTACAACCGATGCTGCAGGTAAGAAAGTCATTAAGTCCGGAGAGGTTTCGTCGACCTGGTCTGATGATGCTTCACGCAAAAAACCAGCAGAAAAACGCGATGCACCAGCTGCACCGGGTCGTGATGGCTGGCGTGCGGGAGGCAAAGGTAAAGCTGGCGGTAAAAAGGGTGGACGTGGTTCTAACACCGCTCAGACTCAGGACCGTCGCGAACCTGCTCCAATAGAATTTATTGCACGTGAAATTCATGTGCCAGAGACAATCAGTGTGGCCGATCTGGCACACAAAATGTCTGTCAAGGCCGGTGAAGTGATCAAGCATCTGATGAAGTTAGGTCAGATGGTCACGATCAATCAGGTTCTTGATCAGGAAACTGCAATGATCGTCGTCGAAGAACTCGGCCACAAGGCCATTGCAGCCAAACTTGATGATCCTGAAGCCTTCCTCGACGAAGAAGCTCCTCACGAAGATATCCAGCTGTTGCCGCGTGCTCCAGTTGTGACCGTGATGGGTCACGTTGACCACGGTAAGACCTCACTGCTCGACTACATTCGTCGTGCCAAGGTCGCATCAGGTGAAGCGGGCGGGATTACACAGCACATCGGTGCCTATCACGTCGAAACAGAACGTGGCATGGTGACCTTCCTGGATACACCTGGACACGAAGCGTTTACGGCGATGCGTGCGCGTGGTGCCAAAGCGACCGATATTGTGATTCTGGTCGTTGCTGCGGATGATGGCGTGATGCCACAAACCCGCGAAGCGATTCACCATGCGAAAGCAGCGGGTGTGCCTCTGGTGGTTGCTGTCAACAAGATTGACAAGCCCGGTGCAAATCCCGAGCGTGTTAAGCAAGAACTGGTTGTAGAAGAAGTTGTGCCAGAAGAATACGGTGGTGATGTGCCATTCGTGTCTGTCTCCGCTAAAACGGGTGAAGGCATCGAAGCCCTGATTGAAAACGTTTTGCTTCAGGCAGAAGTGCTTGAATTGAAAGCTGCGGTCGAAGCGCCTGCTAAAGGCATCGTCATCGAAGCGCGTCTGGATAAGGGTCGCGGTCCTGTTGCAACGATTCTTGTTCAAAGCGGTACTCTGCGTCGTGGTGATGTCGTGCTCGCTGGTGCAAGTTACGGCCGCGTGCGCGCCATGCTGGACGAAAATGGCAAACCCATTCAGTCAGCTGGCCCATCGATTCCAGTTGAAATTCAGGGTTTGACTGAAGTACCAGCTGCTGGCGACGAAATGATGACGCTTGCTGACGAACGCAAAGCACGTGAAATCGCATTGTTCCGTCAAGGTAAGTTCCGCGACGTCAAACTTGCACGTCAACAGGCCGCCAAACTTGAGTCAATGTTCGACACGATCACCGAAGGTGCACAAACCCTTTCTCTGATTGTCAAGACTGATGTTCAAGGTTCACAAGAAGCATTGGTGAACTCACTGGTCAAGCTCTCAACAGATGAGGTGCGTGTACAGGTTGTCCACGCAGCGGTTGGTGGGATTTCTGAAAGTGACGTGAACCTTGGTATCGCTTCTGGGGCAGTCATTATCGGATTTAACGTCCGTGCTGACGCGAGCACCAAGAAACTTGCAGAATCCAATGGCGTTGATATTCGCTACTACAACATCATTTATGACGCTGTCGATGAAGTTAAACTTGCCATGTCTGGTATGTTGTCTCCAGAGAAGCGCGAAGAAATCATTGGTCTGGTTGATATTCGCGAGGTCTACACGATTTCACGTATCGGAACGATCGCTGGTTGTATGGTCACCGAAGGTCTGGTGCGCCGTGATTCACAAGTCCGTCTGTTACGTGGCAATGTGGTTCACTGGACAGGCTGGATTGATTCGCTGCGCCGATTCAAGGATGATGTCAAAGAGGTCAAGTCAGGCTTTGATTGCGGTATCACTTTACGCAACAACAATGACTTGCAAGTTGGCGATCAGCTTGAAATTTTTGAAATCAAAGAAGTGGCTCGCTCACTCTAAATGATCAGATGAGTCGTCATAAACAAAAAACCGCGCCCGGCCGTAATCTAAGGCTGGCTGACCAGATCCTCAAGGATCTGGCCATCATCATTCAGCGCGAAATAGATATGAGTCGTGCAGGGTTGATTACCTTATCGGGTATTGAACTGACTGCTGACTACGCCCACGCCAAAATTTACTTCACCGTGCTCGGTGCAGAAGCCGGAGTCGCTGCCAGTCTGCTGAACGAAAAAGCTGGCTGGTTTCATTCCTTGCTTTATAAACTTTTGCATATCCACACGGTTCCGACTTTGCACTTTTTTCATGACCCGCAACTCAAGCACGGCATTGCGATGTCTGCACTGATCGATCAGGCTAACCTGCCAGGTCAATATGCCGGCGTCCCCGACGAGCCTGCAGACAAGCCGTAAGGCTATCGTCTCATTCTGGAAATCTGACGATGGCTAAGCGACGCGGGCGTGTGCTCGATGGAGTGTTGTTGCTCGATAAACCCGTAGGTTTATCGAGTAATCACGCTTTGCAGCGGGCCAGACGTGCTATGGATGCCCAAAAAGCAGGTCATACAGGAACACTTGATCCTTTTGCCACCGGACTACTGGTGTGTTGCATGGGGCGTGCGACCAAGATTTCTGGTGCGATGCTCAATGCTGACAAAGGGTATTGCGCCACGATTGCATTTGGCCAGGAAACCGATTCAGGCGACTTGACCGGTGTAGTGGTCAGTCAGGCCCCTGAGGGGTTTGCAGGTGTGACGCAAGACAGGCTTGAAGAAGTCTTGTTGACATTTTTAGGCACGCAGTTGCAGATACCGCCAATGGTGTCGGCATTAAAGCGTGATGGTAAGCCGCTGTATGAATACGCCAGGCAAGGCATCGTTTTAGAGCGTGCACCGCGTGAAATCACAATCCGTCAGCTCGAATTGTTAAGTTTCACACCGATGCATGCTGTAGTTCAGGTCCAGTGCACCAAGGGAACATATATCCGTACGCTTGCTCAGGATATTGGTCGTGTTCTTGGCTGTTTTGGACATTTGTCCGCATTACGCCGTACTCAGGTCGGGCCGTTCATGCTCGAACAAGCGATTGAACTTGAAGC
>CANCOC010000092.1 GCA_947379755.1 Alcaligenaceae bacterium | reverse complement strand
TTCGATAGGTGTTGCAATATGCTTGCCAAAGGTTGTGGACCCCACACCTGCTACGTAAACGTTGCGCATTACGAGTTCCCTTTTACGAGTTGTTTGCGTAATTCTGTTTTGAGAATTTTGCCGTAATTATTTTTTGGCAAACTCTCAGCCATAAAATATTCACGAGGGCGTTTAAAACGCGCCATGTTTTCGAGACACATATTGTCCATTTCGTCGGTCGTAACCGTCATCCCGGATTTGACGACAACAAAGGCGACCGGCTCCTCTCCGAGGTCCTCGTTCTCACGACCCACAACGGATACTTCCACGATCGCGGGGTGCCTGAGTAAAACCTCTTCGATTTCGCGTGGATAAATATTGCTCCCACCACGAATGATCATGTCTTTTGAGCGATCCCGCAGCGTGAGATACCCTTTATCGTCGAGCACGCCGATATCGCCAGTCCAGAGCCAGCCGTCTCTGATGGTTGAGGTAGTGGCTTTTTCATTGTTCCAGTAGCCGGGCATGCAAGTATCGCTGCGCGTGACAATTTCCCCTAGCTCGCCGGTTTGAACGTCTAGACCCTCTTCATTGACAACTTTGACCTCAACCCCTGTTCTCGCTGTCCCGCAGGAGGCAAGCCGTGCCAGGTGGGCTGCGTCTCTTGAGCCTTGGTGATCAAATTTTGACAGACCTGTGATGGTCATCGGGCTTTCGCCCTGACCATAGACCTGAAAGAGTCTGGGGCCAAACAGATCAAGTGTTTTTAACAGGTCGCTGACGTACATGGGACCACCACCATAATAGGCTGTGATCAAGTTGCCCGCTGGATTTGTCACACCTGCTGCAGAGCGCACCAGTCTGGACAGCATGGTCGGAGCAGCAAACATGGAGACATCGGGATAACGTTGTAAGGCTTCAAAGACAATATCTGTCTCAAAGCCTGTTTCAATCACCTGGTGTCCACCGCTAAACAAATGTGGCAACGCATACAGTCCTGAGCCGTGGGAAAGTGCTGCGGCGTGGAACATGGTTTGTCCAGGCAGAACATGATCGATATCGGCGTAATACTGCAGACACATTGTCATCAGATTTCGATGCGTCAACATGGCGCCTTTTGGTATCCCAGTTGTGCCACTGGTATAAAAAATCCAGGCTAGATCTGTCGGCTCCATTGCAGTACATCGAACAGCTGGTGATCGGGTGAGCGCTTGATAGCTGTCCTCATCCACCACAATGATTTGCCTTGAACCAGGTATAGCACTGAGTGCCTCGACAAGTCCCGCATGCAAGGATGCACTTGTAAAAATGATGCTCGCCCCGGAGTCGAGCACGATAGGTGCGACTTCGCGGGGATGAAGCTTTGCGTTGACAGGCACAGCACACAGGCCTGCAGTCCAAGTTGCCAGTAAAATTTCTAAAAACTCATTGCGATTCTCCATCCATAGCAGGACGCGCGTACCAGGAGTGAGTCCCAGATTTTTTATTAATCCGCCAGCCAGGCCGTAAACGCGCTGAGCCAGTTCGCCAAAGGACAGGGAGCCCTGTGAGCTGGTCAGCGCCTGTAAATGCGGATGGCTAATTGCCCGTGTCAAAAAAGGATGGGCAATATTCATGCTGTTGAATGCCTTATTTCTGGAGTGGGTTTAGGCAATATCTTGAAGAACTGATTTGCGAATCGTTTGATTGGCGCTGTGGACTTCAGGACTTTGACGCGAATCAGGGCACCTTCCCATCCCATCCAAAAAAACTCTGCTAAATCCTGTGTGTCGGTGGATGCGTTGAGTTCGCCTGCTTCGACCGCCTGCTGCAGGCAGCGAGCCACGCGATCCTGCCAGCCTTGAAATATCTTTTCCAACTCAGACCCGAAGACTTGATGACTGGCACCAAGCTCTTGACTTAAATTGCCGATTAAACAGCCCCGCCTGAACTCAAAACGTTCTACGCCTTCAATTCCCTCTTGAACGTAAAGGCTCAGTCGTTCTAGCGGTGATACCTCCGTATGGCTCAGTATGCGGTCTAGTTTTTGGTTGAAGTAGTCTGCATAGTGAGTAATCACTTGGAGGCAAAAATTTTCTTTGCTCGGGAAGAAATGATAAAAAGAGCCCTTGGAGAGTCCTGCGCGCAAGAGCACGCTGTCCACTCCCATGGAGGCATAGCTTTGTTCGCAGAGCATTTCTGTTCCCGCACGAATCAGGCGTGACAAACTATTGTCTTTGCGAGCGCTTCTCAGCTTTGTGTTTGGAGGCTGAACCTCAAGGTTCTGGGCGTTTGTTGTGTAGATCATCGATTTAGCATAAACCGGTCTACTAAAATTTGAAAGAGAGAATGCTAGGGGTTTTCCTTGGTATGGCGATGATCAATACGATTAGATATTCTGGCCACTCTCGTTCAGGCCTATGCAATGGAGCAGCCTGGGATGGGTGTGAAAGATGTGTGTCCCATGATTGGACGCACAAGTCGTATACAGATAAAAAAAGCGCAACCTGATTTCAGGTTGCGCTTTGTACGGGCGACTGATTCGAGTTTAAGGCCCTAGCGTTGCGGCATCTCGATCTTGACCTCAAGCACCTCAAGACTATCCTGCCGGTCAAGGCTGACCTTGATGTCTTCAGGATTGATCTTTACATATTTTGATATCACGGCAACCAGTTCTTTCTGAAGCTGGGGCAGATAGTCTGGCGAGGTATTGCCTGCGCCGCGCTCATGCGCCAGAATAATTTGCAGCCGCTCTCTGGCTACATTGGCAGAAGTTTTCTTCTCCCCGAGCAAAAAGGACAGAAACGACATTATTTGCCTCCGAACAGACGCTTGAAGAGACCTGGCTTTTCGTAATCGACAAAGCGCAGGGGTTTCTCTTCACCCAGATAGCGGGAGACGACATCCTTGTAGGCTTCCGAGACGTCAGTCTTATCAATATGAATCGCTGGCAAACCCTGGTTTGATGCCTGTAAAACAGATTCGGACTCAGGGATCACACCAATCAGCTTGATGCGCAGAATATCTTCGATATCCTGAAGTGACAGCATTTCGCCGTCTTCAACCCGCTTTGGGTTGTAACGTGTGAGTAACAGGTACTCTTTGATCGGTTCGTCTGCTTCGATCGCACGGCGTGACTTCGAGGCCAGGATTCCGAGAATCCGATCTGAGTCACGGACCGAGGAGACTTCGGGATTGGTCACAACCAGTGCATCATCGGCAAAGTATGCCGCCAGCAACGCGCCTGTTTCGATGCCCGCAGGTGAGTCGCAGACGATGTAGTCAAACCCCATGGCCTTGAGATCGTTAATGACCTTCTCAACGCCTTCCTGTGAAAGTGCGTCTTTGTCACGTGTCTGCGAGGCAGGCAGGATAAAGAGGTTTTCAAGGTTCTTGTCTTTGATCAAAGCCTGATTCAGGGTTGCTTCGCCCTGAATGACGTTGACAAAGTCGTACACCACCCGGCGCTCGCAACCCATGATCAGATCAAGGTTACGCAGACCGACGTCAAAGTCGATGACGGCAGTCTTGAAACCACGCATGGCCAGACCGGAAGAAAAGCTGGCGCTGGTGGTGGTTTTACCCACACCGCCTTTGCCAGAAGTCACCACCACAATACGAGTCATGACGAGCAAATCCTTAAGTTAGTAAATATTTTGAATATGACGTATAAAACCAGCTGGATTATTGTTCCAGTGGTGCCATGCGTAACGCATCTTTTTCCAGACTCACCATCGCAGGGCGCTGATGCAGGTCTGCAGTTAATTTTGTATCAATCACGCGGTAGACACCAGCAATTGCAACCAGCTCGGCATCCAGTCCAGTCGTAAATATGCGTGCAGCAGTGTCGCCGTGCGCTCCTGCCATCGCTTTGCCACGCAGCGGACCGTAAATATGGATATTGCCATCCGCAATGACTTCGGCGCCCTGGCTGACGACTCCCATCACGATCAGGTCACTATTGCGCGCGTAGACGCGCTGACCGGAGCGCAGGGGGCCACGCACAACCAGGGTGGGCGACGCGGGGGCAGGTAGTGGTTTGCCGGCAGTCGACATGGTGGAGGCGGCTGAAGCGGTGGTGGCAACAGGAGCCGGGATCGCCGTTGTGACAGGCTCTGCGACGACTGCGGCGCTCTGCGCTTCGGTGACGTTGCGCACAGGGCTCGCAGACAGGTCAACCAGTGTCAGTCCACAGGCTTGGGCAGCGGCCAGATTGTCGCCGCTGGCAACGACGCCAATGACAGGCAGACGATGGTCGCGTAATGCTTTGATCAACAGGGGCCAGTCAACCGTTTCTTCGACACGACTGGCATCAACCACAACTGGTTCATTCTCAAAAAAAGCACCCGCATCTGCCATGCGTTTTTGCAGGGCGGCAATCAGCCCTGCGGTATCGGCGTGCTGCAGCACTACGCGGATGGCGTAGAGCGTGGCGCTTTTAAAATCAAGGGCAGAAGTTTCAGTTGTCATTGGGAGCGATATTAACTCAGGTCGCGCCAGCCGCCCAGGTGTCCCTGAGTGTCGTGACGCGGTTAAAGACTAACTTTTCTGCCTTGGAATCGATCTGGTCCGGCACAAAGTAGCCGAGACGCTCAAATTGCGTCACAACTGCGTCTGTGCCAACGGTGCCAGGTTCGAGTAGTCCCTGGATGACTTCGACGGAATTTGGGTTCAGGCAAGCCAGGAAGTCACTGTCCCCCGCATCAGGAAATGGCACTGAAAACAAGCGGTCATACAAGCGGATTTCAGCAGGAATTGCATGCGCTGCACTGATCCAGGTCACATTGCCCTTGACTTTGACCAGATCGGAACCAGGCGTGCCGCTCTTTGTTTCGGGGTTGTATTCAGCATGGACCTCAATGACCTGACCGTTTTCGTCCTTGACGCAGCCGGTGCACGTAATGACGTATCCATATTTCAGTCTCACCGAGTTGCCAGGGAACAGACGGAAATATTTCTTGGGTGGAACTTCGGCAAAATCTTCACGTTCGATCCAGAGCTCACGCGTCAGTGGGAACTCACGCATGCCTGCGGCAGGGTCATGCGGATTGCGTGGTGCCTGGCAGGTTTCGATCATATGCGCCGAAAAATTGGTGATGACCAGTTTCAGGGGATGCAAAATGGCAACCGAGCGGGGGGCGACAGGATCTTGAACCTCTCGCAACGCCTGATCCAGCAAGCTGTAATCAATACGGGCGTTATTTTTTGATACGCCGGTACGCTCGCAAAACAGGCGTAACGCCGCTGCACTATAGCCGCGGCGGCGCAAGCCCACCAGCGTCGGCATGCGGGGATCATCCCAGCCGCTCACGTAGCCCTCTTTGACCAGCTGCAGGAGTTTGCGCTTGCTGGTCACGATATAACTCATGTTCAGGCGGGCAAACTCATACTGGTGCGGTAGTGGGGTCGCGACCTGTCCAAGTTCCTGCAGACGATTGAGTACCCAGTCATAAAACGGGCGCTGGTCTTCGAATTCCAGGGTGCAAATGCTGTGTGTGATGCATTCGAGCGCGTCTTCGATCGGATGCGCAAAGGCGTACATCGGATACACGCACCAGGTGTCACCCGTGCGGTGATGGGTCGCGTGGCGAATACGGTAGATCACAGGGTCGCGCAAATTGATGTTTGGCGAAGCCATATCAATCCGTGCACGCAGGGCCATGCTGCCATCTGGGTGCTTGCCGTCGCGCATCTCGTGCAACAACTGGAGGGACTCGGCCGCTGGCCGCGAACGCCAGGATGAATCACGTCCTGGTTCGGTGAGGGTGCCGCGCATGGCACGCATTTCTTCTGGACTTTGCTGATCGACGTAGGCGTGACCCGCTTGAATCAGTGCTTCGGCGCAGGCGAACATGACTGGAAAATAGTCACTCGCAAAGTAAAGGTGTTCTGTATTGTTCGCTGTCCAGTCAAAACCGAGCCATTTGACGGCATCGAGGATCGCATCGACATATTCCTGTTCTTCTTTTTCGGGGTTGGTGTCGTCAAACCGCATGTGACACACGCCACCGAAGTCGCGCGCCAGGCCAAAATTCAGGCAAATGCTTTTGGCGTGACCAATATGCAGATAGCCATTGGGCTCGGGGGGGAATCGCGTACGAATTCTGGCGGGATCGGGGGTGCCACCGGCCTGGACTGCCGCAGTGCCTGGCTTGCCCGCCCAGAGCTTGCCTGAAAACCGGTTGGCATTCAGGTCGGATTCAATAATGTTGCGCAAAAAATTGGTGGTAATCGGGGCAACTGGGGTAACAGATTCAGAACTCATACGGTTTTCGGGGCGATTTTAGGCGGCTAATAAAGATACATTTTGCCATGAGCCGTCTACACTAGCCCAAATCATGGAAATATCCGCACTTTTACTGGCAAAAATCCAGTTTGCCCTCAGCCTGAACTTTCATGTGCTGTTTGCTGCAATAGCAATGGCACTGGGTTGGCTGTTGTCTGTTTTTCGTTTCCTGTCCTGGCGTGCGCCTGACTCGGCCTGGATGGCTGCCTATCGTTTCTGGGTCAGGATCTTTGCGCTGGTGTTTTTTCTGGCGCTTGCTTCTGCTGTGCCGGTGTTGCTCGAACTCGGGATTCTCTGGCCCCCCCTGATGGAGCGTATCGGCAACGTTGCAGGACCCTTGATCGCGTTTGGTATCACTACGTTGTTTGTCATCAAGTCTGTATTCCTGGGTGTCATGTTTTTTGGTCAGCGCCGTGTCTCGTCAGGCGCGCATCTCTTTTCAGTCTGCATGGTGGCGGTGGGTCTGACCTTGACGATCTTCTGGGAGCTTGTGCTGCAGTCATGGACCCATACCCCCACTGGGGCGACTCTGGTAGATGGTCTCTACCAGATTGATGACTGGTTGGGCGTGATTCTGAATCCCTCATTGCCCTGGTATGCCATGCTGTTTGGCGCAGGCGGGTTTCTGATGGTGGGCTGCCTGCTGATCGCCGTGGCGGCCTGGCAGGCGAGCCGCCGTCCGCTTGAGGACAGTGAGCGCAAGACTTACCGCGTGGGAATCGCTGTGATTGTGATTGCCTCGATTGCGCAGCTGGTTGCGCTTGATGGCAATATGAGATTACTGGCGCGCGAACAACCCGTTACAGCGGCTGCGGTCATGGGGCACTGGCAAACAGGGCCACAAGCTGATCTGATTTGGGTTGGCTGGCCGAGTGCCGACGACCAGCAATCAGCCGGCCTGATCGTGACGCAGGCTGCTGCCGGCCGTTGGCTCAACAGGCAGGATGATCAGTATTGGGTGGGTCTGGATCAGGCAATCGTGGGCGAATTCCCTGCCGTGAAAACTTTGTTCTGGCTGCTTCGGCTGGCTGCCTACGGCACCCTGTTTGTGCTGGGTCTGATGATCATTACACTCTGGATCAGGATGCGGCATGGAACGGATCCCGGCAAGTATCCGCCCTGGTTGTTGCGCGCCCAGGTATGGGCCGGTCTGGTAGGTACGGGCGTGTGGGTGTGTGCCTGGAATCTAGGTGAGCTTGGACGCAGCCCTTATATGGTCTGGATGACACTTAAACAGGAAGATTTGCTCACGACAGCCGGAGTCTCCGCTCTGATGGCCGGTGTCGCGGCAAGTGGCCTGCTGTACGCTATTTTGCTGGGTGGATTTATAAAAATGTTTTTTCATGCCGCGCGTTATGGTGTTGTGCCGGTGCGCAAACCCGGGGTGAGAATATGATCAGCAGCCTGGCAGGATCACTTGGGCTTGAGATGACCGATCCCGCGTTCTGGATGCCCTTGCTGCTGATGGCGTTGCTGTTTGCGCTCATACTGGGTGGTGCCATGTTTGATGGTTTTGACATCGGGGTGGGTTTGCTGTTGCGCGCAGCGCCGGCCTCTGAGCGTGCTCACATGATGGTTGTGCTGAGTCCATGGCGCGATGCGAACGAATTCTGGTTGTTGTTATCGATTGGCTTGTTCATGTCAGCCTTTCCACTTGCCTGGGGTGCGATCCTGGCACATCTGTTCGTACCCGTCATGATTATTCTGGTTGGTGTGATGTGTCGCAGTGTGGCGTTTGAGTTCAGGATCCGTGCTGCATCCGAACAACGTTCGCGCTGGATGAATTTTTTCTGGCTGGGTTCGGTGCTGACGGCGTTTGGTCATGGTGTGTTGCTTGCCAACATTGTCATGGGTTATCAGCAGGATATCCCTTCGGTTTGGTTCAGTGTGTTCATTGGTGTCTGCGCTGTAGCTGCTTATGCCTTGCTCGGTGCAAGCTGGCTGGTGATGAGGGTGCAAGGAGCGATCCAGATTCTCGCGATCGGCTGGGCACGTCATGCCATCCGCTGGTCGGCAGCTGGGATGGTGGCTGTATCCATTGCACTGGGTCTGGCAAATCCTGCAATTTTTTATAAATGGAGCAGCAAAACCAGTCTGGTTCTGGCAGCACCTGTCTGGTTCCTGATGCTGGCCTGTTTTGTCGGCATCGATATGCTGTTGAGCCGCGTCCTGCGACCAAAATACCGATCCCTCTCCTGGTTGCCTTTCGTGTTGTGTCTGGTGCTATTTGTCAGCATGCTGAGTGGTTTGTCCTACAGTATGTTTCCCTTTGTCATTCTGGATAACATGACTTTGTGGGATGCAGCCTCGGCAATCGGTTCGCTCAAGCTTGTACTGGCCGCGACAATCATCGCGGTACCTGTCATGGTGATTTTCAATTTAATGGGGTATCGCACTTTGTTTGGACGCGCACCCTGAACCAAGCAGGATGACGGGTCTGAAAGTCGATCCGGATTTCAGGTGTTTGAATCAGGCTGGTAAACCGGCAGGCATACGCGTACTTCCAATCCGCCGGTGGTGGATTGCCCAAGCGTGAGTGAGCCGCCATGTGCACGTGCAATGGCTTCTGCTAGGGCGAGTCCCAGCCCGACGTTGCCCGTCCGGGTGCGTGCCTCATCCAGGCGCACAAAGGGCTTGAGGGCATTTTCCCGGTGTTCGGGAGCGATACCTGCGCCATGGTCGCTGACTGTCAGTACAGCCCAGTGACCTTCAACACAAACGGATACATGAACCGGGGCTGCGCCATGATGCAGCGCATTGCTGACGAGATTGTCCAGCAGTCGCGAGAGTGCCACACTGTCGGCCCTGACCTGAACGGCATCTGGCACGCCAATCAGTGTGACCGAACCTGCCGCAGCACCTTGCCAGTTGCCGACTCTCTCCTCGACCCACTCATTCAGAGCGAACGGGCTCAGGTGGTAGGTCGCGGGGTCTGTGCCACGCAGGAAATGAATAAACTGATCCACCATATGCTGCATATCCTGCAAATCTGTACGCATGCCCTGTTTGAGCGCGATGTCATCGGTCATCTCAATGCGCAACCACATCCGTGCCAGAGGTGCTTTCAAATCATGTGGCAATCCGGCTAGCAGCGTGCGACGCGTAGAGTCTGAGGCACTCAGTGCATCAAGCATGGCGTTAAAACGCTCGCCCAGCATGCGGGTTTCGGTCGGGCCCGCCGGTACGACGCGAGCGGGTTTGCCGGCAGCAAGCTGGTCCGTCGCCTGAACCAGGCGGGTGATCGGACGGGTGATATGCCACGAGAACCAGAGCGCGATCAACAGAACCAGCGTCAGTCCGCCAGCCCACCAGAGGAACAAGGCGGTGGTAAGAGGCGGATCAATCCGGTCAATCGGGATGACCAGCCATTCACGTGTCCTTGGCTGGACGTTTTCGGCAGGACGGGTGAGCGAAATATAAAGTTCGGGAATGGGGCCACGCGACAACGCGACGCGACTGTCACCATCCAGCTCGTCGTTGAGCCGGGAGATGAACTTGCCCAGACTGCGTCTGATGTCATCCGAAGTCTGATCAGCTTTGGTGGGCGCAACAAGTGCTTCGACGACGGGATTCTGGGTGCCGATCGCAGAAGGAGTGGGGGCTTCCATTGGCGCGGGACGAGCAGGCATGCTTG
>CANCOC010000091.1 GCA_947379755.1 Alcaligenaceae bacterium | reverse complement strand
CGGGCGATCAACCGCTGTCTTTTGTCTATCACTCTATGGATTCCTTCGCCAAGGAAACGCTTCCGATATCACTGGAAGAAGAAATGCGCCGCAGTTATCTCGATTACGCGATGAGTGTAATCGTTGGGCGCGCCCTCCCGGATGTCCGGGATGGTCTCAAGCCTGTGCACCGTCGCGTGCTGTTCGCGATGCATGAACTCAATAACGACTGGAACCGTGCATACAAGAAGTCTGCGCGTATTGTCGGTGACGTGATTGGTAAATATCACCCACACGGCGACCAGGCTGTTTATGACACCATCGTGCGAATGGCGCAGGATTTCTCGTTACGTTATATGTTGGTAGACGGCCAGGGTAACTTTGGCTCGATCGACGGCGATAACGCTGCGGCGATGCGATATACCGAAATCCGTCTTGCAAAAATTGCGCATGAGTTGCTGGCAGATATCGACCAGGAAACGGTTGACTTCGGGCCGAACTATGACGGCAGCGAGCACGAGCCGCTGTTGCTGCCTTCGCGCCTGCCCAACCTGCTGGTCAACGGCAGCTCGGGCATTGCGGTGGGGATGGCTACCAACATTCCGCCACATAACCTGGCTGAAGTTGTCGACGGCTGTTTATATTGTTTGCGCAATCCAGAGTGCACGATCGATGAGCTGATCGAGATCATTCCTGCGCCAGACTTTCCCACGGGTGGCATTATTTACGGCATCGTGGGTGTGCGTGAGGGGTACCGTACCGGGCGTGGTCGCGTGATCATGCGTGCCAAGACGCACTTCGAAGATATGAAGCAAAGCAATCGCCAGTCGATTGTGGTCGATGCCTTGCCTTACCAGGTCAATAAAAAGACGCTGCAGGAGCGCATTGCCGAGCTCGTCAACGAAAAGAAAGTCGAAGGTATTTCCGACATTCGCGATGAGTCCGACAAAGACGGCATGCGTCTGGTCATTGAGCTCAAGCGTGGCGAAGTTCCAGAGGTTGTACTCAATAACCTTTATAAGTACACGCAGTTGCAAGACACCTTTGGCATGAACCTGGTCGCGTTGGTCGATGGTCAGCCACGTCTGCTCAATCTGAAGCAGATGGTTGAATATTTCCTTTCGCATCGTCGCGAGGTTGTGACGCGCCGCACTGTATTCCAGCTGCGTAAAGCACGCGAACGTGGCCATGTTCTCGAAGGCCTGGCGGTCGCACTTGCCAATATTGATGAATTCATTGCCATCATCAAGGCCGCACCCACGCCACCTGTGGCGCGCCAGGACTTGATGGACAAGACCTGGGATTCGTCCCTGGTGCGCGAAATGCTGTCGCGTGCAGATACCGAAGCCGTGGGTGGTCGTTCCTCCTATCGCCCGGATAATCTGCCTGACAACTTTGGTTTGCTCGAAGATGGCCTCTATCGTTTGAGCGAAACACAGGCGCAAGAAATTCTGAACATGCGGCTGCAGCGTTTGACAGGTCTTGAGCAAGACAAGATTGTCAACGAATACAAATCAGTCATGGATACAATTTCTGATTTGCTGGATATTCTCGCGCGTCCGGAACGTATTACTGTCATCATCAGCGACGAGTTGCAGGCGATCAAGACTGAGTTCTCGATTAACGCAAAAGATGCACGCCGTTCTGATATTGAACTCAATGCGACCGAACTTGATACCGAAGACCTGATCACACCTGCTGATATGGTGGTGACCCTGTCAAATGGCGGCTATATCAAGAGTCAGCCACTTTCTGAATACCGCGCACAGCGCCGCGGTGGTCGAGGCAAGCAAGCCGCCCCGACAAAAGAAGATGACTGGATTGATCAGCTGTTTATCGCCAATACACACGACTTCCTGTTGTGCTTCTCGGACCGTGGTCGCGTGTACTGGCTCAAGGTATGGGAAGTCCCACAAGGTACGCGTACCTCGCGTGGCAAACCAATTGTCAATATGTTCCCGCTGATTGACGGTGAAAAAATTACAGTTGTCCTGCCGATTAAAGAATTCAGCGATGTCCAGACCGTATTCATGGCGACTTCGCGTGGCACAGTCAAAAAGACACCATTGTCGGATTTCTCCAATCCTCGCAAGGCTGGCATTATTGCGGTCGATCTGGATGAGGGTGACTTCCTGATTGGTGCCGAACTGACCGATGGCAAGCACGACGTCATGCTGTTCTCTGATTCAGGCAAAGCGGTTCGCTTTGACGAAAATGACGTGCGTCCGATGGGCCGTAATGCGCGTGGTGTGCGCGGCATGATGCTTGAGGAAGGCCAGTCAGTCATTGCCATGCTGGTATCTGGCGACGAAACGCAAACTGTACTGACTGCGACGCAGAATGGCTACGGCAAACGCACACCGATCACCGAATACACGCGTCATGGACGTGGTACCAAAGGCATGATTGCCATTCAGACCTCCGCCCGTAATGGCAAAGTTGTCGGCGCAGTCCTGGCCAATGCCACGGACGAGATCATGCTGATCACGACAGGTGGTGTGCTGGTACGTACGCGTGTGTCAGAGATTCGCGAAATGGGTCGTGCCACACAAGGTGTGACCCTCATCAACGTCGATGACGGCAGCATGTTGTCTGGTGTGCGCCGTGTGGTTGAAAGCGATGCCGATGATGAGCTGGTGGATGACGTGACCGATGTTGTTGCAAAGCCAGACGCATCAACAGATGTCAATCCTGACGCAGGCACCGGTTCGGATGCCGGTGGTGAGGCTGATTCGGAGTCCTGATCGATGGCACGCCCCTGGAATTTTGCGCCCGGCCCGTCTGCATTACCAGAAACGGTTTTGCAGCAGGCTGCAGCAGAGATGCTCGACTGGCATGCAAGCGGCATGTCGGTGATGGAAATGAGTCATCGCGGTAAAGAGTTTATGCAGATCCGCAACGAAGCCGAGGCGGATCTGCGTGCGCTGCTGGGTGTCACCGAAGAGTATGCGGTGTTGTTCATGCAAGGTGGCGCCACGGCTGAAAACGCGATTGTTCCAATGAACCTGCTTGGTCGTGTCGCCGTACCGAAGGCTGATTTTGTGCTGACTGGCATCTGGTCGGTCAAGTCGCATCAGGAATGCCTGCGCTATGGTGATGCACAGATTGCTGCAAGTGCCGGACTGGCCGCGACCATTAATAGCCGGCTACAACAACCCTACACCTGGGTGCCGCCTTCGACTTCCTGGCACGTGCGCCCGGACGCGGCCTATCTGCACCTGTGTTCTAACGAAACAATCGGTGGCGTAGAAACCATGGACTGGCCCGATACTGCAGCGCTGGGTGCTCCGGGTGTGCCGTTGGTGGTGGACGCGTCCTCGCATTTTCTGTCACGCCCCATGCCAATCGAAAAAACAGGCATGCTGTTCGCTGGCGCACAAAAAAATGCGGGTCCTGCCGGTGTCACTGTTGTGATTGTGCGTCGTGACTTGCTGGGTCATGCCTTGCCGGTTTGTCCTTCAGCATTTGATTATTCCAGAGTGGCCGCCGAACATTCCATGTTTAATACGCCGCCCACGTATGCAATTTATATTGCTGGACTGGTATTCAAGTGGCTCAGGCAGTTGGGCGGGCTCGCAACCATGGAGCAGCTCAATATCGCCAAAGCAAACGCTTTATATGGATTTTTTGACCAAAGCGATTTTTACCAGTTGCCGGTCGAACGCTCCGCGCGTTCACGGATGAATGTGCCATTTTTCCTGACGGATCCTGCGCGCAATGCGGATTTCCTGCAGGGCGCCGAGGCACGCGGGCTGATGCAGCTCAAAGGCCACAAGAGTGTGGGCGGCATGCGTGCATCCATTTATAACGCAATGCCTCTGGCTGGTGTCATGGCATTAATCGATTACCTGAAGGATTTTGAACGATCTCATGGATGAGTCATTACTAGCCAAGCTGTTACCTTTGCGAGAGCGGATTGATCAGATTGATGCTGAAATTCTCGATCTGTTGAATCGTCGTGCTCGCACGGCGCAAGAGGTCGGGGATATCAAGCACGCACATCACGCAGAAGGTCCGGTCTTGCGACCTGAACGTGAAGCACAGGTGATCCGTCAGCTGCAAGGTAAAAATCGTGGCCCTTTTCCTGCCGAAGGTGTTGCTGCTGTCTGGACTGAAATTATGTCTGGTTGCCGCGGGCTCGAACAGGCACTTTCGGTTGCCTATCTGGGACCTGCAGGATCGTTTTCCGAGCAGGCTGCTTTTGAGCACTTTGGTCATGCCGTCACTGGCGTGTCCTGTGCCTCATTTGATGAAGTTTTTCGCGCGGTCGAGGCAGGTTCGGCAAATGTCGGCATGGTGCCAGTCGAAAACTCCACCGAAGGTGCGGTCAATCGCACCCTGGATCTGTTGCTGGGCTCGCCTGTCCGAATTCTGGGTGAACGCTCAATCCTGATTCGTCATTGCTTGCTGGCGCAGGATCCGAGCCTCAAAGGGGTGACCCGCATCCTTGCGCATCCGCAGGCGTTGGCACAGTGTCAAAACTGGCTCAACCGCAACTATCCGGGTGTGCCGCGCGAGCCCGTGTCAAGCAACTCCGAAGCCGCGCGCATTGCATCGACTGACCCAAGCGTGGCTGCCATCGCAAGCGACTCCGCAGCACGTGCCTGGGGCTTGCAGCTGGTTGCTCAGGGGATTCAGGACGATGCACAGAATCGCACGCGCTTTCTGGCGATTGGTCAGATTGCCACCTTGCCGAGCGGGCGCGATAAGACCAGTTTGATTCTGGCTGTCGCCAATCGTGCGGGCGCGGTCTATCAGATGCTGTCACCTTTATCCGATAACGGTGTTTCCATGACGCGTTTTGAATCGCGTCCTGCCCGCACAGGGCAATGGGAATACTATTTTTATGTCGATATTGAAGGTCACTGCGAAGATCCTCCTGTGCGCAAGGCGCTTGCCTCTCTGCAAGAGCAGTGTGCGTTTTTCAAAGTCCTGGGTTCTTATCCCGCTCAGTAACGATTCCTCTGTCATCGCTGGTTAGTCATCATGTCATCCAAAGACGCTGTGCTTGTGCCCCCTAAACATATTGCTGCGATTGCCCCTTATCAGGCAGGCAAACCGATCGAGGAGCTCGCGCGCGAGTTTGGCCTTGATCCCGCCAGAATCGTCAAGCTTGCCTCCAACGAAAATCCGCTTGGTATGCCTGAATCGGCCAGGCTGGCCATCATGGAGGCGGTCTCAGGTCTGGGGCGTTATCCTGATCCAGCAGGGTTTGATCTGAAGCAAGCCTTGTCGACGCGTTACGATGTGCCCCAGGACTGGCTCACGCTAGGCAATGGTTCAAACGATATTCTGGAGTTGGTGGCATCCACACTACTCGAGCCTGGTAGCGCGGTAGTCTATGCGCAGCATGCTTTTGTTGTGTATAAACTGGCAACTCAGGCGCGCGGTGCGCGTCATATCATGGTTCCTGCAAAGGACTATGGCCATGATCTGCCGGCTATGCTCGAGGCAATTGATGACAGCACCCGTCTGGTATTTATTGCAAACCCGAACAATCCGACAGGCACTTACCTGCCGAACGCTGAGATAGAAGCCTTTCTGGCCGGACTGACTGCCCGTCATGGAACGCGCGTGACGGTTGTGCTTGATGAGGCCTATAACGAGTTCCTGGAACCAGAGTTACGCGTCGATAGTATCGGGCTGGTCAAGCGATATGCCAATCTGATTGTCTCGCGCAGTTTTTCAAAAGCATACGGACTTGCCGGCTTGCGTGTGGGTTTTGCCGTGGCACAACCTGTACTGACAGACTTGCTCAATCGGGTGCGTCAACCCTTCAACGTGAACTCGCTCGCACAGGCGGCAGCGATTGCGGCCTTGAAGGATCAGGAGTTTCAGGTCAGGAGCTTTAACGTCAATCGCGAGGGCAAGGCGCAGTTGCAACAGGCTTTTGAGAAGCTTGGACTGGAATACGTCCCGAGCTATGCAAATTTTGTGCTGGTACGCGTTGGTGATGCAGCGCGTATCAATCAGGAACTGCTCAAACGCGGCGTGATTGTGCGGCCAGTCGCCGGGGACGGTCTGCCTCAGTGGCTGCGCATATCGATTGGTCTGAAAAATGAAAACCAGCAGTTTATTGATGCATTGACAGATATTCTGAAACCGGCGCATTCATGAATCTTGCGCCCACGCCCGATTCTCTGGCTGTCACCCAGCCTCAGATCCAGACACTTGCTGTCGTCGGTGTCGGGCTGATCGGTGGGTCCTTTGCCGCAGCGTGCCGCGAGGCAGGGATTGTCGGGCGAGTGATTGGAGCAGGGCGCCGGCCTGAAACCCTTGCTCAGGCCGTTGCACTCGGTTTGATTGATCAGGCGGTGTCGCTTGAAGACGCAGCTCAGCAGGCGGATCTCATTTTTATTGCAGCGCCAGTCGGCGCATTTGAGTCAATTTTTACAGCACTTGCCCCGCAACTCAATCCCCGTGCCTTGATTACCGATGGCGGCAGCACCAAACAAAATGTGATTCAGGCCGCCCGCATTGGTCTCAAGGACCGGATCGGTCAGTTTGTGCCCGCACATCCGATGGCAGGGTCACATGAAAAAGGACCTGAGGCAGCCAATGCAGTCCTCTACCGGGGACGCCGTGTCATTCTTACGCCTGTGCAGGAGAATCGGGCGCAGGCTGTTGAGCGCATTCGTGCGATCTGGCAGGCATGTGGTGCTAATGTGGTTTTGCTCACGCCCGCCCAGCATGATGCAATGGTTGCTGCCGTGAGTCATTTGCCGCACTGGGTGGCGGCACTCTACATGCAGCACCTTTTGTCGGGCGAGGATGCTGACATCAAGTTTCAGACTGCTGGAACAGGATTCAGGGACTTTACCCGCGTGGCTCAAGGCTCGGCAGAAATGTGGAGCGATATTTTCCTGGCTAATCGTGACGCGATGCTGCATGAACTTCGCGGGTTGCGTCAGGTGATGGATCGTGCTGAGCAGGCACTCGAATCCCGCGATGAAAAATGGTTGATGAATATGCTCGAAACGGCGGCACAGGCCCGCGCGCAGTGGCCGGAAAAACAATCATGACACACAGTGACTATATAGATTTGCCTCGCGCGCATCATGCGCACGGCGTGGTGACTTTGCCTGGATCAAAAAGTATTTCCAATCGGGTATTGCTGTTGTCTGCTCTTGCAGCAGGCAGTACGCGTATTGAGGGACTGTTGCAGTCCGACGATACAAAAGTGATGCTGACCGCTTTGCGCCAGCTCGGTGTAGATGTGGTGACGCATGCACCTGACTGCGTTACGGTGAGCGGCGCAGATGTGTTCCCCGTCAACGACGCGGCACTGTTCATGGGCAACGCCGGCACTGCGATCCGCCCACTGACCGCCGCACTGGCCATGATGCAGGGGCATTACAGCCTGTCTGGTGTGGCGCGTATGCATGAGCGCCCGATCGGGGACCTGGTTGAAGGTTTGCGCGAGATGGGCTGCAGGATCTCCTATACGGGACAGGAAGGCTTTCCTCCGCTTGCGATTGAACCCGCAAAAGAGCTCAACGATCATGTGCGCGTTCAAGGCTCGGTCTCAAGCCAGTTTTTGACCGCAGTGCTGATCTCTGCGCCACTTGCCGTCGCGCGTTCGGGTCGTGCACTGACCATCGAAGTCGTGGGCACCTTGATCTCCCGGCCTTATATCGAGATCACGCTGAATTTAATGGCTCGTTTCGGTGTGCACGTTGAGCGTCAGGGCTGGCAGCAATTTGTGGTGCAGCCTGGCAGTCGTTATCAGTCACCCGGTCAGATATTTGTCGAAGGCGATGCCTCGTCAGCCTCCTACTTTCTGGCGCTGGGCGCAATCGGCGGAGGACCCGTGCGCGTGCAAGGCGTCGGCAGCCAGAGCATTCAGGGTGATGTGGCGTTTGCCGATACGCTCGAGTCGATGGGCGCGACGGTACGCCGCGAGGCGACCTCAATCGAGGTCAGTGGCGTCAACGTCGCTGCAGGCGAACGACTCAAAGCGTTTGATCTGGACTTTAACCTGATCCCGGATGCGGCCATGACGGCTGGCGCACTGGCCTTGTTTGCTGATGGGCCGTGCACGTTGCGCAATATTGCAAGCTGGCGTGTCAAGGAAACGGACCGTATCCATGCCATGCAAACCGAATTGCGCAAGCTCGGGGCCCTCGTCGAGAGCGGGCCTGACTGGATGCGCGTGACACCTGTCGGGGAGGGGGCATGGACGTCTGCCTCAATCGATACCTATGATGATCACCGGATGGCCATGTGTTTTTCCCTGGCTGCCTTTGGGCAGGCCGACGTGCGAATCATGGATCCGGGTTGCGTGAGCAAGACCTTTCCCACTTATTTTGATGTGTATGCGAGTTTGCTGAAATGAATGTTTTACCCCCTGTTATTACGATTGATGGTCCGACTGCTTCGGGCAAGGGGACGGTGGCTCATCGCGTAGCGTCCGCTTTGGGGTGGGGAGTGCTCGATAGTGGCGCCCTGTACCGCCTGACGGCGTTGTCAGTGCTACGCCAGCAGATTGATCCGCAGGATGCCGCAGCTGTCGCCCAGGTGGCGAACACGCTCGATGTGGTGTTTCACCCGGACGGCATTCTGCTCAATGGCCTTGAAGTAGCCGAAGATATCAGACAAGAGCAGGTGGGAAACCTTGCCTCGCAGATCGCTCCAAACCCTGCGCTACGGGCCGCGCTGCTCTCCAGGCAGCGTGCATTCAGGACCCTGCCAGGTCTGGTTGCCGATGGCCGGGATATGGGGACAGTGGTATTTCAGGATGCGCCATTAAAGATATTTTTAGTCGCCGATGTTTCCGCGCGGGCCCAGCGCCGCTGTAAGCAATTGATCGAAAAGGGAATTTCTGCTAATCTAGCGGACTTACTCAGTGATATGCGGGAACGTGACGCGCGCGATATTCAGCGTACTGTTGCTCCCCTCATTGCTGCGCCCGGTGCACACGTGGTTGATTCGTCGAATCTGACGATTGATCAAACGGTGCAAGCCATACTGGATCTCTGGTCCGGCGTGACTGGTTAACTGTCCCGGAATAATTTTTTGCAAGCTGTTGATTACGTTTATTTTTTAACCTTCTCCACATTGTGCAGCGCCCTGTTGCCTTTGTGCTACCGACTCCCAAGGTCAACTGGATCTCTTTTACATGTCAACTACCCAAGCATCAACCCAAGCCGGCGAAAGTTTTGCCGCGCTGTTCGCAGAAAGCATTGCCAAGCAGGACATGAAGTCCGGCGAGGTCATTTCGGCTGAAGTCGTGCGTATTGATCACAATTTTGTGGTTGTCAACGCTGGCCTCAAATCCGAAGCACTCATTCCCCTCGAAGAATTCCTGAACGATCAGGGCGAGCTCGAAGTCAAACCAGGCGATTTCGTATCGGTTGCTATTGATTCGCTCGAAAACGGCTACGGTGATACCGTGCTGTCCCGCGATCGTGCAAAACGTCTGTCAGCATGGCTGTCACTTGAGCAGTCACTCGACAAGAATGAGCTCGTGACAGGTACGATTACTGGCAAGGTCAAGGGCGGTTTGACTGTCATGACCGCTGGTATCCGCGCCTTCTTGCCTGGTTCACTGGTTGATTTGCGTCCTGTCAAGGACACAACGCCTTTCGAAGGCAAGACCATGGAATTCAAGGTCATCAAGCTTGATCGCAAGCGTAACAACGTTGTGTTGTCACGTCGTGCCGTGCTTGAAGCCAGCATGGGCGAAGAGCGTCAGAAACTCCTCGAAAACCTCCAGGAAGGTTCGATTGTCAAAGGCGTGGTCAAGAACATCACAGATTACGGCGCGTTCGTGGATCTGGGCGGTATTGACGGTCTGTTGCACATCACCGACATGGCATGGCGTCGTGTGCGTCACCCATCAGAAGTCCTGACCGTGGGTCAGGAAGTCGAAGCCAAAGTTCTGAAGTTCGACCAGGAAAAGAGCCGCGTCTCCCTGGGCGTCAAGCAGCTTGGCGAAGATCCATGGGTGGGTCTGGCTCGTCGTTACCCACAGGGCACACGCCTGTTCGGTAAAGTCACGAACCT
>CANCOC010000090.1 GCA_947379755.1 Alcaligenaceae bacterium | reverse complement strand
AATGTTGTGCCTTTGCCCACGCCATAGACCTTGTCCAGACCCGGTACACCACTTTGTGCACGGATGGCCGTATAGCCCATCTCGGCATGGCGCTGGACCTCCTCAACCGTGTGTGAGATGTCGCTGCCATTCGCATGGCAATAAACCATGACTCTGGTGCGACTCTTGCCTCCGAGCAACTGATAAAGCGGCATGTTCGCAGCTTTGGCCTTGATGTCCCACAAGGCTGTATCTACTGCGGCGATCGCACTCATGGTGACCGGACCGCGGCGCCAGTAGGCTCCGCGATACAAGTATTGCCAGATATCTTCTATCTGCTGCGGATCCCGGCCAATCAGGCAGGGGATCACATGATCCTGCAGATAGCTGGCGACAGAGAGTTCACGACCATTCAGCGTCGCATCGCCGACCCCAGTCAAACCTTCATCTGTTTCAATTTTCAGAGTGACAAAATTACGGTCCGGGCTGCAGACAATGACGCGTGCTGAGGTGATTTTCATAATGAATGAATGTGCAAAAAGTATTATTTATTCATGCCCAGGTAATGCGGCAGCCAGAGCGTAATAGAGGGAATGTAGGTGATCGCGATCAACGCGAATATCAATGGCACCAGCCAGGGCAGAATCGCCATTGTTGTGCGTTCGACGGAGAGTTTTGAAATCCTGGCCAATACAAACAAGACCATTCCAAGCGGTGGATGCAGCAAACCGATCATCAGGTTGAGCGTCATGATGAGCCCGAAATGCAGCGGATCGATTCCGAGCTTGAGTACGATTGGGAGCAGGATTGGCACGAGAATCGTGATTGCTGCAATCGTGTCAATGAAACAACCGACAAACAGGATTAGCAGGTTTGCCATCAGCAGGAACACCCACTTCTCTGTAGTGATGGACAGGATCCAGGCGGTCAGTACTTGTGCCGCCTGTGTGGTCGTGAGCAACCATGCAAAGATGGATGCAGCAGTGACGATAAACAATACTGAAGCAGTTGTTTCGATTGTGTCAAAGCTTGCTTTGATCAGGTTGCGAAGGGTCATCGAGCGGTAGCGCACCAGGCCAAGAAATAGAGCCCAGATAACTGCCGCTACAGCGGCTTCGGTTGGAGTGAACCAACCCATCGTCATGCCACCAATCAGGATGACGGGTGTCATGAGTGCCATCACTGCCGAAAAATTAAACTTCCAGTCAAGTGCGAGCAGAATGACAAAACCAATCCCCGTGGCCATGTTGGTGGAGACGCCAGACTCGGTCAGCAACCAGACGCCCAAAGGAAACGCCAGCACGATCAGGATTTCCAGCGTCGCCCCGCCCAGACGCTTCCAGTCAAAGGCAACGTCGCCGCCCCATTTGTTCTTGCGTGCAAAATATGTAACGGTGAGCATCATGAGGAGCGTCATGAATACGCCGGGCAGGATGCCTGCGACAAACAATGCTCCAATCGATACGTTGGCCATCATGCCGTAGATGACAAAAGGCAGGGAGGGTGGAATGATGGGGCCGAGCGTGGCAGACGCTGCAGTGACACCCACAGCAAACTCCGTGTCATAGCCATGATCCTGCATCGCTTTGATCTCGATGGATCCCAGGCCTGCTGCATCTGCAATGGCGGTGCCTGACATGCCTGAGAAGATCACAGAGCCAATGATGTTGACCTGACCAAGTCCACCGCGCATCCAGCCGACCAGAGACACGGCAAAGTCATAAATACGGCCGGTGATCCCAGCGATATTCATCAGGTTTCCGGCAAGAATAAAAAATGGTACGGCAAGCAGGGGAAATGATTCGATTCCAGAAATCATGCGTTGCGCTACAACGATGTCCGGTACCGAACCCGATACAAAAATATACAGGAGAGAGGAGCCGGCCATGGCAACCGCAACAGGCAGTCCCATGATCATCAGCAACACAAAGGAAATGGTCAAAATCAGCATGTTCTTTAATCCGGATCAGTCAGTCGTAGGCTTGTGGACGGTCGAGTGCCGAGTAGCCCTGTCGCCAGTGCTGGATTGTGTTTTGCACCGCGCGTATTGTCATCATGAACATCCCCGTAAAACAGAGCCAGTAAATGTGGCTCTTGTTCCAGTCAATGGTGGTCATGGGCTCGTCATGAATGGCTAGGGCATATCGAGCGAATAGCCAGGCGGCGTAGCCAAAGAACAGGACGCATAGCAGATCGACCAGTGTCGCCAGTGCTCTGCCTGCAGGGGGGGGTAAATAGCGATAGATGAAATTTACTTGTATGTGTCTGCTGCGTCGTACGCATGCGGCAGATCCGATAAATACGATTGGCATGAGGCAATAGACGGCCAGCTCTTCGGTCCAGGCGACAGAATCGTTGAGAATGTAGCGGGTAAAGAACTGAATGCAGACGAGTGCCGTCATGACCCAGAAAAAAAACAGACAGATCCAGTCTTCGATTGAATACCCCGAGAGATCGGCTTGTTGGTGATCCGCTTCGGCAAAGCTGGCAACGATCTCCTGGGCACTTGAGGTCGTATGTGTATGGTGTGTCGTGGATGACATGATATGTGTTTCTCGATGATGCCTCCTTGCTGCGCCCTAGATGAACGCAGCATGGTCAGGGCATGATATGTCTGTCAGGACACAGTTTTTATTGAATAGCCTGGATACGGTCCCAGTCGGCTTTCTGGTAGCCATACTGTTCGAAGGGCACTTTTTGGAGCACGGTATTGCGGAAGTCATTTTTATCGACTTCAGTGATATTGATTCCTTTTGCCTTGAAGATATCCACCAGCTCTTTCTCACGTGCAGCCACTTCTTTTGACGCTTTAGCTGCAGCTTCCTGTGTGACTTCGATAAAGATCTTTCTATCGGCATCACTCATCTTTTTCCATACGCCACCCGCAACGATTGTGTTGAGGTGGTCAACGATGTGACCTGTCAGTACGATGTTTTTTTGCACTTCATAAAACTTCTTGGCTTCGATGGTTGTCAGAGGGTTTTCCTGCGCTTCAACCGTACCGTTTTGCAAGGCAAGGTAGACCTCTGCGAATGCAATGGGTGAGGTGTTGGCACCGCACGCACGCGGCATGGCCAGGTAGGCTGGCACATCAGGTACGCGAATCTTCAGGCCCTTCATGTCTGCACACTTTGCGATGGGCTTGTTACTTGTGGTCTGGCGAACACCGTAGTATGTCGTGGCGATAATATTGTTACCGCTTTTCTGTTCATATCCGCTATTGAGCTCTTTATATATGTCGCTCTTTGTGTAGGCCAGCAAGTGGTCCACGTCGCGGAATGTGTAGGGGTAGTACGTCACGCCAATACGCGGAAACGCTTTGGCAGCAAAGCTTGATCCTGAAATAATCATGTCAACTGTGCCGAGCGACAGACCCTGGTTGATGTCGTTTTCCTTGCCGAGCTGTGACGAAGGATAGACATCGATTTCGTAGCGGCCATTTGTGCGCTTTTTGATTTCTTCTGCTGCCCAGACCGATGCGGTGTGAAAGGGCTCGGCAGGCTCGTAGACGTGTGCCCATTTAAGTTTTGTGGGCGCCTGTGCAAGTGCGGTGGAGGATATTGCTGCCGTGGCGAGTATCAGTGCGGCAAGTGAAGTATTGATCATATTTTTTTTCATGTTGCGTCTCCTTTGTGCAATCAGTGTGGAATAAATAGTGTTTATATTTGTGCTGCATTCAACATTTACCCAATGACTCAGGTCATGAATGCAAAGTGTCAATCCATGACGAGTTGAACTTTGGTGCTGCGCGTACGGTCCAGTGCAAGATCAAAAGCCTCCTGTGATTGCGCCAGAGGGAATTGCGCACTGATCAGGGGGCGCACATCCGCACGACGCGTACGAATCGCCTCGACCGCCCAGTCAAACGCCTGATGGGCACGAAATGCACCGACATAATCGAGCTCGCGTGACATGATTTGATTGGCTGGAAACAGCATTTCAGGTGGGAGTGTGCCAACCTGGACAATCCGTGCGCCCCGACGCGCGGCGTTCAGACATGTGTTGACTGCCGAGACGTTTCCTGCCGCCTCGATGCAGATATCTGCAGTGTCGGCAAGTGCAGAGGCCTCGATCTGATCTGTGCGCAGGCACTGATCTGCCCCGACTGCTCTGGCCATTTCGAGTGCGCGATCCTGCACATCGCAAACAATCACTTTTGCCGCACCGGCAATACGCGCTGCAATGGCCGACATGCAACCGATTGTGCCTCCACCAGTAATCAGTACTGTTTTTCCTAGTACGGATCCGGCGCGTAACATGGCATGCAGGCCAATTGAAAGTGGTTCGGCACAGGCGATTTCTCCCAGGGTGATGCCGGACTCGTCAATGGGGGTGAGTTGCTGTTCGGCAACCAGAAAGTGCTCGCGAAACAGGCCAGGCAGATGTGGGAAAATTGCTGCACTGCCGAGAAACACCATTTGTGCACACAGATTGCCACGACCTTCACGGCAAAAGTTGCAATGTCCGCAAGGGTGAGAAGGATTGATTGCAACTTTTTGTCCAGGCTGCACACGCGTGACGCCAGGACCAACCGATTCAACGATGCCAGACGCTTCATGGCCTGGCACAAAGGGGGCGCGAATGGCAAAAATTCCTGCGCGGCCATGCTGGTAATAATGAAGGTCTGAGCCGCAAATCCCACCCGCACCCAGGCGCACACGCACCTCATGCATGCCTGGCTGTTGTGTCTGATACTCGGTGATCCGAAGGTCCATAGGACCATAAAGGGTACAGGCGATGCTCATGATGATGTCGTAATATTGATTAAATTGGTCTGACCAATTTTCATACTAAACGTATCAGAGCAAGAGAGGGTATTGGGGACTACCCTTGATGGCGTGTTTGATTGCGCGATATTCTGGACAAAAAAAAGGCAGTCCCGAAGGACTGCCCTTGACCAGGTGAAACCTTGATCAGTTCTTGGTTTCGACCTGCATCAGTGGAACTTCAGAGACAATCTCGGCAGGCTTTGGCTCACGCCCAAGCTTGACCGTGCTTGCAGTCTGACTTGCCAATGCGGATGCGACACGCTCGGGTTTGCTTTCGACCCACTGCAACCCCGCCGCATTCACGATCGCATGCAGGGCTGCAGGATCCTGAACCGGAGCAATCACAGGTGCGATTGAAGCTTGCTGGACTGGCGCCGCAACCACTGGCGCAACCGGAATAATCGCAGCAACCGGAGCAACCACTGGTGCAGCTACTGGTGCAGCTACAGGAGCCGCTACAGGAGCAACTTCGATGACCGCAACCACAGGAGCAACCGCAGGGGATGTTTCTGGAGTTGCAGCAACTGCAGCAGCAATCACCGGAGCAGCAACCTCTACAGGCACCACAACTTCAACAGCTGCTGGCGTTGCTGGGGCAGCAGCAGTGACAGGTGCTGGCGCTTGCACAGCAACAGGTGCTGCTGGTGAGTACGTAGGGGTGTCGTGTGGAACAAACGCTGGTGCGGCGTGGGCTGACTGGCTGGTTGAACCGGGTTCGACATAAGCCACAGGTGCTGCAGACAGCGCAGCGCTGGTGGTGTGTTCAAAGCCCTGGCTATCTTCTTGCTGGCCATCCTGGTTTTCAACGGTTGAACCTTCGTCCTGACCGCGGCGACCGCGACGGCTGCGACGGCGACGACGCTTGCGTTCAGGATCAGCCTGATCCTGATCATCTTCAGCCAGACCTTCTGCATCGAGGCCTGCCTGTAAATGTGTCTGATCGTCCTGGGCCACAGGTGCGGCAGGGCGTTGTGCGGCTGGACGGCGTTCTGATTGTGTCTGAACGTTTGCCGCGACAGCTGTGTCACCTGTCTGCGCTGAATCTGCGCCTTCTGGTGTGTCTTCACGACGGTTGCGACCCCGTCCGCGACGACCACGGCCCGCATTGCGGCCGCCTTCCTCACCGGACTCGGAGGCTGCTTCTGGGCGAGCAAGTGCTGCGCGGTCATCCTCACGCGGCGCGCGTGGGGGACGACGGTTATCCTGTTCTGCAGTCGCTTCGCCGATTGCGGCAGTTGCGCCAGCAGCATTGCGTGTATCACTGCGCTCAGGACGACGTCCACGACTCTGGCCGCGATTGCCGTTACCACGGTTACCCTGGGCATTGCGTGGACGATCGCGTGTTTCAGTCTTTTTGGGTTCTTCTTTTGTTTCTTCGGAAGATCCGCCAGTCAGCCAGCCGATCAGGCGTTTAAAGAGTCCTGGACCTGCGTCCTTTTCAGTTTTAACTGCAGGAGTCGAAGAAACCGGAGCAGGTTGTGAAGGCGTAATGCCTTTGACCAGTGCTTCAGGCTTTGTTTTGATTTCCTGTTCTTTAGGTGCCCAGCTCATGTCAGTCGATGGAGCATCGACCAGATCAAAGCTGGTTTTGACGTCTTCGAGACGTGGATCATCATGGCGCAGGCGCTCAATATGATGATGGGGTGTTTCGAGGTGACGATTAGGAATCAGGATCAGATTGACTTTCAGGCGCGACTCTATCTTGGTGATATCGGCACGCTTTTCGTTCAGCAGGAAAGTAGCGACATCGACAGGAACCTGTGCGTGCACAGCTGCCGTGTTTTCTTTCATGGCTTCTTCTTGCAGCAACCGTAGTACCTGCAGTGCGCTGGACTCGGCGTCGCGGATCACACCCGTACCGTTACAGCGCGGGCAAGTGATATGTGAGCCTTCGTTGAGCGCCGGACGCAGACGCTGGCGAGAGAGTTCCATCAGACCAAAGCGTGAAATCTTGCCCATCTGGACACGTGCACGGTCAAAGTGCAAGGCGTCGCGCAGACGGTTTTCAACCGCACGCTGGTTCTTGGTGTCTTCCATGTCGATGAAATCGATCACGATCAGACCGCCCAGATCGCGCAACCGCAGCTGGCGGGCAACTTCGTCCGCAGCTTCAGAGTTGGTGCGCAAGGCTGTTTCTTCGATATCTGCACCACGTGTAGCACGCGCAGAGTTCACGTCGACTGCCACCAGTGCTTCGGTGTGGTCGATCACTACGGAGCCACCAGAAGGCAGGTCTACCGTGCGTGAGTAAGCGGTTTCGATCTGGTGTTCGATCTGGAAGCGTGAAAACAGCGGCACATCATCGCGGTAACGTTTAACGCGCGACACATTGTCCGGCATCACGACGCTCATGAATGCCATGGCCTGGTCGGCGATATCGTCGGTATCAATGAGGATTTCGCCGATTTCTGGTGAAAAGTAATCACGAATCGCACGGATCACCAGGCTGGATTCGAGGTAAATCAGAATCGGAGCAGGGTTGTCTTTTGCTGCGCCATCGATCGCTGTCCAGAGCTGCATCAGATAGGACATGTCCCATGACAGTTCTTCGACGTTGCGACCGATACCCGCTGTGCGAGCAATGATGCTCATGCCGGCAGGAATATGGAGCTGGTCCATGGTCTCGCGCAGTTCCTGACGCTCTTCGCCTTCGACACGGCGCGATACACCGCCGCCACGTGGGTTGTTTGGCATCAGGACCAGATAGCGGCCAGCCAGTGAAATGAAGGTGGTAAGAGCTGCGCCCTTGTTGCCACGCTCTTCTTTTTCGACCTGAACAATCAGTTCTTGCCCTTCGCGCAGTGCATCCTGGATGCGGGCGGTACGGACATCTACACCTTCTTTAAAGTAGGTGCGTGCGATTTCTTTAAAAGGTAAAAAGCCGTGGCGTTCTTCGCCGTAGTTGACAAAGCAAGCCTCCAGGCCGGGTTCGATACGGGTAATGACGCCTTTGTAGATGTTGCCTTTGCGTTGTTCACGGCCGGCAATTTCAATGTCGAGGTCGATCAGCTTTTGACCGTCGACAATCGCGACGCGTAGCTCTTCTTGGTGCGTTGCGTTAAACAGCATGCGCTTCATGGGGTGTTTCTCCATTTAAATGGCACGTCGGAAATCGACGCGCAGCCGCGGGCGAGCTGGCTGCGAAACACTGAAGCAGGCAAGAGGATCTGCGCGCAAATCACGCGCAGTGAAGGTCTTTAGACCGGCACGGCGCGCCATAAAGCGCGGGGTTCTTTCAGCAGGAAGGACAAAGTCAGGATCACAGTAGTGGTTGACAAAAAAGTGCTGAGAACATCAGGCGAATCATACTCAGGCGCCTGGTGCAGGGATTATGACGGTTTCTTGCTCTTGTTTCAGTATCGCGTGCGGACGATCCAGACCATCTGTCAGCATGGGCGTAACGTAGAAACGTCGCAACGACACACTTAAAGACCATCCCGAATCAACCGGCGACCAGTCACCCAGAGAGGGAAGAAAGCAAGCGGTACAATAGAGTCCGCGATCCAGACGGAGACGCGACAACAAGATGCATCTCGACGCCAGAGGGCTTTCCAACCCCTTTCAGGCTTCGCCGATTATATGCCGCTTTTGCTTATGCGCAAAGATTACTCAGATTTGAACACGACACCCGCCCGCAGTACCCCCCCAAACCCCGCTCCGGCGGTCCGCATGGTGGAGGTCACCGAAGAAAATGATGGCCAGCGTCTGGATAATTTCCTGATGGGGTTGTGCAAGGGCGTGCCTAAAAGCCATATCTATAAAGCCGTGCGCAGCGGCGAGGTGCGTATCAATAAAGGCCGCGTGTCACCAGATTCACGGGTCAGCATTGGAGACCTCGTGCGTGTGCCACCAATGCGACTGCCCGCGCCTGGACAAAAAAGACCTGTGCCTGGGTCCGAGTTTCCCATCGTGTTCGAAGACGAGGGTCTGCTGGTGATCGATAAACCCGCCGGCATCGCCGTGCATGGCGGCAGCGGCGTATCTTTTGGCGTCATTGAGGCCCTCAGGGCCGCGCGGCCCGATGCAAAGTTCCTAGAACTTGCCCATCGCCTTGACCGTGATACCTCAGGTCTGCTGATTATTGCCAAAAAGAGAAATGTCTTGCTGAGCCTGCACGAGATGTTCCGCACCGGCGGTGGACGCAAGCATTATTTTGCCCTGGTTGAAGGTGACTGGGTCAATGACCGGCAACATATCCGCCTGCCGCTGACAAAATGGACCACGCAATCGGGTGAACGCCGCGTCAAGGTGGATGCTGAGGGCCAGGTATCCCACACCATCGTGACTGCTCAAAAACGTTTTAAAGGTGCGAGTCTCGTAGACGCTGAGCTGCGTACGGGGCGCACCCACCAGATTCGTGTGCACCTGGCCTCGAGCGGTTTTCCGATTATTGGCGATGATAAGTATGGCCGGGATGCGACCCGCGCTCAATATATTCAAATGGGATTTTCACGGATGTTTTTACATGCGCACCGACTTGAAATGCCGCATCCCCTGACTCAAGAGCCCATGACTCTCGTGGCGCCCCTGCCTGCGGCCTGCGCCAGAATCCTGCAGCAACTGGAGGCCTCATGAAAACCTATTCTGTCGTGATTTTTGACTGGGACGGCACGCTGATGGACTCCACCCACAGCATTGTGTCGGCGATTCAGGGAGCCTGTCGCGATCTTGAGCTGCGCGTACCCACTGCGGCAGAGGCAGCCTGGGTCATCGGCTTGTCCCTTGAGCCAGCCTTGCGTCGTGCGGTCCCGGACCTGACTGCCTCAATGGAGCCGATGTTCCTGGAGCGTTATCGCTACCATTACTTATCACGTGATACGCAGATTAAATTGTTCGATGGCGTGCCGGAGATGCTCGATGCGCTTCATGCCGCGGGCGTTACCATGGCAGTTGCGACCGGTAAAAGCCGGGTTGGCCTGAATCGCGCCCTGACAGCGACTGCGCTGCATCATCGCTTTACGGCAACCCGCACTGCGGATGAAACCTTTGGTAAACCTCATCCAGGGATGCTTCTTGAACTCATAGACGAGTTAATGGTCGATCCTTCCGAGGTCGTCATGGTAGGTGATACCTCACATGACCTGAATATGGCCGCCAATGCCGGCGTGCATAGCCTGGGTGTGACCTACGGTGCTCATCCCGAGCAAGAGCTGCTCAGTTGCGCGCCGCACGGGGTCGTTCAGGATGTGCCGGGCTTGCGGCGCTGGCTCATGGATCGCGTGGCCTGATCACAGAATTCAATAGCCTTTTCATGTTGAATCGTATTAAATTGAATCTCAGTTGAACTGCACGATGTGCTGATCCTGAACCTGCTGTGTCACTCTGTATCTGGAGCAATCCGTGTCAAACGATCGATATCCACGCATCTGTGCCTCTGAAATTACCCCCGAACACGTCTGGCAGAGTCGTCGCAACTGGATGAAAACAGCAGGTGTTGCCATGGCTTCGGGTGCCTTGGGCGGTCTGCCTGCTTTGGGTCTTGCCGCCAATGCACCTGCGCTAGCCGCACTTCCAGGCAAGCGATCCGCCCAGTATGTTGTGATGGATCCGCCCACGCCTGAAAAGGACGCAACCACCTAT
>CANCOC010000089.1 GCA_947379755.1 Alcaligenaceae bacterium | reverse complement strand
TTGCGCATTGAGCTGTATCAGAAGGTCAATGCCCTGGGGATTGGCGCGCAGGGCCTGGGCGGGCTGACCACCGTGCTGGATGTGAAAATCAAAACCTTTGCCACCCACGCAGCCTCGTTTCCTGTCGCAATGATTCCTAACTGTGCGGCAACACGTCATGCGCATTTTGAACTGGATGGTTCGGGGCCTGCTCACCTGCATCGCCCCTCGATGTCGGACTGGCCAGATGTGCACTGGGCACCGAATTACAAGTCCTCCAAACAGGTCGACCTGAATCAACTGACACAAGCAGAAGTCGCGAGCTGGAAGCCTGGCCAGACCCTGTTGCTCAACGGCAAGATGCTGACCGGTCGCGATGCCGCACACAAACGTATTCAGGACATGCTGGCACGTGGCGAACAATTGCCAGTGGACTTCCGTGGCCGTACGATTTACTACGTCGGTCCTGTTGATCCTGTGGGTGACGAGGTCGTTGGACCTGCAGGTCCGACCACCTCTACACGCATGGATAAGTTTACAGACATGATGCTGGAGCAAACGGGCCTGCTTGCCATGATCGGCAAGGCCGAGCGTGGCCCAGCCACGATCGAATCGATTCGCAAGAACAAGTCTGCCTATCTGATGGCTGTAGGCGGTGCAGCGTATCTGGTGTCCAAGGCGATTCGTGGCGCCAGGGTCGTGGGTTTCGCTGATCTGGGCATGGAAGCGATTTATGAGTTTGATGTGGTCGATATGCCGGTGACCGTGGCCGTGGATTCCAATGGCACCTCTGTGCATACCACCGGACCGAAAGAGTGGTCTGCCAGGATTGCCGGGATTCCTGTGGTCGCAGCATAGGTCAGGTTGCCTTGACTCGTCAGTCAATGGGTTACCTGTTAACAGGTATCCCATTTTTTTGAGTGACTGTTGTAACGTATAGAACACATTATTTTGGAAAACAGAATATGAAATTCACTGCGACGAGATTGACTGCTACACCACGCACCCAGAGGCAGCTTGTTGCTTCATTGACTGTTGCGTTGATTTCCTGCTCACTGCTCGGATCAGGTCAGCCTGCGCGCGCTGCAGGTGGCAGCATTGTTGCAGACCCGGGTGCGATGCAAGGCAAACACTTTGACGAGAAGGGCAAGCTGCCATCAACCTATACGATTGAATTGCAGAACGCATTGCGCAAGACACTTCCTTTTGATGATAAGCGGGACATTGAAGAAGCCAGCAAGGGATTTGTCGCTGCACCGCCCTACAAAAAAATCATGGCTGAGGCAGGTAATGTGGCCTGGGATATGGGGAGTTATGAGTTCTTGCTGCAAGGTAAGGATTTTGATAGCGTGCATCCGTCACTTCAGCGTCAGGCGATCCTGAACATGGCCTATGGTTTGTATGAGGTAGTACCAGGCAAAATTTATCAGGTGCGTGGTTTTGATCTGGCGAACATCAGCTTTATCAAAGGAGACACCGGCTGGATCGTCTTCGATCCGTTGACGGCGAAGGAAACCGCACGTGCTGCGCTTGATTTTATTAATGAAAAGCTGGGTAAGCGTCCAGTGGTCGGAGTTGTATTTTCCCACTCCCATGGCGATCACTTCGGTGGAGTGCGGGGCGTAGTGGATGAGGCAGATGTTCTCAGTGGTAAGGTGCCGGTGATTGCGCCTGCTGGCTTCATGGAACATGCGATTGCCGAGAATGTTTATGCCGGTAACGCGATGACCCGTCGCATGTTTTTTCAGTATGGTGTGCTCTTGCCGCGCAGTCCTTTCGGTCATGTTGATCAGTCTATTGGCAAAAATACCGCATCGGGTAATCTGGGACTGATCGCACCCACGCGATCGATTACAAAAGATTTTGAAGAGCTGACTGTTGACGGTGTCAGGATGGAGTTCCAGAATACGCCCGGTACTGAAGCGCCATCAGAAATGAATACGTATTTTCCGGATTTGAAGGCATTCTGGGCGGCTGAAAACATCACTGGCACGATTCATAATATCTACACCTTGCGCGGTGCACTTGTACGTGATGCGCTGGCATGGTCCAAGCATATCAATGTTGCGTTGTATCGCTATGGCCAAGAGACAACGGCGATGTTTTCTTCACATAGCTGGCCACGCTGGGGCAATGCGCGGATTCAGGAAATCATGCGCACGCAGCGCGATACCTACGCGCACTTGAACAACGAAGTGTTACACCTGGCCAATCAGGGCGTGACAATTAACGAAATTCATAACGTGTACAAATTGCCCGCCAGTCTTCAGGCGCAGTGGGCCGCGCATAGCTATCATGGCTCCGAAGAGCACAACAGCCGTGCCGTGCTTAACCGGTATCTGGGCTATTGGGATGCGAATCCTGCCACACTCATGCCATTGTCCCCACGCGACTCTGCTCCGTTGTATGTGGAAATGATGGGGGGCGCCGCGCGCATCATGGAAAAGGGCCGGGCGTTGCATGCGCAGGGTAAATATCGCGAATCCATGGAGATCCTGAATAAACTGGTGTATGCAGAACCCGACAACACCGCTGCAAAAGACCTGCTGGCCGATGTATTCGAGCAGATCGGTTATCAGAAAGAAAGCCCGAGTGTGCGCAATAGCTTTCTTGCTGCTGCGTATGAGTTGCGCCATGGCATGCCAACAGGCGTGCCTCCCAAGTCAAACGGACCTGACATGATTCGCGGTATGTCAACACAGCTCTGGCTCAACGCACTGGCGATCAGTATGGATAGCAAGAAAGCGGCAGGCATGAAGTTTGTCATCAATCTTGTCACGCCTGACAATGGTGAAAAGTTCGTGGTTGAGCTGAGCAACTCTGCACTGACCAGTATCGGTGGCGAACAGGCCAGGCAGCCTGATCTGACGATTACATTGAATCGCTCAGACCTTGAATCCATTATGGGCGGTCAGGCAACGTTCGAGAGCTTGATAGCCAGTGGCAAGGTCAAGTTTGAAGGCGATCGCCAGCCCTTTGAACAGTTGCGCAGTACCCTGACGCGTTTTACTCCTGATTTTGAATTGATGCCTGGAACAGGAGCCGTCAGCAAAGCATCGCCTGTTGTAAACAGGGATCCGTTTGAAGCCGAAATCGCTGAGCCATTTAATCAGTAGTTTTGGCGTCAGGCTTCATGTCTGTTTTGTTCGGACGACCCTAAGGCATAGACAGAATAAGATTCTGCAGATTCTGGGGTTCGATCCGAATGACGCCGCCACGTGGGCTGTCTATGTCTGCGATCAGGAAAAACGTAATCGAAATCACGAGCGGCAGAATAAACAGTAACTCCCGATGATTGTTGAATGTGCGTGCGCCAAAACCGATCAGCAGGTTCGCGCAGATCGCAATCACGGCCAGCAACAGCCATGCCGGTCTGGGAATATGATTCCAGGATGCTCCCTGTGACTGACCCTGGGCATTGAACACGTCATTGAGTCCGGATACAACCAACACCATCAGGGGCGTAGGTTGTGACACGGCAACCGGTGTGACGGCAGACCAGAGCTCTCCCTGAACTTCAGCGAGGCGGGTGTTGACGCGATGCAGGGACTCTTCATCTGTTGTGTAAAAGAGAATGCGCTGCTCTGCATATTGTTTTAACAGGGTGCGCACCTTGGGTGCAATGGCCTCGGGCAGCAAGTCGGCGCGCAGATAGGCGGTTCCGATTGCATTGGACTCCGCTTCTTCGAAAACCTTGCGCTGGTCGTAGCGACCAATTGCCATTGAAAATGTAAAACCAATGATCAGTCCAAGCAAGGTCAGAGTGGTTGTCTGGACGACATTGAAGTCTTGCTGGCTCCAGTGATTTTCACGTTTATAACGCGTGAGCAGTGCGCCACCCAGCCAGACCGCGCCCCATAACATCGCGAGCGACACAATAAAAATATACAGAGGATGGGAAGTCAAAAACCACATCGCGGATGTCCTGACTGATTAGAAATATAGTTCGATGACTCATTCTAATAGAACTTCACGAGCTCTTTTACTCTTTAGTCACATTCTTGCTGCATCCTGGCGAGCGCCATTTCCCTGAGTTTGACTCTCTGGAATTTCAGGCCATTCGCACTCGCAGTCGCCGGAAATGCCTCAATGAACCAGAGTCTGGCTGGAATTTTGAACTTTGCCAGTTGCTGGCCTACTCGGGCAAGAATCGGCTCAATCGCAGGCGTGTTTTCATCATTTGCGATCGCAAACGCTACGGGCCTGAGCTTGCCGTCAATTTCGATACCTACCACCTGGGCACTTTTGATTTCAGGTTGCTCATCCAGAACATGTTCGATTTCCGAGGGGTCAACCAGAAAGCCGCCGATTCGCATCGTGTCACCCATCCGGGCGAGATAGACAAAACTTGCATCGGGTCGGGTATAGCCCAGATCTCCCGTTTTGAAATATCCCTCTGTCGTGAAGGCGTCGGCGGTTGCATCCGGGTTGTTGAAGTATCCGCGAAATAGTGTGGGTGATTTGATTTCGAGCTCACCTGGCACGCCATGTGCGCACAGAATGCCGGTTTCAGGATCTCTGGCGCGCACACTGGCTAACTGTTTGCCAGCGGCGGGTGCTCCGCCGCCCAGCGCGCGTTCTTCGATGGGGAGGTGAGCGTGTTGCAGGGAAAACAGGGCTTGTACTTCGCTTGAGCCGTAGAGGCCTCGCATGGGAAAGCCTCGCGCAGTGAGTGAATGGGCGAGCTCAATAAAGCGGGGACTGAAAGACGCGAAACCAAACAGCTTGAGAGAGGGAAAGGGGGTCGGGTCAGCTACGCTGGTTTGACCATCAATGTGTTCAATGAACAGCCGTAGCATTTCGTCGCTGCCAAAGATATGCGTGATGCGATGCTGCTGGATCAGTCGGGTCGCAGACGCCACGTCAAAAAAATCCATCAGCACGACGGGCATGCCTGCTGCGATGGCACCCAGCGCACTATTCAGGCCAAACACGCCGCATAGCGGCAAGGCGGCAAGCAGTTTGTTGTCTGCTTGCTGGAAGGCGTAGCCTGTGGCGATGTGCCGCGCATGCTCGCTCAGTGTGCGTTGATTGTGAATGACTAGCTTTGGGCCTTTTGTCGTACCAGAGGTTGTAAAAAATACTGCCGGACTTTCTGGGTCAGGATCACGCGCGTCAGTGGACGGATCCGTGTTTTGCTTCTTGCTGGATTGCGCGTGGTGAACTGCCAGGCCAGGATTCCAGGCGATCACTTGACGGTTCAGCAGCTGCTGTGGCGCATGTGAGTCGGCATCAATCACCGCGATCTGTCTGAGATGGGGGAGCAATGAGGGGTCCACACCAGACACCACCCCGGCAAAGTCGATCTTGCCAAAATTCAATTGCATGATGAGCATGCAGGCATGCGAATGGGTCAGAATGTATTGCAACTCATGACTGCGGTACTTGGTATTGACGGCAACGAGCGTCGCACCGATGCGCGCCAGTGCAAACAGCAGTGCGAGCCATTCCACTCGATTGACCAGCCAGACTGCGACGTGATCGCCTTTCGTAATGCCCTGTTGCGTGAGCCACTGCCCGGTTTCGCCCACCAGCCTGTCAAACTGCTGATACGAGATGGCTTGGTCATCCTGTACCAGCATGGGTGCGAGAGGGGTGCGCTCGAGATGGGGTACGAGAATCGAATGCAGACGGCTCAGCTGAGGCATTTCAATATCCGTCAATAGAGTTCCATGAGCGCAGCATTGTTGCTGAACTCTTCAGGCGTGCCCTCGCGGATCAGTTCGCCCGATTTCATGACGATCACTCGATCGGATATTTTCAGTGCTTCGCGCACGTTTTGTTCAACAATCAGAATCGACATCTGTCGTTCTTTTTGTAGTGCACGGATGGGGCCTACCAAGTCCTGAAAAAGTTTGGGAGCCAGGCCGATTGAAGGTTCATCCAGTAACAGGCAACGTGGCTGGCTGAGCAGGGCACGGCCCAGCGATACCATTTGTTGCTGGCCGCCCGACAAGGTGCCTGCGCGCTGGCTGTAGAATTTTTTGACCATAGGCAGCACTCCCATGACCCAGTCGAGCCTGGCAGCCTGCTCTCCGGCAGCAATGCCATTGGCCCAAAATCCGAGGCGCATGATTTCTGCAACCGTCAGGCCCGGAAATACGCCACGCCCTTCCGGCACGAGCGCGATACCCGCCGCGTTCATTGCGCGAGGGTCAGGTTTGCTGACCTCTTTGCCATCCAGCAGGATCGTGCCTTGCTCCAGAGGGACCAGACCAAAGAGTGATTTAAGCAGTGTGGACTTACCTGCACCGTTATGTCCAATCAGGCATAGCACTTCGTTGTGGGCGAGGCTGACATTGAAATGATCCAGCACAGGGCGACCACCGTAGCCCACACGAAGATTTTTTGCTTCAAGAAAATTGACGGTGCTCATGAGCGGTCTCCAAAATAAATGGCGGCCAGATGTGGATCTTTCAAAATGTCTTGCGAGCTGCCCTGAGCCAGAAGCTTGCCTTGATCCAGAAAGGCGACACGGTCTGAAAGTTTGATCACGATATCAAGGTTGTGTTCAATGATGCAGATGGTGATTCCACGTGATGCATAGTCTCGCAGCAGTGTGACAAAGCGTTCGAATGATCTGGGATCCAGGCCTGAGGCCGGCTCGTCGAGCAGCCAGAGTTTGGCCTCGCTGGCCATGATGCGGGCCAGACTGAGGAATTTGCGTTCTGCATAGGCCAGGTCGACGGCGCGTTCGTGCCGTTTTTCGGCCAGCTGTGTTTCAGCAAGTATTTCATTGACACGTTTTTCTGCTGCAGCACGACCAGATTGCCAGAGCCAGCTATTGCGCTCCATCACTGTCATGATGTTTTCTTCGACCGTCATCTGACTGAACAGACGCAAGTCCTGAAATGTACGCGCAATACCCATGCGCGCAATCCGCCAGGGCTCAATGCCTTTAAGCGGCTGCCCCAGCCAGTGCACGGTCCCGCTTGTCGGCGTCAGGTGACCGGTGATCAGATTGAATAAGGTGGTCTTGCCTGCACCGTTAGGGCCGACCAGTGTGGTGATGACACCCGCTGGCAGGTCCATTGTGACGTCCGAGATGGCCTGTAGTCCGCCAAAGTTTTTATTCAGTTTACGGATCTGCAGCAGGACATCGTGTGCCTGAGTGGTAGTCGTCATGCTGACTTCTCCCGGCTGCGTCCACCGATCAGTCCGCCGGGACGGAACATCATTAATAGCACCATGGCAACACCGTAGATAATTTGCTGAATCGTTCCCAGCTCGCTCGGTGGCAGGAAAGGCAGATAGGTCAGCGCAGCAGGCAGCGACATCAGTAGCGCAGCACCCACGACAGGACCAAACAACGTGCCCGTGCCACCGATGATCACCATGGCCATCAGCAGAATTGAAAACTCAAGCGTGAAACTTTCAACGTTGATAAAGCTCATGTAAAAAGCGTAGAGCGTGCCCGCCACACCGGCCAGGCCGGCAGAAACAGCCACTGACAGCGCCTTGACTGCATTGACGTGCTTGCCATAGCTCTGGGCTGCGGATTCGCTGTCACGGATGGCCATCAGGCTACGTCCGAAGCTCCCCCTCACCAGTAAGGCGGTCACTCCAATGACAAGTAGCAGGATCACCACGCACAGCAGGAGAAAGTACAGGTCGTCATTAAAAACGAATCCAAACAGACTGGGGCGTGGAATGCCAATCATCCCACCCAGTCCACCTGTGACCGACTTCCATTCGGAAAAGATCGTCACGCCAATCACCTGTAGTCCCATCGATGCAGCGACAAAATATTCACCGCGTACACGCAGGGCAGGCAAGGCGAGCGCCATGGAAAGCAGTGCAGTCAGTCCGGCAGAGGCAGCCATGCATAACAGCAGAGAGTCGCTGAAATGCAGGGCAATGTAGGCCGTGGTGTAGGCACCCACGCCAAAAAAGATTGCATGGGCCAGTGAAAAAATTCCTGCGTAACCCATGATGAAATTCAGTGTCAGTGCAAGAATCGCATTGATACAGAAAAGAACCGCAATGTTTTGTAGGTAAGCAATCATGTTTGATCTCCTTAAGACACGATGGCTCGTCCGTACACGCCACTGGGACGGAACAGAATGAACAGGAAAAGAATGACAAAGGTGACGGCTTCGCTCCATTGCGGGTCAATGACGGCCAGACACAGGTTTTCTGCCAGGCCTAGCAACAGACCCGCCAGTGCAGCGCCGCGCAAGCTACCCACACCACCTACGATGGTGGCAGCGACACTGATCAGCATGATGTGGTTGCCCATCGCTGGATTGAGCCCCGAGGTTGCCGCGGTCAGGATCGCAGAAGGAACGGCAAGAATTGAACCAATTAGAAATACATACTGTGAAAGACGCCGAGGGGTCAGGCCGTAGACCTCGATCAAGGCTGGGTTTTCACCCAGCGCGCGCAGGGCAATCCCGAGATTGGTACGGGTCAGCAGCCATTGCAGCAAAGCAAAAGACACGATTGCACAGACAATGATGACCCCCGCAATGGGAGCAATGAACAGGCCTGGTGCAACTTCCAGGCTTTTGCTCAAAGGCGTGCTGACGGTGACCAGGCCACGACCGAACACAATCGAGATCAGGTTTTGCACCACAATTGCCGCGCCGAAGGAGGCCGCAAAGACGGTGAAAAATGAACCTTCATGCCGTTGAATAACTGCATACACCCAGCGATCAAGCAGGATGCCAAAAACACTGGCTGCCAACGCCGAGGCGATGACTGCTAGCGGCCAGACCCAGTGCAGCACTGAGTAGCACTCATAGAAAATGAAGCCTGCAATCGTAAAGGTCGCCCCATGTGCGGCATGAAAAATTCGGGTCATGCCAAAAATCAGCGAAAACCCGGCTGCGATCAGTGCGTAAAGCGCACCGGTCTGCAGTCCATTGACTAGCAATTGAACGAACAACATAGGGCGAGTCTCTTTTTAGTCGTGGATGCTTTATTTGACTTCTGCGAGGGCTTTGCTGGTGCCGTCGCCCACTACGTCATTGATCTGGATGGGCGACTGGACCGTGCCGTTATCCGCAAATGAAACAGTGGCACCCACAAACTTGAAAGTTTTGGTTGCTTTGCGTTGAGCCAGCAGGTTTTCACCTGTCACAGGCTTGCCGGCTTTTTCGAGAGCCGCTGCGAGATCGGCAAAGGTCAGGACTGCGTTGTAATAGTTCAGAACGTAGGCACTGGGTTCTTTGCCATATTTTTGCTTGTAGTCATTCATCAGACGCTGAGCCTGTGGGTCGTCTTTGTCCCAGGTCATTTTCTGGCTGGTGTAAATCAACCCTTTGGCTTCAGGCAATGACAGCATGGAGGGTAGGCCTACTGCTGAATAGCTGACCAGAGGCTGGCTGATGCCGTTGTCGCGCAACTGTTTGACGAGCTGGACTTGCTGATTGCCATAGGTCGCGAAGTAGACTGCATCAGGTTTGGTATCACGCACGCGTGCGGCAATTCCTGAAAACTGCTGCATGGTGGTTGGAATGGAAAAGGAACCCACCAACTCTCCACCTGCTGCTTTGAGTTCTTTACCCAGCACGTCAAGAATTGACTGGCCAAGGGGGTCGTCGACATAGATCAGGGCGATCTTTTTGAGGCCGCGCTCCTTCACCAGATAAGGCACGATTGCGCGCACTTCGAAGTCGGCCAGTGGAATCGTATTCCAGAAATATTCGCCGAGTACGGCCAGATCGGGGCCCACGCCACCGCCATTGACCATGACAGTTTTGGTACGGTTACCGATAGGTGCAATCGCCTTGGATACGCCAGTAAAGGCCGAGAGTGCAAATGGTACTTTGCTGACGTTGACGAGTTTGTTTGCTGCAATCACGCCTTGGGCGGGGAGTGCCTGGCTGTCTTCGTAGACAATGCTCAGTTTGCCTGACAGTTTCTTGTCGGCATTGATGTGATCGACAGCCATATTGGCGGCCGAGCTGAATACTTCACCATATTCGGCATTGGCGCCGCTCATGGGGAATGCAGCCCCGATGGTGTAGTCGGTCGCCAGGGCGGGTAAGGCCCAGGCGGCTTGAAGCATTGCGATACCTGCGATCAGTTTTTTCATGCGTTTGTCTCCGTTGATAAATAAATTCCGCTATTAGTTGCGGATTTGAGTTCAGGTCTGGTGGTATGAATGAATTAATGCTTGTTCAGATTCTCCAGTTCCTTGAGGATCTCTTCGGTGTGCTGGCCGAGTGTCGGCGGTGCACGACGATATTGAACAGGCGTAGCCGAAAATCGCATTGGACTCGCTGTGGTCGGGGTTGTTCCACCAGTCGGGTGCGGCATGGTTTTCCAGATGCCGCGTTCGATCACCTGGGGGTGAGCAAAGACCTGATCGATAGACTGAATCGGTCCGCAAGGCACGCCCGCTTCTTCGAGCTTTGCGATCCACACATCACGTTCTCCGCTTGCCATGACTTGCTCAAGCATCGGGATCAGTTGTAGCCGGTTGATGATGCGCTGACCATTGGTCACGAATCTTGGATCCTGGCCGAGTTCAGGCAGACCAATCGCTTTGCAGTACGAACGGAATTGTGAATCGTTGCCAACCGCGACGATCATAAAGCCATCAGAGGTCTTGAACACCTGGTATGGCACGACATTCTGATGGGCATTGCCTGCGCGACCCGGTGCGACACCAGATGTCATGAAATTCAGATTCTGATTTGCCAGCATGGCGATATGGCAATCGAGCAAGGCAATATCAAGGTGCTGGCCCAGACCGCTGCGTTGACGTTCCTGGAGCGCACCCATGATGGCGAGTGCGGCATACATGCCTGTAATGATATCGGTGACGGCTACACCTGCTTTTTGTGGACCACCGCCGGGCAGGTCGTCGCGTTCACCGGTAATGCTCATCAGGCCGCCCATGCCCTGGATCGCGAAGTCGTAACCCGGACGTTCAGCGAAGGGACCTGTCTGGCCAAAGCCTGTAATTGAGCAGTAGATCAGATGCGGATTAGCCTCTTTCATGCTCTCGTAATCCAGGCCGTACTGGCTCAAGCCGCCGACCTTGAAATTTTCGACAAGAATGTCGCAGTGACTGGCTAGTTCCTTGACGAGTTTGATGCCCGCCTCGCTGGCAATGTCAATTTCGATTGAGCGCTTGTTACGATTTGTGCTGAGGTAGTAGGCTGCTTCGGACGTATCGTGACCATCCTCGTCTTTCAAAAACGGCGGCCCCCAGGCACGGGTGTCATCACCCAGTTTGGGCCGCTCGACTTTGATCACATCGGCACCGAGATCGGCCAGGTTCTGGGTGCACCAGGGTCCGGCCAGTACGCGTGACAGATCCAGTACGCGGATCCCAGTCAGGGGGGCTTGTCTGCTCTGGGTCATGCTTTGATTCCTGCATAGCCGTGACTGAGCACAACGATATCTCTTTCGGCAACCTTTGCACGAAAGCGGACTGCATG
>CANCOC010000088.1 GCA_947379755.1 Alcaligenaceae bacterium | reverse complement strand
ATGCCCCAGGCGAGCGCGGTCTGCGCATCGATTGCCTCTCCAGTAAACGACATCTCTGCTGCACGCGCCATACCGATTACACGTGGCAGAAACCATGCGCCGCCATCGCCAGGGACAATCCCGACCTTGACAAAGCTCTCGGCAAAGGTTGCTGCCTCTGAAGCAATTCGCAAATCACACATGCAGGCCAGATCGCATCCGGCACCTATGGCCGGGCCATTGACCGCAGCGATCGTTGGAACCTCAATTTGATGAATAGCGAGAGGCAAACGCTGAATCCCGTGGCGGTATTCCTGTCGTAAGACTGCACTATTGAATTCAGGACCGATTTGTCTTTGCATTTCATCGATTTTCCCACCTGAAGAAAAAATGGGTCCAGTCGCAGTAATGATCACGGCCCGCACACTCGGATCGTGTTCAATCCTGTCACAGGCCTCAAGAACAGCTTCAACAATGCCTGTCCCTGTCAGTGCATTGCGCGTTTCTGGGTGGTTCAGAGTCAGGGTCACAACACCTAAATCATCTTGCTCATATAAAAGAGGTGCGTTCATCGTCCTGCTGCCTTGGCTGTCTTACCACCGGCCACACCCATATCTGTCGTGGGGGTATCCAGCAAAATGACACGTACGTTCTGAATCGATAAACCAATGCTTTGCTCAACCGAAGCCGCCAACGCAGCAATCAGGGCGGCCTTTTGGTCTTCCGTTCGACCAGCGATCAGTCCTACCGTGGCCAAAGCCATGTCTTTACCCAGCTCTCCGGCGACAATCACGTTTTCGCGCGGGACTTCCTGAATCACCACGCGTACAGACGCCAATGGTGCACTGATGCTGTCAACCACGGCTTGAGTCATGTTTTTGAGTAATTCTGTCTTTTGTACTGCAGTGTGGCCCTGCATGATCTGTAGATTGATAATTGGCATGGTGTGCTATCTTTCCTGAAGTTGAGTGAAGTTCCTGATTTTGACCAGATATTTTTCCAGACTATCCCATTTATAAACTAAGTTAACTATCGTGTCTTCTCATCCATCACCTTTTAAAAGCAAAGGCGGCCCAAGCCGCGTGATGAATGCTGCGCGTTACTCACTACAGGGCCTCGCTGCCGCGGTGCGCTATGAGGCAGCATTCAGGCAAGAACTGATGCTCGTGCTGATCTTGCTCCCTGTCGCCTTTTGGGTTGGACAGACCCCCCTGCAAGTCATGCTGTTATTGATCTGCCTGATAGGAGTGCTGATTATTGAGTTGCTGAACTCTGCCATTGAAGCAGTGGCAGATGCCGTATCGCTCGAGGTCAACCCGCTGATTGGACGGGCGAAGGATCTTGGCAGCGCTGCTGTGCTACTGAGTTTATTGCTTGCAGGGGGCGTATGGTGCGTACTGTTGATCAATCACTGGTATGTCATTCTGTAACATGACGACTGATTGTGCCGTAAAACGCTAAACCGCACATAACTGACCGTCTTTCCTAATATTTCACGTTTTCCATAAAAATATGTCATTCATCAAAAAACTCGATGCTGCCTGGGCTAGCTCAAACTCTTTGCTGATGGTGGGGCTTGATCCCGACCTGCCGCGCCTGCCTGCCGAGCTGGCAGACAAACCAGATGCAATTTTTCAGTTTTGCAGGCAAATTGTTGACGCAACGGCTCCCTTCGTCTGCGGATTTAAACCACAAATCGCATACTTTGCCGCGGCACGCGCCGAGGGGCAACTCGAAGACCTGTGTGCGTATATCCGCGAGCAATACCCTCACCTGCCCATCATGCTTGATGCCAAACGTGGGGACATCGGTGCGACCGCCACCCAGTATGCGCAGGAGGTATTCGGGCGTTATGGTGCAGATGCCGTGACAGTCAGTCCTTATCTGGGCGCAGACTCCGTTGAACCCTATCTGGCATGGGGGGACCGCGGCGTGATCGTACTATGCCGCACCTCTAACCCGGGTGGATCAGATCTTCAGTTTCTGATGACAGATGGCATACCACTGTATTTACGTGTCGCAGACCTGGTCGCAAACAAATGGAATACCAACGGTCAGTGCGGTCTGGTGGTGGGGGCAACCTTCCCAAATGAGTTGGCAGCCGTGCGTCAGGCAGTGGGTGGCAGTGTTCCATTGCTGGTGCCTGGGATCGGTGCTCAAGGCGGCGATATCGCAGCCACCTGCGCTGCCGGTTGCAATGAGCAGGGCACCGGCATGATGATCAACTCATCACGTGCCATTTTGTATGCACGCGGCTCCGGACACTGGACAGAGTCAGCCGCCGAGGTAGCCCAAAAAACCCGGGATGATATCAATGCACATCGTCTGGGCACTCAAGCTTAAGCACAGCCTAACCAGTCACGTTGTCCGTTGGCGCCAGAAAATATCCTGGCGCCGGACAGCCTGGACTTAAACTGTATTTTTGCTCACGACAGCACCATTTGCACGCAACAGATTGAGCTGCAAACAAGCTTTGAGTAATTCAGCAGAAGTTTGCACGGCCATTTTTTCGTAGATGCGGTATTTGTGTATTTTGAGCGTCGCCTCCGAAATGCCCAGCAGCAGAGCAATATTCTTACGAATTTTCCCCTGTGCAAGATGGAGACAAACCTCTTGCTCACGCGGCGATAGCGATTCGTAACGCGCCCGCGTCTGATCTGTGGCAGTCATAGTGGCCTGTTGCGTCAGATCAAAAGCGATTGCACGCTCAACCGTTTGCAACAAGATGTCGATCTCAACTGGCTTGAATAAGAAATCAAAGGCGCCATTTTTGAATCCACTGACAATTTGTGCGGGATAACTTTGTCCGCTTAAGAACACCACAGGCGCGGAACTGTTTATGCGTGTGAGATCCGACTGAACCTCCAGCCCATTCTTGCCAGGCATCTGCATGTCAATGATAATGACACAGGGATGCAAGACCGGGCCGCTTTGGACAAAAGCTTCAGCGTCCGAATAGGCATGCAACTGATACCCTTCACGCATGAACAATCGCATGAGGACTTCAAGCATGGATGTGTCATCATCCACAAGGTATACGTGCTGCATACTTTTCATGTATTGCTCACTCGGTCTAAGTGAATCGCTCATTGAGCAGGTGCTGCATACGGAAGGGTGGCCCGAAAACATGACCCTGAGGGTGAAGAGCGCAGCAGGCTAATTGATCCGCCATGATTTTCCATAATGATACGACTCAACCATAGCCCCACTCCCAGGCCGTCACTTTTGGTGGAGTGAAATAAAGTAAAGATTTCAGACTGAAATTCCTTGGGAACACCATGGCCATTGTCCTGAACATCAATGACAACACGTGAGTCTTCCTGACGAAGAAACAGGACGATTTGCGAATCAGGGTTCAATGCCGAGAGGGCATTCAATGCATTATTTAAAAGATTGACGAGCACCATCTCTATTTCACCTGGATCACCACGGACAGTAACTGCAGGATCCAGATCAGATTGCAGCAGGATTTTTTGCGCATGAAACATCGGCCCAGTGAGTTCGATTGAGTCTTGTACAAGTGCCATTAAATTAAACGTCACATAACTCTCATTGCCTTTTTGGTAAAAACTACGCAAACGACCGATAATGAAAGATGCCCGACGATTATCACGCTGGATATGATTCAGGATCGTCGCCTGATGCTCAAGGTCAACCGGCTGACCAAGATCCTTGATCAGCAATTGAGTATTCAGGCTAATCGTACCAATTGGCTGACTCAGTTCATGCACAATGCCCGCGACCGCCCCACCGATATGATTCGCTTTCACTGAGGTGGACAGTGTTTTAATCAGAGTGTTTTTTTGTTCGATCAAATAACTGAGTTTGACATTCAGGCGCTCGATTTCTATTTTTTCCAGCTCTGCGCCACCAAATCTTAACAAGAGATACATCACATGTCTGAGCAAAACAAGTGTGGCAATTAGAACAACGAGGATGACGTGCAGTGGTAGCAACTCTGCTGGTGCATCAGGGTTGAACACTTCAGAAAATATTGCCCTGAGGACCCAGCTGAGCCCCGAAATAAGGAACAACAGACATAAAAGTCTGACATAGGGATTGTTGCTTGCGTGATGCACTTGACTGAGCTGGAACGCTCCCCATAAACATGCAAACGCAAACCCCCAGTTCACATAAAAATTGATATACGGTTTGAGACTGGAATTGAACAAGACAAGCACGCTCAGGGAAAAAAGACAGGCAATTGAAACGCCAATCCAGATTCGGCCAGCGTTTTCTTGTGTCAGACATTTCACACTTTTTACAAAAAGAAAAAAGGACAAGATGCCGGCAAAGTTCGCACCAAAATAACGTATGAAGGGGGAAATCCATGGGCTTGCCCAGACCAGACCAAAACCCAAGGCTAAAGAAAAAGATGCATACGCCCAGAGTCGGGCTGACTGATCATTTTTTCCCCAAAAAAACAGTAGTAGCAGCAAACCTACAAGGAAATTAATCAAAATCACCATGGCATAAATTGGCTGCAGAACTTTCATGTAGCACCAACCTGAGGAGGGGGATGATGGCGCAAGGATATCAAAAAACAAAGGCTGGGTCGACATCGCTCCTGAGGTCAGGATTCTTTAGCCATGCCATGCGGGCCTCATGCACCCTGCCATCACGCAGAGCGATACCAACGTTAATGCGCGTTCTGAAATATTGCCGTCGATGATTTGAACGTATCACGTAAATCAACGCCCTGTGGTGTCAGCAAATTGAGGAGCAAAAAAATTTTTAACAATTCAGTAGATGTATGCACTGACATTTTTTCGAAGACACGGGATTTATGTATTTTGACCGTTGCACTTGAAATACCAAGGTGGGTAGCAATATTTTTGCTCGCCAGTCCTTGTGCCAGACATATGCAGACGTCCTGTTCGCGAGGAGTCAGCCGGGCATAACGTGCCCTGAGCTCAGCAGCGGTTGACCTGAAATCCTGTTGCGTTTCATCTAGCGCAATTGCGCGCTCGGCCGTCAGCATCAGCAAGTCAAGATCAACAGGCTTGAACAGAAAGTCAAACGCGCCATTTTTAAGTGCACTCACTATTTGCGGTGGATAACTTTGTCCGCTCAGGAATACGATCGGAGCAGAATTGCCTGTGCGTAACAGCTCTACTTGCACATCCAGACCATTGAGTGATTGCATCTGCATATCCAGGACGATGACCGCCGGATGCAGGACAGGAAAGCTCGCCAGAAAAGTCAGGCAATCTGAAAAGGCGTGAACCTCATAGCCCTCCAGAGTGAAGGAAAGCGCGAGTGCTTCCAGCACCGATGGGTCATCGTCAATCAGGTAAACATGCTGCGAGCTTTTCATTTTGCGTGGCCCAGATCAGAAGTGCAATGATGTTACGAGTTTTCACAACAAAAAACGTTAGCCTTAAAGCTTATTTTTTGAAATTTTGTTTCGAACTTAGGCTAGGCAAAATCCATCTTAGGGACCGACAGTCTGAAACAAGTATGCTCCTCAATGCTGGAGTGTAAAAGTTCAATAGATCCACCGTGATTCTCCATGATGGCACGGCTCAACCACAGCCCCACGCCCAAGCCCTGGGTTTTAGTTGAATGAAACAAATTGAAAATTTCCATTTGTATTGCATCTGGAATGACGGGTCCATTATTCTGTACATCAACGATGATCATGTTTTCACGGGTGTTCAGCGTTGTGATGATTTGTGCTGGCAATATCATCTGTGAAAGTGCATTGATTGCATTCGTCAATATATTTACAACAACCATCTCCAGCTCACTCTGATCACCCCATGTGCTCAGGCCAGGATCAATTTTTGCTTGTGTCAGAATATTATGCTGTGCGCACGTCGGAGCAACCAATTCAAGCACACTCTCTACCAGCTCACTCAGGCGGACTCTTGCATAGTCCTTCGGTCCTTTCTGGTACAAATTACGCAGGCGACTAATGATGCTCGATGCACGGCGATTATCCTGGAGAATGTTATTCAGGAGTGTCTCGTGGCGTAGGTCATCTCTGGGCAATGATGCGCTCTTGATTAAAATTTGTGTATTCAATCCGATCGCGCCGAGCGGCTGACTGAGCTCATGCACTATCCCTGCCACCACACCACCCATATGCGTTGCCTTGACAGAAGTTGAAAGGGTTTTAATCAGGATATTTTTTTGCTCGATGGTATGGTTAAGCTCCGCATTGAGGACTGTGATGGTTTGCTTTTCTTTTTCGGTGCTACCAAATCTGATGAGCAGGTATGCAATGTGCCTAAGCTGCACGATCACAGTAATCAAAATCAGAATGACCCAGTTTGCAAAAACGGGATCGGGGGCAAACTCAAAGCTGAAAGCCTTTGAGAGCAAAGCCCGTATCAGCCAAGCAATGCCGCCTATCCCAAGCAAATAGGACATCAGCATGATGTAAGGATTGTGAACTTTTTGTGAGAGCCGACTCAGCTGCCAGGCGGACCAGAAATACGCCAGACCGAAACCAATACTCGCGAACAAAGGAACAAACCAGCTATTACGTGTATTCACCAGTGCATAAACGGCTAAAGAAAAGAGCAATGAGATGCATGCCCCGAGCCAGAGGCTGCCGGATTTTTTTTCTGTCAGGCACTTGATACTTTTAACGTATAGAAAAAACGGAAACAGTGCAGCAAAATTCGCCCCAACATAACGCAAAACAGGATGCACCCAGGCACCCGCCAGAATCAGTCCCAGCCCGATTGACAAAGAAAAAGATGCATAGGCCCAGAGACTTGAAGATTCGTCCTGCTTGCCCCAAAAAAAAACGAGCAGAAGCCCGCCCACCAGCAAATTCATCAGGATCATGACCGCATACAGCGACTCTACTGAAAACATTAGACAGGCCTTTTTTTCATCCGGTCGGCAGGATGTTGGTTGAGTTGTGTTGCCTTAGGTGGTGTATTGCCTTAGGTGCTTTGCAAAAGTGTGCAAGCTGTCGTGAGCGAAAAGTCGACGGATGCCTCTCGAACGCTGCGTCGGTCGCCTTCAAATACTCTTGAAACCGCCTGCACGACCAGGCCTTCTGCAGTGCGCTGTGCGAAACCAAACCAGACCAGGCCTACTGGTTTGTCTGCCGTCGCACCACCCGGTCCTGCAATTCCGGTCGTCGTCAGCGCGAGCGTGGCACGTGGTGCCATCGCCAGCACACCCGCAGCCATCTCTCGCGCAGTCTCCTGACTGACGGCACCGAACTCCTCCAGGCACGCATGGGTAACACCCAGTTGCGAATGTTTGGAGGAATTGCTGTAAGTCACCCAGCCCTGATCAAACCATCCGCTGGAGCCTGCAGTCGCAGTGACCGCAGCAGCAAGCAGTCCTCCAGTGCAGGACTCTGCCGTAGCCAACCAGCCACGCTGGCGCAACAGGAGTTGTCCCAGCTGGGCGGACAAGAGTTCGATGTGTGTTTGCATAGTATTCATCCTGACTATAGCGGAGGTCTGCAGCAACAAAATCTGTCCGCTTAAGGCGACTCAGACTAAAAATGGCACATTCAAACGCAGCATAATCGTCATCACGATTAAGGTATACCCCGCGGCCAGAATATCATCGGCCATCACGCCTATACCACCCTTGAGTCGTGCATCGACCTGACGAATAGGAGCGGGTTTGACGATATCAAAAAACCGGAACAAGGCAAAGGCAAGCAACTGGGCGGGCAAGGTGTTGGGGACGAGCCACAGCACAAGCCAGAACGCCACAATCTCATCCCAGACGATACCCACATGATCCGGCGCGCTCAGTGCTCGACCAACGCGGTCAGCCGCCCAGCAACCATAGATCAGGCTGCACAGTAAAAAAATTCCGATGGCCAGATCATTGGCACCTGGAGAGGCAACCACCCATAGCAGCCAGGCCAGCACAGTCCCCCACGTCCCTGAGCCAGGACGCAGCAGGCCTGAGCCCAAGCCGAACATCATCAGCCGGCCGGGATCGGAAAATACCCATTTTGCTGTGGGCCATTGCGTGCGGTGACGCGTTCTGACGTCTGACATTATCCAATCCTGAAATGATCAAAACCTGAAGGCGGATCGCTGATCGCCTGCCCTGCCCGATCATAGACGACCAATCCAGGCGCTTGCGTGATGCTGCCGATTGGAGACAAAGGAATGTTAAGTGCTGTTGAGAGCCGCAGAATCATGGCGTGCGCCTCGACAGGCGCGGTAAAACACAACTCATAGAGGTCTCCCCCTGCGAGCACCGCCTGACGCAGCATGGCTTGCGCCTGAGGCTCTGCCGCCAGGTTTTTCAGTGCTGGATGCAAAGGGATCGCAGACTCGTGCAGGCGCGCTCCGCAACCGCTGGCACGCAAGATATGGCTTAAATCCTGCAACAGTCCGTCTGATACATCAATCGCTGCATGGGCATATTCGATTAAGGCCTGACCGAGCTCAACTCTTGGGGTCGGTGTTTCAAGTGCACCGCGCAGTTGCCTGAGCAGATCGACATCGGTGCCGATTGTGCCTGCGAGCATCCGGCACGCAATATCTGCCGCCCCCAGCACGCCTGACACCCAGATGTCGTCCCCGGGGCGGGCAGCACTGCGACGCAGCGCACGCCTGGGAGCCACAGTACCAAAGACGGTCACACTAATCGTGATGCCATGCAGGCTTCGGGTGGTATCCCCGCCAATCAGGGCACAGCCATGACGCCCGGCCAAATCATAAAAGCCATCAGCAAAGCTGGCGATCCAGGATTCGTCAATATCAGGCAGACCCAGACCCAGCAGGCAGCCAACGGGTAAAGCACCCATTGCAGCCAGATCTGACAGATTGACAGCGAGTGCTTTATGACCAAGCGTACGGGGATCAACATCTGAAAAAAAATGCCGTCCTTCAAGCAGCAAATCCGTACTGGTGGCAACCTGCTGTCCTGTGGGAACAGAAAACAGTGCGCAATCGTCGCCGCCACCCAGCATGCCTGCCGGCACCGCACGTTTGAAATAGCGCGCAATCAGATCAAATTCTGAAATAGCGGCCTTCATCCTGAATCATCGCTGCCGGTTAACGACGGGCAGGCGTGCGGGTCTCGGGGCTGCGGACTTCGGCCGCCAGCTTGTCGAGCACACCATTGACGAACTTAAAGCCATCGGTGCCACCGAAAGACTTCGCAAGCTCAACAGCTTCGTTGATCGTTACGCGGTAAGGCACCTCAATATGATGGATCAGCTCAAAGCTGCCAATCAGCAGGATTCCGTGCTCGATCGGTGAAAGCTCAGCAACCGGCCGATCCACGAATGGCGCGAATTTCAGGCGCAAAGCCGGTGCTTCGCGCATGGCGCCATGCAACAGTGTTTTAAACCAGACCGCGTCGGCCTGATCAAACTCGTCTTCGTCACGCATATGGGCTTCGATTTCACCTGCGTCCTGCAGGCTTTCACCGCCTCGAACCAGCCAGGCGTAAACACCTTGCAAGGCAAGCTCACGTGCGCGGCGACGCGCACTTCGAGGCGGCTGGGGTGCCGAGTCGGCGTCATCCATCGGCTTATTCAAAGTCACGCTTCCTCTTGCTCTTCGTCTTCATCGGTTTCTGGTTCAAGTGCTGCGACCAGATTGGCCATTTCGACAGCACATTGGGCACAATCACGGCCTTTATCAGCGGCACGCTCTTCAGCTTGCTCGTCGGTCTCGGTCGTCAGCACGCCGTTTGCAACAGGAATACCAGTTTCGATTGCCACACGCGCAATTGCCGCTGCACTCTCGTTGCTGACGATTTCAAAATGGTAGGTTTCGCCACGGATAACGGCACCCAACGCGATCAAGGCGTCAAATTCAAAGGTTTCTGCCATGCGCGCCAAAGTGACGCCGAGTTCGAGGGCACCTGGGACCGTCACAACCATGATGTCACGCTCATCAACGCCGAGGGTTTCGAGTTCCTGCAAGCAGGTATCGAGCTCGATCAAGCCGATATCCTCGTTAAAGCGTGCGCGCACAATGCCGATATGCAGGCCTTCGCCGTTCATGTCTGGGGTTAGCGTAAAAGGGCTCATATTGTGCTTCCTAAATATTGCGGGTGGGAGGTTCGTTATCGTAACCGGTAACATCCAGACCGAAGCCTGGCATGATGCTCGGCATCTTGCGGGGCCGCGCCAGCAAGCGCATTTGACCCACGTTCAGATCGCGCAGGATTTGCGCGCCCATTCCATAGGTCCGCAAGTCCATGCGTCCATGTTCACGTCGCACGGCAGGCTGAGGCTCGCCCGACCATGCCGCGATCTGGCCGAATAAATGTTCTGACGTAGCATCGCAGTTGAGAAATACCATCACTCCGGCGGGAGCGGCTTTGATGGCGGTCAGCGCCTGGCCAACACCCCAGGTATGCCCTAAGCTGTTGGAATCAAGCACGTCGAGTACTGAGGTCGGCTCGTGCACGCGCACAAGAGTCTCGTTCGCAGACTCGATCGTGCCGGATACCAGGGCGAGATGTGGATGACCTGAAACGGTATCACGGTAGGCAACGGCCTGAAACACACCCCAGGGGGTTTCAATCGAACGCTCACCGACACGTTCGACTACAGACTCATGCACGCTGCGGTACTGAATCAGGTCGGCAATCGTGCCAATTTTTAAATGATGGGTTTTGCTGTATTCAATCAGATCAGGCAGACGTGCCATCGTTCCATCGGGCTTGAGAATTTCGCAGATCACAGCAGCTGGCGTCAGGCCAGCCATCGCAGTCAGATCGCACCCCGCCTCGGTGTGGCCAGCGCGAACCAGCACCCCCCCGGGTACCGCACGCAATGGAAAAATATGGCCCGGCTGCACCAGATCGCGCGGTTTGACGTCGCGGGCTACCGCAACCTGGACCGTACGCGCGCGGTCAGCGACGGAAATCCCTGTATCGACGCCTTCTGCGGCTTCGATCGAAACGGTGAAATTCGTCCCATAAGGTGTGCCGTTGTGATTGGACATCATCGGTAACTCAAGCCTGCTGCAGTGCTCGGCAGTCAACGTCAGGCAAACCAGACCGCGTGCATGCGTCACCATAAAATTAATGGCTTCTGGGGTAACGAACTCAGCGGCCATCACGAGGTCACCCTCGTTTTCACGGTCTTCTTCATCGACCAGAATGACCATTCGACCAGCACGCAACTCATCAACAATGACCGATACGGGTGAAATCGCTGAATCAGAAATGGGGGATGAAGAACGCTGTGGATCAGACATGGTGGAGTTAAAGTCAGGCTAGTGTAAAGACCTATTATAGAATCGAAGGGCCCTGACCACATTTCGGCAGTCTGACACCCGTTAAATACACTCTTTAAGCAGCCTTTGACCATCTATGCAAGACCTTGCCGCGATTTCACCAGACGTGTGTCAGAAAGTCAGGTTTGTCCTGACTGATATTGACGATACCGTCACGACACAAGGTCGCCTGACCGCCTCGGCCTATCAGGCGATCGAGCGACTCTCAGACGCAGGACTGGTTGTCATCCCCATCACGGGCAGACCGGCTGGCTGGTGTGACCATATCGCCAGGATGTGGCCTGTTTTTGGGGTGGTAGGTGAAAACGGCGCTTTTTACCTGCGTTACGACCATTCCGCACATCGCATGCATAGTCATTACTGGGCAAGCTCAGATCACCGCCTGGCCAACCGGCAAAAATTAACTGTGCTGGGCCAGTCCATTCTTCAGGCCGTGCCGGGTTGTGCGCTGGCGAGCGATCAGGATTATCGCCAGGCCGATCTGGCCATTGATTTTTGTGAGGATGTTGACGCGCTTTCAGAATCGGATGTCCAGAAAATCGTGAGGATGTTTGAGGCCGCCGGGGCTCAGGCCAAAATCAGTTCAATTCACGTCAACGGCTGGTTTGGTCAGTACGACAAACTGTCAATGACCCGGACTTTTTTTGCCCGGGAGTTTGGAGTGGCGCTGGAAGACCTGCTGGATGAGGTGCTGTTCATCGGCGACTCACCAAACGATGAACCGATGTTCAAGTTTTTTAACCTCTCGGTCGGTGTCGCAAATATTCAAAGTCAGCGGCACAGGCTGACAGATCCACCAAAGTTTGTCACGCGCGGGCATGGCGGATCGGGTTTTGTTGAAATGGTGGATCTGCTGCTCACCGCCCGCTCAGACCATTCTGGTCGTGATTGCGTATAGATCATCGGTCATGGCTGATATAGATCGTCGGTTGAGGTTGATATAGGTCATTGGTTCAAATCTGAGCCAAATCATCCGCTCAATTAAGACATGTCATCAAATATCTGCGGATAAACACTACACTAATCGGCCATCAGCGGAAAAAAATGCCATGACCGAACAAGAGCTCAAGCTGCACATCCCTGCGTCTGCCAGGTCGTCGGTCGAAAAGGAGT
>CANCOC010000087.1 GCA_947379755.1 Alcaligenaceae bacterium | reverse complement strand
ATCTTGGCAACGCTGTCAGCAGGCAAACCATATTGCGCACCTTCGTTGGAAAGTGCTTCGTAGGTAATCAGTGTCGGGACGACATAGGCATTTTTTTCGTGCATCAACTGCGCCGTAGGTGCATCAATCAGATTGCCGTGCTCAATCGTGCGCACACCCAGTCGCACCGCGCGTGCAATGGCTTCAGGCGTATAAGAATGCGCCATCACGTAGGTCTGACGAGCCTTTGCTTCGTGAACAATGGCAAGAATTTCTTCGTCAGAATAGCCCCAGGAAGCAATGGGGTCGGTCGGCGAGGCAACACCGCCAGAAGCCATGATCTTGATCTGATCCGCCCCCATTTGCAGTTCTTGCCGCACGGCCTTGCGCAAATCATCGACACCATCAACCACGCGCCCAATGTCTCCGGCGCGAAAGCAACAGCCACAAAAACTCATCGGGCTCAAATGGTCTGAGCGTGGTCTCGGGTCGCCATGGCCGCCTGTCTGACTGAGTGCCCGACCCGAAGTGAACAGGCGTGGCCCATCAATCGTGCCTTCGTTGATGGCACACTTGAGTCCCCAGCCTGCGCCCCCCGCATCACGCACCGTGGTGAAACCACGTTTGAGCATGGCCTGAATAATGGGAACTGCGCGCATCATCACCAGCGCATCAGGCAAAACACCCTGAGTACTTAAATTGAGCTGGGTCGCCAGCACATGGACATGCAAATCAATCAGTCCGGGCATCAACGTTTTACCCGCAACATCGATGACCTGCGCCTGACTGCTCTTGAGAGGTTTGTCTGAAATCTCCTTGACCAGGCCATCTTCGATCAAGACATCGTGGATGCCTAAAAGATCACTCGCCAGCGGATCAAGCAGGTTGGCGTTTTTAAACAGGATGCTGTGTGTCATGAGTATGTTCCAAAATATTTTGAAATCTTTTAAACATGCCTGTCATGCTGGCATGCACGAAAATTCGTCTGGTCTCAGCTGGCTGAGCAGTCCTCAGGTCGCCATCGTTTTGACATATCGCCGGTGGATCAGCCAATTCGCCCCGAGTGCCATCACCATGGTTGCCACGACAAGTATGAGTGCCATGCTTGAACCAAACGTCCAGTTCGAGGCTTTGGCAATCTGTCCGTATACCGAAGGCGCCATCATCGTGATGCCGCTGCCGCCAAGCAAAACAGGTGTGGCATAGGCATTCATACAGAGAATGAATACCAGCATGGTGCCTGCCGCCACGCCTGGCGCGGCAATCGGGAGCAACACCCGCCAAAAGGTTGTCCACACGTTGGCGCCTAAATTCTGGGCAGCCTCTTCAACCGCAAAATCGACGCCTTCAAGAACGCTTTGCAGGGTCAGGATCATGTAGGGCAATACAACTGCCGTGGTGCCAATGACGACAGCAAGTGGCGTATAGAGGAGCTTGATGGGCTGGTCAATCAGTCCAAGCCACTGGAATAAGGCGTTGGCCGCACCAGCATGACCGAGGACCACCATCCAGCCTGCTGCACGCACGACGTTGCCAACCATCAGGGGGAATACCAGCAGGATGATCAGCAGACTCTTGTGTTTTGTCTGGGTCTTGGCCAGGAAATATGCAACTGGAAAGCCCATCACCAGTGCAAGCACGGTGCAGATCGCCGCGACCTTTAACGTGTCAAAAAATACTTCCCGGTAGTACGCATCACTAAAAAACTTAATATAGTTTTCGAGCGTGAAACCTTCACGCATCATGTTGATCGGATCGTGGTAATTAAAGCTATAGCGAAACATCAGCAAAATCGGAATCATGATGATCGCAAAAACAATCAGCGAAGACGGAAAGGCAAGCAACAGACCCATGCGCCTGCCGGCACGCCCAGCATGCGTGTCCACAGTCAGGCTCATTGACCGCCTCGCTCACTAAACACCACGCAATCAGTCGCTTTAAAGTTCATGAACAGGCTCGTGCCTGCTTGCAACAACCGATTACCCCTGTCTGCAGCGGTGTTAGGAATCTGGCAGGACAGGCGCTGCTGCCCTGCTCCTGTGAGTACCACGTCAATATGTGCCCCCAGAAAAGCGAATGTCTTGAGCGTCACCGGCACACTATTGTCAGAGGCGGGTTCGGACGAAAGCTCAATCCGCTCGGGACGCACACCAATTGTGACGGTATCCGCAGCGACAGCGGCGACCTTAAGCTGCAGTCCTTCCTGCGTCTTGAACTGACCCTCACCTGCCTGTTGACCTGAAAAGAAATTCATCTTGCCCAGGAAGTCGGCCACAAAATGATTGGTGGGTTTTTCATATAAGTCCTCTGGTGTGCCAACCTGCTGGACTTTGCCATCATGCATGATGGCCATCCGGTCCGAAATCGCCAGGGCCTCTTCCTGATCGTGCGTGACAAAAATCGTGGTCAACCCCAGGCGTTGCTGCAAAGCGCGAATTTCTTCACGCACTTCAAGCCTGAGCTTGGCGTCAAGATTGGACAAGGGCTCATCAAGCAAAAACACTTTAGGCTCAATTGCCAGAGCCCTGGCAATCGCCACGCGCTGCTGCTGTCCACCGGATAGCTGTCGGGGATAGCGATCCTTGAACTCGGTCATGCGCACCATGTCGAGTGCAAGACTGATGCGGTGATCACGCTCGGCGGCGGGAATCTTACGCATCTCAAGGCCAAAGGAGACGTTATGCGCAACGGTCATATGGGGGAACAGCGCATAACGCTGGAACACCATGCCCGTGTTGCGTTTGTGCACGGGCAAGGCCGTCACATCGTCCTGTCCGATCAGTATGCGACCCGCTGTGGGGTCTATAAAACCCGCAATCATTCGCAGCGTCGTCGTCTTGCCACAACCACTGGGGCCCAAAAAAGCCACCAGCTCACCATCGGCGATTTCAAGTGAAAAATCCGATACGGCAAGAGACGTACCAAACTGCTTTTTAAGATTAATTAATGAAACATTGGCCATTTTGATCAAACCACCTGACTGAGTTTTACGAATCGGTCCGTCACAAGCATGATGACGCCGAGCAAAAGAATCTGCACTGTAGAGACTGCCGCAATGGTGGGATCCAGATTGAATTCAAGATATTGCATGATGGCGATCGGCAGGGTCGTATTGCCAGGCCCGACCAGAGACAGGGAGACTTCGAGATTCTCAAAGGAAACAATGAAGCTGAACAGCGCAGCGGCCACGATTGCAGGCCGCAGCATCGGCAGCGTGACTCTGAAAAACGCCACGCGTCCATTGGCCCCCAGATTGCGCGCGGCCTCTTCGATCGAAGGATCGAGTCCCTGCATACTGGCTGAGACCAGGCGAACAGTCCAGGGAATGGTCAGACAGATGTGGGCCAGCACCAGACCGCCGACGGTCCCAACAATATCTCGATCCAGGAAGTTTTCGGTGCGCAGATAAAACAGGTAGATCGCGATACCCGTCACGATTCCAGGCATCAGCAACGGTGACAGCAGCAAGGTATTGACGAGTTTATTTCCCTGAAACTTGTAGCGAATGATCCCCAGGGCTGCCATGACGCCTAGACAGACGCCCACCAGGGCAGATCCGAGCGCCACCTGCATGCTGAAGATGAAGCCATTGATAAACGCCTGGTTCTCCCAGGCGTTTCTATACCAGTGCAAGGTATAGCCTGAAGGAGGAAAATAAAGGATCGCGTCCTTGAAGAAACTCAACCAGATGACAAATACCAGAGGACAAAGCATCACTGCATAGACAAGAAAGACGAAAAAACGCAGGAATAATTTGCCTGGATGCAGTCTTTTGACGGGGAATTTGCTTGCAGTCACAAAATTGACTCGTTTATGGAGTAGGTATAACTGCAAATACTATATTGGTTGTACCTTTTTATTTATTAGAGTTAACCCTATGTTTATGGAAATTTTTAAGATTTTTTTAAACATACCCGCAGGATAAGCGGCCAGTTAAATGACCGACTGTTCGCTCTGGCGCTCAGAATATATGGCGTATACCCAGCCCCAGAGTGCCACTTTTTACACCGTCAACCAGCGCATAATTATTGACATAACCGGTAAAAGCATAAAGATTCGTGCGCGGGCTCAAGTCGTGCACATAGCCAAAACCAATCATGCCTTGCGTTGAGATGTGTTGCATATTGTTGCGCATCGCACCGGACGGCTCAGCCATTTGCACGATTGCGAAAACGGTATTTTTTTCATCAATGACAGCAGTCAGACCAAGCACATACGAATCCACAGCAACATTGCCATTAAATACAATGCTGCTGTCTGCATTACCAAATGAAATTGGACGCTGTAAATCGATAAGCGTCTGTAATGAGTTGGCCCAACCGTTTCGCGATTGCCCGTACGCTGCTGTCAGAGTGAACTGGGCAAGTTTGTAACTTGCTCCCAGGATCCACGCGGTTGCATTCTTATAATTGCCCTCTGCCATCGAAACGCTGGGCATATACACATCGTAGCTTGTCATCACATAAAGCGGACCAGAGGTATATGTCGCGCCTGAGGTCATCACACGCACATTATTCACCGCCGAATAGTTATAGACCGACGTAGTGACATCTTTAATGTCAGGCATCGGCCCGTCGTTTGCATAAACGGCTGGCGCTCCGTAGGCAAAGGAATAGCCGACGCCAAATTTGAAACCCGAGACATTGGCCGTCTCTATCTTGAGCGCGTGACTCATTCGTTCAGCATTGGCAGAGCCAAAAGAGGCACCAAGGGAAACACTGGAAAAATCTCCCGTCCAGGGCGAAAGTACGCCAGCATAATCACTTGCAAAGTTATTTTGCCGGCCAAACCGGATATAGCCAAGTTCTTTATTTTGTATACCCAACCAGGCTTGGCGCCCAAACATGGCCCCGCCCTGACCCGCATTACCATTACCCAGATTGAACCCATTTTCGAGTTTGAAATTCAAAACATAGCCACTGCCAAGACTCTCTTGTCCGTTTACTCCCAGACGATTGGCAGACTGCCCGCCGGACATGAAGCCAAAATAACGCTCTCCTTCATATGACCCGTCGGCTGCATCCCCTGAGTTCTGCTGCAACAATAAGCCTGCATCAACGATGCCATAAAGGGTGACAGAGGATTGTGCATGAACGGACGCGGAGATGAAGAAAATAAAAATGAGGCATGTACTGCGGACAAACAGATTCATCAAAAAAACTCGAAGTAAACGTTACACAAAAAAATTGCCTGCACTAGCAAAAACAATGCATGTTAAGCGAGCATCAACGGTGACTGGCTTCTTTTTGGTGCGCAACGGCACTCAGCAGGTCTGAAGTGCTATAGCAGGCCGAATTGAATCAGGCACTGGCCAAACATTCTCAAACAAGTGACCCAGTTAAAACTAACAGGCCTCATGCGGCATTCCGAAGGGTGGCCGCGCCATTATCACCCCGTTCTCAGGGTTTCCCTGCAGTTGCTGGCACGCAATTTGCTTAATAGAATCTGTCAAATGTTGACTGTCGACAGATAACAAGTCAAGGATAGAGCAATGAAATTGTCAGCGAGCCCCGCTAGCGTCACGATATCGCAAGCCGAATGGGACATGCGCCAGGATTTGGCGGCAGCTTACCGTTTGGTCGCCCACTACGGAATGGACGACAGCATCTACACCCACATCTCAGCACGTGTGCCGGATGCCGAGGATCAATTCCTCATCAACCCCTTCGGCATGCTTTTCAAGGACATCACTGCATCGTCACTTGTAAAAATCGACCTGGAAGGTCAAATTCTCGACCATTCAATTCATGACGTGAATCCAGCAGGTTTCACAATCCACAGCGCTGTGCACGCAGCGCGTCATGATGTGGCCTGTGTGCTGCACACGCATACCGTGGCCGGCGTTGCGGTGTCGTCGCTGGCCGGTGGGCTGCAGCCGTGCAACCAATGGGCCCTTCAGTTCTATAACCGTATTGTTTATCACGACTTTGAAGGCATCGCGCTTGACCACGACGAAAGACACCGTTTAGTGGCGGATCTCGGCCCAACATCAAAGGCCATGATCCTGCGTAACCACGGCCTGCTGACACTGGGGCGCACCGTATCCGAGGCCTTTATCCTGATGCTAAATCTTGATCGCGCCTGTCGCGTCCAGATGGCAATCCAGGCAAGTGGCCAGCCCATCAGTGTTGTTTCGCCCGAGGTGTGTGAAAAGACCGCTCAGCAGTATGAGAGCGGCGACTCTACGCTAAAGGCTGGCCAGCCTGACCCCAACGCACGAGAATGGCGCGCCATGTTGCAACGCCTTGAACCCGAGCCTGCAACGTCGTTTCGCGACTGAAATTCATCCCATTTAAGATTTTTTCATTTTTCCTCACCACCTCGACATCGCCACAAGGAGTTCGTTCTCATGAAACGTCGCAATTTCATCCAGATGGGGGCCGCAGCAGCTGGTTTCACGCTTGCGGGCGTCCCGCTTCATATCCTGGCTGCTGGCAAGAGCGGTGGCGTCATCAACGCCGTCGTGCAGCCTGAGCCGCCCGGCCTGATGCTTGGCATCACGCAGAACGGTCCAACACAGATGATTGCTGGCAACATCTACGAAGGCTTGTTGCGGTACGACGAAAAAATCACGCCGATGCCGAGTCTGGCAACCTCCTGGACCCAGAACAGTGAAGGCACTGTTTTTACCTTCAAGCTCAAGCAAGGTGTGCTGTGGCATGACGGCAAGCCCTTTACCGCCGATGATGTGGTGTTCTCAGTCGACGTATTCCTGCGCAAGACCCATGCGCGCCTGCGTGCCAACCTGGCCTCTGTCGAGAGTATCAAGGCGCTCGATTCGCATACCGTGGAATTCACGCTCAAATATCCGTTCGGCCCATTCCTCGGCATATTCGAGGTGGGCAGCATGCCGATGGTGCCCAAGCATATCTACGAAGGCACTGATTTCCTGACCAACCCGGCAAACGCCAAGCCCATTGGCACGGGTCCCTTCATGCTCAAGGAGTGGGTCAAAGGCAGCTATATCCAGCTCGTGCCTTTTGACAAGTACCACGTCAAGGACATGCCGATGGTCGAGAGTGTCTACTTCCACATTATTCCTGACGCTGCTTCGCGTGCGGCGGCATTCGAATCAGGCAAGATTGATCTGGTCCCAGGCGGTGCGGTTGAGTATTTCGATGTTCAACGCCTGGCCAAGTTGCCGGGTGCGGCCGTCACGACCAAAGGCTGGGAGTTTTTTGCACCTCAGTCATGGTTGTGGATCAACAACCGTAAATCGCCGATGAACAATATCAAGTTCCGTCAGGCCATGATGTTTGCCATCGACCGCGAGGCCATCTGCAAAGTGGCGTGGCAAGGCTTTGCCAAGCCTGCAACGGGCCCATTCAACAGCAATATCAAGTTCTACAGCACGGATGTCGCCAAGTACCCGCGCAATATCGAAACGGCCAAGAAGTTACTCGCCGAGTCCGGCTACAAGGGTGAGACGCTGCGCCTGTTGCCGTTACCTTACGGTGAGACCTGGACCCGCTCGGCAGAGATCTTGCGCCAAAACTTACAGCAGGCAGGTATCAAGCTCGAAATGGTCGCTACCGATGTCGCTGGTTGGAACCAAAAACTGAACGAATGGGACTACGACCTCGCCTTCACCTATGTCTACCAATACGGTGATCCGGCACTCGGTGTCGCACGCAACTACACGACCGCAAACATCGCCAAGGGTTCACCCTTCAATAACGTTGAGGGGTATTCGAATCCGAAAGTCGATGAGCTGTTCGATGCGGGTGCAAAAGAATCTGATCCCGAGAAACGTAAAGCCATTTACCTGCAGGTTCAAAAAATCCTGCTCGAAGAAGTTCCCGTGGCCTGGCTTTACGAGATCAACTTCCCGACGCTTTACCGGACCAAGCTGAACAACATTATCAGTTCAGGTATTGGTCTGAACGACAGTCTTGGTGGCGCGTTCATCAGTTAACTCCATGTTTATGGAAGTGGGGAATTTGAATGAAACGAATGCAATTCATGCTGACGCGCACGCTACAGGGGGTGTTAGCGATTCTGCTGATCGCAACCGTCAACTTCATGCTGGTGCGTGCAGCACCGGGCGACCCGGTCTCGGTCATGGCCGGCGAGTCGGGCGCATCAGACCCACAGTACGTTGCCCAACTGCGCGAGCAGTTTGGGCTCGACAAACCGATCAGCACGCAGTTAGTCACCTACCTGGGTAAGGTCGTGCAGCTTGATCTCGGCTTTTCACACAGGCAGCAACAACCCGTGTTTGACCTGATCATGGACCGTCTGCCAGCCACGTTGCTACTCACCGGCACCGCGTTCATACTATCGCTTATTTTTGGAGTCACGCTCGGCGCGCTTTCTGCACGCCGGGCAGGCACCTGGGTGGATAGCTCAATCACGGTCGTCGCACTCATTTTTTATGCCACGCCGCTTTACTGGCTGGCACTCATGGCCGTGCTGATCTTTACGGTCCAGCTCGACTGGCTGCCAGGCTTTGGTTTCAGCACGGTAGGAGCCGGCCTCACTGGTCTGGCGCTGGTGTGGGACATTGGCAAACATCTCATTTTGCCTGCGCTCACGCTCGCGCTCTTTTACATGGCGGTATACGCTCGCATGACCCGTGCGGCCATGCTCGAAGTGACCCAGATGGATTTTGTCAAAACTGCGCGTGCCAAGGGTCTCAAGCCAGGCCGTATCCTGCGCGCCCATGTGCTACGCAACGCGCTCTTGCCGGTCGTCACACTGGCCGGCATCCAGGCCGGCGGGCTGATTGGCGGCGCGGTGCTCACCGAAACCGTCTTTGCCTGGCCAGGTCTGGGTCGCCTGATGTTCGACGCGCTCCTGCAGCGCGACTACAGCCTGCTGCTTGGCGCGTTCCTCGTCACTGCTGCCATGGCTGTTCTCTTTAACCTGATCACAGACCTGGTGTACACACTGGTCGATCCACGCATCGAGCTTTCATAATGACCCAAAGTCCTTTCTGGCGGCGCTTCAAACGTAACAAAGGTGCAGTGGCAGGCCTCGCAGTTCTGGTCGTTGTCGCCATCGTAGCCATCTTTGCTCCGTGGATTGCTCAAAACGATCCGTGGGGAATGGTGGAACAGCCCTTCCTGCACCCATGGACCGAACCCGGCTTCGCGCTGGGCACGGACACCCTTGGCCGGGACATCCTGTCTGGCGTGATTCACGGCGCTCGGATCTCGCTGCTCATTGGCTTAGTATCAACGCTCGTAGCGCTGCTGATCGGCGTGACGCTAGGTGCGATCGCAGGTTACTTCGGAGGCTGGATCGATGCGAGTCTGATGCGCTTTACCGAGATATTCCAGGCTGTACCGAGTTTTGCACTCGCCATCGTGCTGGTTGCAATCTTTAATCCCTCGGTGAGCTCCATCGTGGCAGCGATCGCCATTGTCTCGTGGCCGCCCGTTGCACGATTGGTGCGCAGCGAATTCCTGACCTTGCGCCAGCGTGACTTCGTACAGGCGGCATTGCTCGCCGGCGAGTCAACCCCACGCATCATCCTGACACAGATACTGCCTAACGCCATATCGCCCATCATCGTGCTGGCCTCGCTGATGATTGCCACAGCGATCTTGCTTGAATCGAGCCTGAGTTTTCTCGGTCTGGGTGACCCGAACCAGATGAGCTGGGGATATATGGTCGGTTCAGCGCGTACAGTGTTACGCCAGGCCTGGTGGATTGCGGTCTTTCCCGGTCTGGCAATCGTACTGACAGTGCTGGCGTTCAATTTAGTGGGAGAAGGCATCAACGATGGCCTCAATACACGTCTGGACGGGAGGACAAAATGAACGCCAGCGAAGCTTTGCTCAAACACACCCGACCCGTGCTCGAGATCGTCGATCTCAGCATCTGCCTGCCCACTGGAGCCGATCGTTTACTGGCGGTCGATAAGGCTTCGCTATCGGTATTGCCTGGACAAACGTTATGTGTGGTTGGAGAGTCCGGATCAGGTAAATCAATGATCGCCAATGCAGTGATGGGACTGCTGCCGCAGCCACACGTGCGGCCAGTCGGTGGCAAGGTGCTGTTCGAAGGGATTGATTTGCTCACACTGACCGAGCCACAGATGCGCGAGCTGCGTGGCCGTCGTATTGGCATGGTGTTCCAGGAACCCATGACTGCACTCAACCCGGTGATGCGTATCGGTGAACAGATTGGCGAGGTCATAGACGCGCATATCGTCATCCCTCCTGGTGAAAAACGGATCCGTATCCTGACCGCACTCGCCGATGTCGGCCTGCCTGAACCCGAGCTACTGATCGACGCCTACCCCTTTCGACTCTCAGGGGGGCAGCGCCAGCGTGTGATGATCGCCTGTGCGCTGGTCCTCGAACCGGTCCTGCTGATTTGTGACGAACCAACCACGGCCCTGGATGTAACCACTCAGGCGCAGATTCTCAAGCTGATGCGCGAGCTTCAGCAACGCCGCGGGACTGCGGTGCTGTTCATCACACACGACTTTGGTGTCGTGTCCGAAATCGCCGATCAGGTGGTAGTGATGCAAACGGGCAAGATCGTCGAATCAGGACCGGCACGCAGCGTGCTCAATGCGCCGCAGCATCCTTACACGCGCAAACTGATCGATGCCATTCCAACTGGCAATGCACAGCGCCCACGGACAGAGAGCAATGAACCCTTTGTCTTGCAGGTGCAGGATCTGTGCAAGACCTACCGTTCGGGCAACGGGCTGTTTAAACGTGGCCGCTCAGTACAGGCGGCCAAAGATATCAACTTCAGCCTGCGTCGGGGCGAGACTCTCGGCGTGGTGGGCGAATCAGGATCCGGCAAGTCGAGCCTGGGCCGTTGCCTGGTCGGTCTAGCGCCCTTCGATAGTGGCCGCATCTTCTTTAACGGCCGTAACCTGGCGCAAGGCAGCAACTTCCGCCAAGCAGCTGCCGGAAAAATCCAGATGGTGTTCCAGGATCCGTATGCTTCGCTCAACCCACGCCACCGGGTGGGCGCAGCCATCGCTGGCGGCCCGATTGCCCAGGGAGTGAGCAAGACCGAGGCCATGGCCCGCATGACAGGACTGCTCAAGCTCGTGGGTCTTGGCCCCGACGCAGCTGAACGCTATCCGCACGAATTCTCAGGTGGTCAGCGCCAGCGCATCGGTATCGCTCGTGCGCTCGCCATGCAGCCCTCTTTGCTGGTGGCTGACGAGCCGGTGTCCGCGCTCGATGTCTCGGTTCAGGCACAGGTCCTGGAACTTTTTGCACAGGTGCGTGAAGAGTTTCAGCTGGCGATGGTCTTCATCACACACGATTTACGTGTGGCTGGGCAGATGTGTGACCAGATCGCCGTCATGCAGCGCGGAGTCGTTGTTGAGTATGGTGAGACGCACAAGGTGCTGGGCGATCCGCAGCACCCATACACACGCAAGTTGATCGAGGCCGTTCCGCGCCTGGCCGAGCCGACAAGCAGGCAAGAGGCGCTCGTATGAGCAAACAACCCTGCGTGGCCATCCTGAGCGAAGTGCTCAACATGCAATACCTGGCGGACGCATTCAAAGCGTTGAGTCCCGGCATCGACCTGCGAATGGGCACCGACCTCGGCGCGCTGGAGGACATTGACGCAGCCGTTTGCTGGTATCCGCCGCACGGTTTGCTCGCGCAATTCCCCAGCCTCAAGCTCGTCCAGTCACTGGCAGCAGGGATCGATCACATCTTGGCCGATGCTGATCTGCCACGGGCACTACCGTTGTGTCGAATCGTTGATCCTGACATGGCAAGCGGGATGACTGCGTACGTGAGCTGGGCAGTTGTGCAGCATCACCGCGCGATGCAAGCCTTCGTAGACAGTTCATTGGCAGGCCGCTGGGCAATTCAGCCGGTGGTGTCGCCTCGTCGGCACCGGGTGGGTATTGCCGGGCTCGGTACGCTCGGCATGGCTTGTGCGAAAGCACTGTCTGCCATCGGCTATGCGGTGCGTGGCTGGAGTCGCAGCGCCAAGACAGATCTGCCCAATGGAGTGACGGGATTTCACGGTGAGGCGCAACTCGGCGCCTTTCTTGAGGGCTGCGATACCCTCGTATGCCTCTTGCCTCTCACACCTCAGACGCAGGGATTTTTGAACGCAGCGCTGTTCGAACAGCTGCCGCGCGGCGCGCACTTGATCAATGTTGGCCGTGGCGATCACCTCGTCGAGGCGGATCTGCTCACCGCGCTTGCGAGCGGTCAACTGTCTGCGGCCACGCTGGATGCCTTTTCGCAGGAACCATTGCCGGCTTCTCATCCGTTCTGGGATGAACCGCGCATTCTCATTACACCGCATATTGCAACGTCTACAGATCCTCGCGTCATTGCACAGCAGACTCTTGATAATTTTGCCTCGATTGAACACGGTCGTCGACCACCTAACCAGGTCGATCTCGCGCGCGGCTA
>CANCOC010000086.1 GCA_947379755.1 Alcaligenaceae bacterium | reverse complement strand
ATGGCATCGATCAGCGCATTCACATCTGCCTTGGGTCGGCCACGATAACCATCAAGCAGAGGCCATGTTTTGAGTTCCATCGCCATTTCAAGGGCCTGGTCACGCGACAGACCTCCGGCAGCAGGCAATAAACGCATGCTCGTATCCTTGAGCAACTCAGCCGTCACGCCACCCATGCCAAGCAAAATTGCGGTCCCCAAAGGATCGCGATACATGCCTAGAATCAGTTCCGTTCCACCGCTGACCATTTCCTGAACAAGAAACCGATCGGGCATGATGCCGGATCTAGCGTTCACCTCCTCAGTCATCTGCGTCAGTCTGAGTCCAATATGATCGGCAGACTGGTTAACGGCAACCCCTCCTACATCGCTTTTGTGCAGGATATCTGAAGAAAGGACCTTTAAGACAACGCGCTTGCCTATTGTGAGTGCAGCCGCTCTGGCCTCTTCGGGGCTAGTCACGGAAATCTCACGGGTACAGGCAATACCAAAGTCTGAAAACAATCGCTTGGCCTGCTCTTCGTCCTGCACGCCAGCAGGGTGCCTGGTCATGGTGACGGCTTGGGTCGAAATGAGCCCTTGATCTGGCACCTCCAGCTGCCGAAGGTCAAGCATGGCCCCCAGGGCGGCACTGCAACTGTCCGGAGCGGTGAACGCTGGTACACCACTCTGGGTCAGCAGCGCTGTAATCGCTGGTGCGTGCGGACTGACATAGGCAATGACAGGTTTGTCCGAAAACGGCATACAGCTTTTTATGGCGTTTGACATCAGTTCGGGCATGGCCAGAGCAGAGGCCCCCACGATGACAACGAGAGCATCGTAGGTCGGACTGCGCAGCAAAGTACCGATCGCGCTCTTAAGCAGATCCGGTTTAAGGCCCGCAAGGGTGACATCGATTGGATTGCGGTCTAGCGCAGCGTGATCACCGTTCTGGAGTGCCCTGAGTTCATCAGCCGCAACTGCATCAGGGGCGGGTGTCTGAAAGCCGGACACACCCAAGGCATCAGAAACAAGTGTTCCTGCGCCTCCCGTAGACGTCAGGATCGCAACCCGATTGCCCCGCAGGATGCGTCCCGTGGCAAGCGCAGCGGGAATATCGAGCATATCGTCAAAGCGATTTGCCCGAATGATACCGACCTGCCTGAACAGCGCATCGTACATGCGATCAGCTCCGGCCAATGCGCCAGTGTGCGACACCGCAGCTTGCGCACCCGCCTCGGAACGACCAATTTTGAACGCCACAATCGGCTTGCCCGCCTGAGCTGCGCGTAAGGCCGCCTTGCGAAATCGTTCGGTGTCGCGCACTGTTTCTACATATAGAGAAATGACTCTGGTTGCATCGTCATCCACCAGCCAGTCGATAAAATCGGCAAGCTCCAGGTCCACCTCATTACTAGTCGAAATAAGTTTGGACAAGCCGATACCACGGGCCGATGCACGCGAGAGCAAGGAACCGAGAATCCCTCCGCTTTGCGAGACAACACCAACTGAACCGGAGAGAAAGTGATCAACTTCCAGCGCACCTGATGCAGACAATACAATTCCGTCTGTAATATTCACCAGCCCAATCGTGTTCGGACCCAGGATACGCATGGAACCTGCTGCATCAATCAGTTCCTTTTGTCGTCTGGCCCCCTCTTGTCCCACCTCTGTATAACCACTGGCCAGAATGATCGCCGTAGCACAACCTATTGCTGCCAAATCCCTGACCGCCTGCGTCGCACGCTCGGCACCTAACAACACGATCGCGACATCAGGTACGGCTGGCAACGATGCGATATCGGGATAGCAAGGTAACCCACAGATCTCGCTCGCCTTTGGATTGACGGGATAGATCTCCCCGCCAAAACCATGCTTGAGCAGATATGCGACAGGTCTTCCTGCGGTTTTCGTACGATCAGCAGACGCACCAATCACGGCAACGCGTTGCGGCCTCATTAGGCGGGAGAGGACATTCATGATGCATCAGCCTTTTTTACTATTGTTGGCTAGAAAGTCGAGCACCGCACTGCGATGCTCAGCACTTGTGTAGCAAATACCCTGCGCCTGGCTACCTTGGGCAAACACCTGACTGGCTGACATTTCATAGGTCTGGTTCAGTATGCTCTTGCTCAATGCCAGCGCCGTAGCAGACCCCTTGCTCAGCTCGAGTGCCCATGCCTGTGCGTCAGATAACAGTTCGGCGCCTGTAGTTTTTCGATCCACAATCCCCAGGGAAAGTGCCTCGTTCACATCAATTCTTCGACCTGTAAAGATGAGTTGCTTGGCCATCGACAGACCAACACGACGCGGTAAAAAATACATGCCTCCACCATCTGGAATAATGCCCCGGTTGATGTATGACCAGGAAAAATTTGCATACTCACTGCCGATGAGGAAGTCACAGGCCAGGGCTGTATCAGCGCCCAGTCCGGAGGCCGCACCATTGATTGCAGCAATTGTCGGCTTTGGCATCGTGTGCAAGAGTGTCTGGGTGTGGTGAACACGTTGTTGCCTGTGCCAGCCGTTAAAAGCAATCTCACCTGTGGGAGCACTCATGCGTTTTTCCATCCCAGCAATATCGCCGCCCGCACAAAATCCTTTACCCGCACCTGTAATGACAAGCGCACGAATGCCTTTGTCTGCTGATACATGTTCAAGCGCATGTATGAACTCAGACCGCATGTCATCGCTCATTGCGTTGCGCTTATCAGGGCGGTTAAAGGTGATCGTCGCGATTGCAGACTGAACTTCCATATTGATGAGTGTGTATTCCATGAGGCTCTCTTAAGGTCAAATTTATTGAAGTCGAATTTTGTTTTCAGTCATGATGGTGCGCCAGCGAGCCTGCTCGGCCTGGACATACTGTTCAAGCGCCAAGGGCGTGCCCACAGCAATGGTTAATCCCTCTTGCTCAACCTTATTGATAAACTGGGGGCTCTTGACCGCATTTTGGACGGCTGCATTCAATACTTCAATGACTGCAGCAGGTGTGGCAGCAGGTGCGTAGAGACCATACCAGCTCTCAACTGAATACCCAGGTATGGTTGCACTGATTGTGGGTACGCCGCTAAAGGCCGCCGATGGTGAAGTACCTGTTATTGCAATCGCACGTAACTTTCCGCTCGATATAAGCGGAGAGACTGCCGCAGCCGTGCCGAATATCATATCGACCTGACCACCGAGTACATCCGTCATTGCAGGTCCTGCCCCGCGATATGGCACGTGCGTCAACTCAATCCTGGCAAGGTTGCTAAACATCTCACCGGCCAGATGCGCAGAGGTTCCGTTGCCCTGGGACGCATAGGTCAACACACCAGGCTTTGTCATGGCTGCGGCAATAATGTCTGATACTGACTTGAAAGGGCTTTCTTCGCGCACAGCAAGTACGTTAGGGCCGCGCGCAACCAGGGCAACCGGAGCAAAAGCCGTGTCAGTGTCAAAGGGAAGGTTCGGTTGCAGACCTGAATTGACGGCATGCGCAAAAGTCGCCATCACGATGGTGTAGCCATCTGCAGCGCTGCGTGCAACAGTATCCATGCCGATTACCGTCCCGGCACCCGGTTTGTTTTCAATTACAACGGGCTGCTCAAGGTCTTTGGCCATTCCCGCTCCGAGCGCCCTGGAAATTTGATCTGTCCCACCACCTGGAGCAAAAGGAACAATCATGCGTATGGGCTTTTCCGGATAGCCAGCCAGGCAGGGGAATGCCAGACAGCTCCCCCAAAGTCCCAGCAGGATGATTCCTGAGCGTATCAATCTGCGTTGAAATGACATGTTGTCTCCATGTAATGCTGAAAGTGACAGACCGATCCAGATAGTGAGACTGAACAGTCGTGGTACCTGGAGCATAGGCTAGAATTGCTCACAATATGACATCTCAATTCCATCTGATGGAATTGATAAACAGCATGATATCGACGGAGTACAAACCAATGCGTGCCAACGATCCAATCATCTTCGTCGAAAAGCCTGGTGTTTCGCCAAGCAATCGCTCGTTATTGCGCGGGATTGAAATTTTGCGGGCGTTTCGCCCAGGTTCAGATCTGCTCGGCAATAGCGAAATTGCCGAACGTACTGGTCTGGCGCGTGCAACAGTGAGTCGCTTGACGCAAACACTTGTCGCTGCAGGCATGTTGCAGCTTGACTACCAGCGACGTGCATATCGACTGGCACCCGCGACGCTTGGTCTTGGTCATGCCATGCGAACAGGTTCGAAGGTTTTAAGCATTGCTGCGCCCAAAATGCGCATATTCGCCGAAAGTCATGGAATGAATGTCGGGCTAGCGGCTGCCGATCGAGATGAAATGATTTATCTTGAGTCCATCCGGTATAAACGCCGCGTAGCGTTTCGCAACGTGATGTCCGGCCAACGCATTCCAATGGAACTGACATCGCTTGGCCGTGCGTATCTGTCCACTATTTCAATGGAGCAGCGCAAGGCATTGTTCACAATATTCAGACTCCGTCGTCAGCATCTTTGGCAATCGTCCTTACGCCGCGAAATTGAATCAGCGATTCAGGAGGTTCAAACACAGGGGTATTGTGCAGCATCCTGGCAGCCTGGAGCGATCGCTGTTGCAACACCGTTGCACATCAATGGAACGACATATGTCCTAAATACCAGTCTGTCGACACACGAACCATTTGCCGAAGTTGTTCCCAGATTAGCCAAGCCCTTACTGATACTGCGTGATGAAGTCAGCGATGCGATGGAGAAGCAGGTTTTTTGCTAAGCCACAGGAGCCAGAGTCTGACAAAACCTCAGCCTATATCTTCAAATGTATTTTCAAGTAGTTCCCAACGCATTAACCTGCACGCATGTTCACAACATCATTCAGTTTGATGAACATGCAATCCCGCCACGGGGAGGCGCAAGCCGTAAGTGGGTGTGGGTTTGTTGGGGTCGCCACATAAAAAACAATCCATCAGGCAAGTTTGTCACGTCGCACGTGACAACTGTCGAAAGCCTTTCACGAGGTGGTGCAAATCAATCGTGAATGTGGGTTTGTCAGGTTCGCCACATAAAAAACAACCCGAAAGGCAGTGCGGTCACATTGCTGGTGACGGTTGCCGAAAGCCAGACGTGGATGTGGGTTTGCCGAAATCGCCATATAAAACCAATTCGGAAGGTTGGAGGCTATGTCGCTCATAGCTCAGACCGAAGCCTCCCGTGGGGTAGCGCAAGCTAATCACGGATATGGGTTTGTCGGGATCGCCATAGAAAAACAATCCGAAAGGGTGCAGGCAACGTAGCTCGTGCCTGCATGCGGAAGCCTCACACCTAAAACCTGTGGGGCTTCTTTTCATCGACACGATCCTGCCAGATTAGTTCTGTTTCGTTACTCGCTGAGCGCGACAAAGAGGAAAGTATGAAACGCCGACAATGGGTATTTACATTTATATTGGTTTCAAGCGCGAATGCACTTGCCTCAAACGACCCAACAGGTGCCGTGCCTGAGGCCCCTGCATTCACGGTGGCGCAAGCAGAGCAAGTCTCAACGCGGGCTGCAGAGAATGCAAAAGAGGCTCTGCGCAAGTCGACTCAAGCGGCAGAATTGATGTTTGAGAAAGCTGAGCAAGCCATTTTGAACACTACGAAAAAAACTGTCGATGCTGCCAGACAGGCAGCCTATGACGCTGAGCAAGCCGCACAAGTTGCTGTCGCCAAGGCTGAAGAAGCGACGAGACAAGCGACTGCATATACACGGGCCTCTGCTCAACGCACAGAAGAAGCAGCAAAAAAAGCAGCTGTAGCGACGAGAGAAACAGCCAGAAAGGCTGAAGAAGCCGTCAAGAGAATGTCCGAAACGGGTAAGGAGGCATTGCAACAGGCGGTGGAAGCAACCAGAGACGCAGCCAGGAAAGCCCTCGAAGCATTCAGACATGCCATGGATCAGACTGCTGTGAAAAATGTGCCAGGTGTTACTGCACCGTCCTGACAAGGGCTCGGGCTCACAGAGTCAAGATTATCCTGAATAAAGTATGCTGCTTAAAAAAGCCGGAGTCAGGAGGATTATGTTTGCATGTGTGAATATTAATTTTTACCTGCATTTAGGAGTCAAAAAATCATAGCGGCTCACCCCTTTCTCCTCACGTTAAACGAGGCAGAATTCACCATCACAAACCCTTCCTGTGCAGGGCTCACCGCAGCTTTGGGTGTTCAGACGATTTGCCAGCTATTTTTTAAGCATATACATCCCACGGATCTGGAGCTTGAATATGCAATTGCCCATATCGAAGATGAGGTCATGCCCTTAGATCTTCAGTTGCCTGTAGAACGATCAGGGTTAACAATCAGGACAGAAAAAATCAGGGGGATCGCTCAAGGCCAGCCACTTTCACTAGAAGAATTTGAGCGAATATTTAACTTGACCCTGAAAAGGGGCAATAAAACTGAGATTGCAGCCCTGTTAATCATTCGTGAGTGTTTGCATCACTTACGATTTTCGAGCGTTACGTTTTGAATTCTTCGAGGAGTCAGACATTATGTTTAAACATATATTAGTTGCTCTGGACGGCAGTACAACTGCAAGTCTGGCCTTGGATGAGGCGATCACGATCGCAAAAGAGAGTGGCTCAACGGTCAGAGGAATTTATGTAATAGATGCTTATCACGTAATCCCGGAAGTCGAATTTATTACTGTCAAAGAAGTCATAGATTCGATGCGTCATGAGGGTAACGTGATACTCGCAGAAGCTCAAAAAAAACTTGATCGCGCAGGTTTAAACGCAAACACCAGTATTCTTGAAACAGGCCCTTCATGCGGGCGAATTTCTGAAGTCATTGCCAAAGAAGCCAAAAGTTGGCCCGCTGATCTAATTGTTGTAGGCACGCATGGAAGAAAAGGTTTTAGTCATTTGTTTCTGGGAAGTGTTGCAGAGTCTATTGTCAGAGTGGCAACAAAACCTGTTTTACTGATCAGGGGTCAGGAAAAGAAGCACTAAATCACATGTGTACGTGTGCGGATTCAATCCGCCTTCATGCCAGTCTTTTTAATTAAATCAGCCCATTGATTTAATTCTGACTGAATGGCGACCTTCATTTGATCAGGAGTCATCTTGATGGGTTCGTAACCATCCTGCCTGATCACCGCCTGTACTTGCGTATCGTCCATGGCAGCATTGAGCGCTGCGACAAGTTTTTGAGTAATCTCCCCCGGTAGACCTGCAGGCCCCACTACGCCAAACCACACTGGAGAATCAAAACCTGGAAAACCACTTTCGGCAATCGTTGGCACGTTGGGAAACAAACTGCTACGTGCGATCGAACTCACTGCCAATGCCCTGACCTGACCCGCTTCGATATTGGTTGCAATAGATCCAATGGAAGAAAACAAGACCGGTATATGCCCACCCATCAGGTCGGTCAGTGCCCCTGCCCCACCCTTGTACGGGACATGTCCAATTTTCAGTCCGGTTTTGAGTTTGAGCTGTTCAGCCGCCAAATGACCAGAGCCACCCAGACCAGAGGTGCCATAACTCCACTGCCCAGGGTTGGCTTTGGCAAGCGCAATAAAAGTCTGGACATCTTGAGCAGGCGAATTGGGCAACACGGCGATAATTGAACCACCACTCGCAACCATGCCAATCGGAGTGAAATCTTTTACGGGGTCAAAGCTCACCTTGCGAAGCGAAGGTCCAAAGGTCATTGGCCCCTGGGAGGTCAGGTGGATGGTGTAGCCATCCGCAGGCGAGCGCGCGACGATCTCAAGCGCGATGCCCCCTGCTGCTCCTGGTCGATAATCCATCACGATCGTCTGACCTAAGGATTTAGACATGATGTCTGCCACCGGTCGTGCGAGCTTATCGGCAGCACCCCCTGCGGTAAAACCAACCACCATTTTGATGGGTTTTTCAGTTGGATACTCTGCGGCCTGACTCACTGACAACGTGCAAGCACAGAGCGCAGCTGCGATCAGTGCAGAGAGACTTAGGAGCTTCATCTGATGCGCCTCAAAGTATTCACTCGGAATTTAGAATTTTTGTTTTGTAAAAACGTGAGAACCTGTGACTGCGATTAACTATAACTAACCGTTTTAAGTCTGGCAATGTGCACGTGCTTGTAATCAGTGCAGTACATATAGACAAAAATAATACTATATTCGTATACGCATTCTTTTGAGAGTCCGAAAGACATCGCTTGCGATGCAATCGGCTCCTGACTTCCTCGCCCTGAACGGCCAGGTTTTACAGAGCACATGATGAAATCCATACTGATCGATCGTAATCGTCGTCTGCGTGACGATCCGGGCACTGGCCATAACCGCTGGCATCCAGATATTGAGCCGATTGCCGAGGTTGCACCAGGAGAAGAAATACTTCTCGAAACACGAGATGCATCGGACGGCCAGGTCAAACCAGGTATGAGGTTTGAAGATCTGGCCAGTCACGACAAAAAATCCGGTCATCCGCTGACGGGGCCCATCTTTGTAAAGGGCGCCGAGCCGGGTGATGTACTGGAGATAGAGTTCGTCGATTTGATCCCGCAGAATCATGGCTGGACTGTCATTCGTCCCGGAGCCGGTTTCTTGCGTGAAATTTTTGATGCGCGATTTCTTGCACACTGGGAAATAGACAAAGGCTTTGCACGATCACCTCAAATCCCAGGCGTCAAGATTCCAGAAGGCGTATTTATGGGAACGGCAGGTGTTGCGCCTTCACACGAACAGATGAAACGATGGAATGATCGCGAGACCGATCTGGTTCGCCGGGGAGGTATCGCTCTGTTACCCGACGCACAAGATGCCGTGCCAGCAAGAGAGCCCATCGCAAGTAGTGGTTTACGTACCATGCCACCTCGCGAGAATGGCGGCAATGCCGACATCAAACAGCTCACACGCGGTTCGCGACTACAAATACCAGTCGGAGTGAGCGGCGCACTTTTTTCCGCTGGTGACGCACACTATGCGCAAGGTGACTCAGAGTGCTGTATTACAGCCATTGAAATGGGTGCAAGTGCTGTAGTTCGATTCAACGTGTTATCGGGCGAAGCAACACGCCGAAATATGCGTTTTCCTCGCTTTTCACATCCAGGTTATTTCTTACCGCCCCAGTGGGCCGCTCCACATAATTTCGTTGCGACCACGGGTCTGCCGATCCGTGAAGACGGCACACAGGAGTGCGAGGATATCACCCTTGCTGCACGCAACGCATTGCTCGAGATGATTGCACTACTAGGTGAGCGCGGTTTTAGTCGCGAACAAGCCTACGTGATCTGCTCCCTGGCTGTCGATTTACGCATCAGCAATGCCGTTGATTTGCCCAACGTCTGCGTAAGCGCCCTGCTGCCCGAAGGGATTTTTGAGGTTTGACACGACTGTCGCTGGCTGATAGGAACGCCTACCTTGACATTGATTTTTTAATGCCAGGTGAGATTAATGCTGTTTGCAACGTGTAATCAAAGCGAACTGACATGTTGATGAATGGCACCCGGGGTGGTAAACCAGATGTCGCCACGATCCCGGGCGGCCACAATGTGACGCAATGCGCGTCTGAGATGTAGCAAACGATACGGCTGACCAACCAAATAGGGATGTAATGCGATGCCCATCACCAAGGGTTGATGAACGGATTGCCTGAGCATTTCATCAAAATTATCGATGATCATTTGCGTAAAGGGCACCATATCCATCTGCCGGCCAATCAGCATCGGAATATCATTGATTTCTTGCGGATACGGAATCGACCACAGTGGATTGCCGCTGCGTGTCTGCATCAACCCGGGTTGATCGTCGTGGCACCAGTTCAAGGTGTACGCGTAGCCTGCTTCAGTTAACAGATCAGGCGTGAGCATACTTTCTGAAATCCAGGGTGAAAGCCAACCCGTCGGGGCAACACCACTTTCACTTAAGATCCGCGCACGGCAATCTGCAAGCAAGGCCAATTCATCCTTTTCACTGAACTGCCCTTGACGTTCTGCATTGGTGTGGCCATGTCCGATTAATTCGTCACCCCGACCAATCAATGCGGCAACGAGCTCTGGGCAGTGGTCATACAGTGCAGTATTAATCAGTGCGCCAGTGGGTATCTCCAGCTCGTCAAACAAAGACAGGCAACGCCAGGCGCCGACACGATTGCCGTATTCGCGCCAACTATAATTCAGCACATCGGGCTGTATGCTGGCAGGACCCAGGTTTGCACCCATGCCAGCACCGAAGGCAAAATGTTCGATATTAAAACCTATATATACGGCGAGTCGGCTTTGGTTTGGCCAGCGATAGTCAGGCCGCTTTATGATGGGTGCGTAGGCAAAGCGACCGTGTGTAGCGAGAGGCTCTGTTGCTTTTGTGAATGGCATGGTTAATGTCCTAGATAGGCTTCTGTTAGTTTTCCTGATTCACGCAGATCTGCAGGCGAGCCGCTAAACATCATGGCGCCTGTAGATAAAAGATTCGCGTGATCCGACAAGGCCAGCGCCATATCGGCCATCTGATCTACCAGCAATATTGTTAAACCCCGGGCCTTGAGTTCAGCTAACCGTAAAAATAAATCTTCAACAATAGCGGGTGCCAGCCCTAACGAAGGCTCGTCTAACAAAAGCATCACGGGTTCAGCAGCAAGGCCGCGAGCGAGCGCCAGCATTTGTTGCTCGCCTCCCGATAGCAAACCGGCGCGCCGCGACTTGAGGGTCAGGAGTTTGGGAAACATGTCATAGAGTTCCTGTAATTTTTGGGCCGACAAGCCGCCCCGCGATTGCGCACCTATGCGGATATTATCTTCGACGCTGAGCTCAGCAAAAATCTGGCGCCCTTCAGGCACCATGACTAAACCCAAACGCGCGACCAGATGGGCAGGCATGTGGGTAATATCTCGACCATTAAAACCAATCGAACCAGAATATTGTTGATGCAGTCCTGATATCACCTGCATCAAGGTTGACTTGCCCGCACCGTTAGCGCCGAGCACTGCGACGGTCTCGCCTTGCCGGACAGCAAACTCGATATCCGTTAATACATTCGCAGCACCATAGCTTGCCGCGACACGTCCAATTACGAGTATATCGGTCGTGCTTCGCTCCTGGTCCCTTATTGCAGTCACTGCAAGTTGTTTTAAAAATTCCGATTGGCCATTCCCTAGATATGCAACTTTGACGACTGAGCTTTGTTGAATTTCGGTCGGAGTCCCAGAAGCAATCAGTCGGCCAGAATCGAGCACATGAATCTGATCTGAGATATTCATGACCAGTGTCATGTCATGTTCGATTACCAGAACGCCAATGCCTGCGACTGCAATACTTTTTAAAACCTCGGCAAGTTGAATTTTTTCTTCGGCACTGAGCCCCGCAGCGGGCTCGTCAAGCAAGACAAACGTTGGTCTCGCAGCAAGCGCTCGCGCGATTTCGACGAGCCTGCGGTCAACATGTGCGAGCGCGGCGGCAGAGTCTGTACCTGCCCCGCGATAACCCACAAACTGTAACAGCTGCTCGCAAAAAGCAACGCTTGAATCGATAGAAATCGACCCATACAGGCGCCCTTGCAATAAACCAAAGTATACGTTTTCCAATACGCTCATCGAGCCGAATAATTGTGACGTTTGATAGGTACGACTAATTCCACTGTGACCGATCTGATCACTGCGCAGCCCGGTCAACTCTTTTGCTCCTAGACGCACGGTACCTTCAGTGGCTTGATAATAGCCTGTGACCAGATTGATCAAGGTTGTTTTGCCTGCGCCATTCGGACCAATCAAACTCGTAATCTGCCCTCCTCTTGCACTCAGACAAACACCTTTCAGAGCATCATTGCCACCGAACCTGATGCCGAGATTGTTCAGTGTCAGGTCTGCCGGGGCTGAGCGTTCGAAACCAATACGCTGCGATACCCGACTATTTTGCTCTACCTCATCCGGACATAAGCACGTTGTATCCATCATCTGATATGGCGCACTTGAACTTAGCGTCTGTCGCAGCAGTGAATGTTGAAAACTTTTTGAAACATATTTCCATACTGTCACCAGTGCCCCTGCGATGCCATTGGGGGCAATCAAAAGAACTAGTAGCAGCAAGCCGCCAAAGAACATGAGTCGGTATTCGGCGAGTGCCGAGAGTGACTCTGGCAGCACAATGACGACAAGAGCGCCAAGCAAGGGCCCTGTGGCATATCCCACGCCACCAATCATTAACATCAGCAAGAAAATAATTGACTGAAAAAATGGAAAAGAATCGGGACTGATGAAGCCGTTCATGCTGGCAAAGAGCGATCCTGCCGCGCCAGCAAGTGCAGCCGATAAACTAAAGGCAATGACTCTAACCAGCAAGAGCTTTGCACCCAGCGCACTGGCCGCGACCTCTGCATCGCGTGTCGCACGCATGATAATGCCCCAACGGCTTTGAGCAAACCATGAGTAGGCGGGTATC
>CANCOC010000085.1 GCA_947379755.1 Alcaligenaceae bacterium | reverse complement strand
GAACTGTTTGGGTATGCATCGCTACCGTCGTATCAATGTCCTTTCCATACCCGCCAGCCATGGATAGTGCGATGGGAATCGAGTGCTGCCGGGCAAATTCCAGCACCCGCTGATCCCGCTGGTACATGCCGGCATCCGTCAGACTCAGGCGTCCAAGCCGATCATCTGCATGCGGATCGGCACCAGCGAGATAGATCACGAAGTCCGGGCAAAAGGTTTGCTCGGTTTGTGCAAGTGCCAGATCCAGTGCCTTCAGGTATGTTAAATCATCACAGCCGTCAGGCAGCGACACATCCAGATCGCTTGCTTCTTTCCTGAAGGGAAAGTTTTTTTCTCCATGCATTGAAAAGGTAAAAATGGAGTCGTCGTTTTGTAAAATGGAGGCAGTTCCGTTGCCTTGGTGTACATCCAGATCAATGATGATGATCTGGGGGCGTGCATGGCTTTCTTTTTGAATGACGCGTGCAGCGATGACTGCATCATTGAATACACAAAATCCACTCCCTCTATCACGGTAAGCATGATGTGTGCCCCCGGCCAGGTTGACGGCGACTCCCTCAGTAACCGCCGCCTGGCACGCGGCAATAGTGGCGCCGACTGAGCGGCGCGAGCGCTCAACCATTTGCATGCTCCAGGGGAATCCAATCTCTTTTTGCTCCTGGGGACTCAGTGTTCCATGAATGACTGCCTGCACGTAGGCAGGCGTGTGGGCGTAGAGCAGTTGGGTATCTGTTGCAGCGGGTGCCTCCAGCATGTTTATTTCGGGGAGCCGCTCGACGCTTCTTCTGAGTCGGGCATATTTTTCCATGGGAAAACGATGCCCGCAGGGCAGAGGTAAAACAAAGTGGTCTGTGTAAAAGGTTTTCAAGTGGTTCAGACTGGATTGTTTGCGTGAAATTTAATCATTTTCCGTGTGCGCCAGTGCAAACTGATTGCTTATCTATAATATCCTCGGGAATATATCTCCGGGAATATTGAATCAGTTGTTAAATTCCCTGAATTGACGAGCCTGGAGCTCGTAGCCGTCAACTCTGAAACTGTTCAGTTTCTCTTAATGCTAAAAATAAATCTGGAAACCTTGATGATTACCTTTTCAAACGTCCGTGCCCGTTTTCTGTCATTCAGTCTGTTGATGTTGATGGCAGTTATGCCTGTTGCACAGGCCGAAACCCGAGCTGAGCTCGACCAAGCGTCCAAAGCGGCACTCAATGAATTGATCAAAACGGTGCCCGCTGCCAAAACGCTCAGTGAAAAAGCGGTCGCGATCCTGGTTTTTCCGAGCATTACGAAGGCAGGCTTTTTAGTGGGCGGGCAGTTTGGTGAGGGCGTTCTGTGGCGCAATGGTCGTGCCAGTGCTTATTACAACACTGCAGGGGCTTCCTTTGGTTTGCAGGCGGGTGCACAGACCTACGGGTATGCCTTGTTTTTCATGAAACAAAGTGCGCTGAGTGCACTTAACACGGCTGACGGCTTTGAAGTGGGTGTCGGCCCAAGCGTCGTCGTGATGGATCAGGGTATGGGTGTGTCGCACACAACAACAACGATGCAGGACGATATTTATGCGTTTGTGTTTGGCCAGAAGGGCCTGATGGCGGGCGTTGGCATCCAGGGCAATAAAATTACCAAAATCGCTAAATAACAATCAATCATGAAAAATATCTATCGCCTGATTTCTGCATTGTTTTTGGCTGGGCTTGGCGCGTCGGCCATCGCTGCCGATGAGGCTCCCAGACAGGCGATTCCTATTCCGCAGGTCAGCGATGAGTGGCGCTATTCACTGACGCCTTATCTTTGGCTGCTCAACGTCAATGGCCAGGTCGACTACAACAATCACCCTGTTGCCAACAGTACGATCGGCACCGCTGAACTGTTATCCAAGCTGCAGTTTGGCGCGATGGCTGAGGGCGAGGTCCATAAGGGCAACTGGGGCTTTGCGGCGAACTTGCTGTACTCCAGGCTGAAGGATCAGGGCACAACGATGCGTGGGCAGGTCGACCTGGGTTCAACCACAACAATGACCCTGGGGATTTATAATCTGGCTGCAACGTATACGCTCTACAACAGTTCACAGGTTTATCTGGATGCGATGGCGGGTGTGAGAATTTTTGCCAATGCTGCCAAGACTGATCTCGACGTGCAAGGGACTCCGCAGGGCACCTCGCTGAGCATGAATACGACGGTGACCAATCCGATTGTTGGCGTCAAGGGTCGCATCAGAATTGCTGATTCGGACTATTTTGTACCTTTTTATATCGATGTGGGTGGTGGCGTTGACGGAACACAAGTCACCACGCAAGGCATTATCGGGCTTGGTAAGGCCTATGACTGGGGTGATGTGAGCCTGAATTTTAATAATCTCTATTACAAGACCAAGACGAATAACGTGACAACCAGTCTTGATTTTTACGGCGCAGCGGTTGGAGTCACATTTAAGTTCTGATTGATACACATGACTGAAAGAATATGTTGCGTTGCAGCATTAATCGTTCTAATGTAGCAATACAGGTGCTGAAATGATTCAGCACCGGGTGTTTCGACAGATGTTCCGGCGCTTTACCACCGGCACGTTGAAAACAGAAAAAAGCAGTCTAAAAGGCACTCTCGCACCGTGAATACAAATTCAGTAACAAAAAGTCGTATGGCTGCCCTGGTGCTGGCTGCACTTGGCATTGTCTATGGTGATATCGGCACAAGTCCACTGTATGCAATCAAAGAGGTGTTTTCAAATGCCTTGCACCCAGTGCCTATTACTCAGTCCAACGTGTTAGGGATTTTGTCTTTGTTCTTCTGGTCACTGATCATTGTGGTGACACTGAAGTATGTGCTGTTCATCATGCGGGCAAACAACAAGGGAGAAGGGGGCATCGTCGCGCTGATGACGCTTGCGCTGCAAAATACAGATATGAAAGGGCATTGGCAAAAAGTCATCATTGCCCTGGGCCTCATTGGTGCAGGTCTGTTTTATGGTGATGGGGTGATTACCCCGGCTATTTCAGTGCTGTCAGCAGTCGAAGGGCTTGAGATCATCTCTCCCGCCTTTAAAACCTATGTCATTCCGATCACACTCGTCATCATTATTGGTCTGTTCGCTTTTCAGAGAAAGGGAACCGCGAGTGTGGGTACATTTTTCGGTCCCATCATGGTGGTCTGGTTTGCGATCCTGATTCTCCTGGGCGCTTCAAGTATTTATGAGCACCCCGCCGTTCTCATGGCAGTCAATCCCTATTATGGTTTCGATTATCTGTCCACCAATGGACCACTTGGATTTTTATCCTTGGGCGCCGTGGTGTTGTGCCTGACCGGTGCCGAGGCGCTCTACGCAGACATGGGGCATTTCGGTGCAAAGCCGATTCAGTTTGCCTGGCTGGGATACGTCCTGCCGGCCTTGCTCATTAACTATTTTGGTCAGGGCGCACTGTTGTTGTCTGAGCCACAGGCCGTCGCTAATCCTTTTTTTCTGATGGCGCCTGCCTGGGCCTTGTACCCGCTCGTGGCGCTCTCCACGATCGCGACCATCATTGCCTCTCAAGCAGTCATCTCAGGAGCATTTTCAGTCACGCATCAGGTTATTCAGCTCGGTTTTTCGCCACGTCTCAATATTCAGCACACCTCTGACGAACAGGTCGGGCAGATTTATTTACCCGCAGTGAACTGGCTGCTGCTTTTGGCCATCATTGCACTGGTTCTTGGGTTTCAAACGTCTACGGCCCTTGCTGCAGCCTATGGTATCGCAGTGACAGGAACCATGCTGATTACCAATATCATCGCTGCCGTTGTGGCGATCCGGATCTGGCAATGGAGTCCCTGGCGCGCGGTTCTTGGCGCCTTGCCGTTTATGGTGATTGACCTGGCATTTTTTTCGGCCAATACTGTCAAAATTGTTGATGGTGGCTGGTTTCCGCTTGCCTTTGGTTTTGTCATCGTGGTGATCCTGATGACCTGGAAACGTGGACGTGAGATTCTTGAAAATCGCCTGCAGTCCGGAGCCCTCAAACTTGAACCCTTTCTGACGAGCCTGGTCGATGGTGGGGTCAACCGGATTCCTGGTCTCGCCATATTCATGACCTCAAACCCCTCGTGTGTCCCCAACTCGCTGTTACATAGCTTGAAGCACTACAAGTCCTTGCATGAACAGGTCATTGTGCTGAGCGTGGAAGTGCACGATGTGCCGTTTGTGACCCAAGACGAAAGAATTGAGCTGCATCAGTTTTCGAAAGACTTTGCACAGGTGACTTTGCATTATGGGTTTAAAGATGAACCTAATATCCCGCTAGCCCTCGAGCGTTGCCATATTCCGGGACTGGAGATTAATTTGATGGATACGTCATTTTTTCTGGGACGTGAAACGCTCATCCCCAAGATGGGTTCAGACATGGCGTATTGGCGGGAACTCCTGTTTATTGCCATGTTCCGCAACTCAAGCAGCGCCATGGAGTTTTTCAAGATCCCTTCAAATCGCGTCGTTGAACTGGGGTCACAGGTTGTTCTGTGAATACGCTCTTTTCCTTCAGGCGTTGCCCTTACGCAATGCGCGCAAGGATGGCGCTGTACCAGGCGGGTGTGGTCTGCGAGATCATTGAAGTCAGTCTGCGCAACAAGCCCCCTGCACTGATTGCGCTGTCACCCAAGGCCACGGTGCCTGTATTACAGACACATGAGGGGCATGTGATTGAAGAAAGCCTGGACATCATGCGCTGGGCACTTGAGCAGAATGATCCCGATGGATGGTTGCAGTCCTGCGCGTATGACGATCATTTAGAAATGCTTCGCACCAATGATGGCGCCTTCAAGCATTGGCTGGATCGTTACAAGTATTTTGAACGTTACCCCGAGCGGCCGCAGGAATATTATCGTGATGAGGCGGTGAAGGTCCTGATTGAGCCTCTTGAGTCCAGACTCTCGCAATATCCGTATCTTGGGAGGACGAGGCCCTGTCTGACCGATGCTGCAATCTTTCCGTTTGTGAGGCAGTTTGTCGCAGTTGATCCTGGCTGGTTTACCTCGGGTCCCTGGACAGCGACACAAGGCTGGCTAGAAAGATGGCTTGCCAGCGAGGTCTTTGCTGCAATCATGGCCAGGCGCTGACCCATACTTCGCAGCTCATTGAAGACTCCGGGTACATATTCAATAGTGCGGGGGTAGCTCGTCGCGCAGGCTTGGTAGCTGTGTGGTGCGTTCTTCAGGCATCTGGTTGCGCAGATCTGTGATGTCGCGCATCAGTAAATCGATTTGTTGCTGCTGACGAAAAATCGTCTGGTTGAGCTGATCCAGCAGATCATCGGCCAGGCTGACTTTGATTTCCAGATCAGTCAGGCGTTTGTCGGTGTGAAGTGGATCCATTCGATCAGCTCGCTTGATATTTAGTGTTTAGGAAAGGAACGCGGATCACGCGGTCCCCAGCGGCCGGCTTCAACAGTTGCGATGAAGTCTGCCAGGAATAAATTGAAGTAGTCCGGCTCTTCGAGATTAATGGTGTGACCCGTTTTCGGTAACATCAGCAATCCACAGGAGGGTAAGGTCTTTTTCAGAAAGAGACCAGGTGCAATGCATTGGTCGTCTTCGTCACCATTGATGACCAGCGTGGGCACGCTCATGAGTTTAAGCTGTTCTTCAAAATCATAAATGGAGGGTCGTACAGCCTGCACGCCACGCATGGTGAGTGCCGAACCGAGTGTGTCATGCTCACCCAGTCGGGTGGCGAACTCTTGCCAGCCACGTGGGTCCTTATTTTGCAGTTGCACACGTGTGGCGCCCAATGCGTAGGTTTTAGCGAGCTCTTTGGCGCCGACTGCTTCAAACTGATCCGCTGTCGCACGTGACAGGGCACGGTAGTGTTCCTGGGTATCTTTGGCTGCGGCATAACCTGCACCTGCGACCGTCAGCGACAGCGCACGTTCGGGTGCAGTCAGACCAAAGTGGATGGTGGCAAAACCGCCCATCGACAGACCCACAATGTGTGCGCGTTCAATGTTGGCGGCATCCATCACATTTAGAATATCCTGTACTGCACGTGCCTGCGAGTATGCCTTCACATCCTTGGGAATCTCTGAAGGGGGGTAGCCACGGGCGGAATAGGTCAGGCAACGATGGCGGCGTGAAAAGTGACGCATCTGGGGTTCCCAGGCGCGCCAGTCACCGGCAAATTCGTGTACGAATACGATGGGGGTGCCGCTGCCGGCCTCTTCGTAATGCAGGCGGATATTATCTGTTGTTGTGGCCCAGGTCATGCGCGTCTCCGTTTTTTTTTAGTCATGTCAGCAATATATCAGCCTCGATAGTGCAACGCTGAACGGGCTTGCGTCAACAGGTTGTCATCTGTGTGCTGATTGGGTATTGTTCGGGTCAGACGTAACCATGATTTATTTTCAGTACCGGAGAGCAATAATGAACAGTTTTTCAGCTTTAAGCAGATCCTTGCTCGCCATTGCATTACTGGGTGCATCTCTGGGCTGTGTCAGTGCGGCCGAAATCCAGGTGATTACTTCCGGTGCGTTTTCCGCAGCGTTTAAAGAACTTGTGCCAATCTATGAAAAAAAATCGGGCCATACCGTCAAAATTTCGTTTGGCGCATCAATGGGAAGTGCCCCGGATGCTATTCCCGCCCGGTTGACCCGTGGAGAAAAATTTGACGTGCTGATTCTCGCGGGTCCGGCGCTCGATGGCTTTATTAAAAAGGGCGATGTCACGCCAGACTCGCGCGTCGATCTGGCCGTTTCGACCATTGGGGTGGCCGTGCGTCATGGCTCGCCCAAACCTGATATCAGTTCAGTCGAGGCCTTGAAAAAAACCTTGCTTGCTGCAAAATCCATTGCCTATTCTGCCAGTGCAAGCGGGACATACCTGTCGACCGAACTTTTCCCCAGACTCGGTGTGGCTGAACCGTTAAAAGATACTGCTAAAAAGATTTACAGTGAGCGCGTCGGCACCGTGGTCGCCCGAGGCGATGCGGAACTGGGGTTCCAGCAGGTGAGCGAGTTGCTGCCCATTGAAGGCATCGATTTTGTTGGTGAAATCCCAGCTGAAGTGCAGCAGGCTGTGCCCTTTTCGGCTGGCATCACGACAAACACCCAGGATGTGGGCACTGCCCGGGATCTGATTCAATTCATGGCCTCTTCTGAGGCTGCGCCCATCATCAAGAAGACCGGAATGAATCCCCTGATGTCCAGGATGCCCTGGTAATCAGGTCAGGGACGCGTCCCACCCTTGCATGATGCAGACGGCCGCGGTGATGAACCTTGCCGCGGCGGTTCTTCAGATTTCGGGCTGGCATGCCTGAAAGGCAGGCAAAGCCTCGCAGCGGCCAGACAGCGCGGCCAGATGCGGGAATTTTTCTGCGGAGGCGATGGTGGGTACACTTTTATTGATAAAACGCCAACCAACGGCGACAGTAATGTCTGCCAGCGTTGAGGTGTCATCACCAGGCAGATCGCCTTTTACGGCAACCGCTTCGAGCATGATCAGGCCTGCATGAATCTGTGTGCGCAGACCTTCAAGAAAGGGCTCGTGGACTTTTTCAGCCGGGCGCTTGATGGGCTCATATAAAGCTTGAACCGCCTTGTCCAGGCTGTTTGTCATGATCGCGCAGGACTGCAGGATATGACGTCGTGCGGCACCACTGGCTGGCAGCAGGCGTTGCCCGGGGGACATTTCAAGCACGGTTTCGATGATTGCTGTGCTTTCGATCAGACATTCGCCATTATCCAGTACCAGTATCGGCACTTTTGCCATGGGGTTATAGGGCTTGATGGCCTCGGCATCTTTTGCGGTGGAGAGGACCTGGCGTTCAAATTCCATCCCGACCCAGTGCATGGTGACACCCACGCGTCGCACAAAGGGTGATGCATAACGACCGACTAAAAGCATGTTGTCTCCGATTCTCAGATGAATTTGACATAAACCTTACCTCAGGGCGAACGCTGCGTATACTAATGTTTTAACGACTCTGTTCAGGAGCAAGAATTGTCCACACCCATCAATGCATTAACTGAAGATTTTGCCGTTGCCCCTCAATTGAGTCCTGAGGACATGGCTGCCGTTGCTGCCGCAGGTTTCAAGAGCGTGATCATTAACCGCCCAGACTTTGAAGGCGGCCCAGATCAGCCCACTGCGGCTTCGGTAATTGCTGCTGCACTGGCTGCAGGCTTGCGAGTGGAATACCAGCCGGTGGTGAGCGGTGGCATGACTGCCGCCGACGTCGCCCGCTTTGCTGAGCTTTTACAGACCTTGCCCGCCCCTGTGCTCGCTTATTGCCGTTCGGGCACACGCTGCTCGGTGTTGTACCGTTCAGCCACAGGAAACGGTTGATTTTGTGTTGATTTGAATCGGTTTGCGGTTGATTTGAATCAATACGCAACAGAATGTTTCGCATTTGTTTAAACATTCTGGATTAGTATAAACGCACGTTATTGCTATAAATCACTGCTTGAAGGACTAGACATCATGTTCAATAAAATTCTCATTCCTACCGACGGCTCACCTTTGTCGGCGCAATCAGCCAATGCAGGGATTTCGTTCGCCCGTACGACAGGCGCTGAAATCGTCGCCGTCTACGTCACCCAACCATTTGCCTCGACCATCGGGTTTGATGGCATGGCGGCTGCTTACGCAATCACTGATGAGGACTATGACAAAGTCACCGCCGACCAGGCCAAACTATATCTTCAGGCTGTTGTCGATCGCGCAGCGACTGCCGGAGTCAAGGCCACGTCGCACGCTGTTTCGAATTTCAACGTGGCTGACGGGATTGTGCAGGCTGCCAAAGACTATCAGTGCGATATGATTTTTATTGGTAGCCATGGTCGTAGTGGCCTGTCACGTATTTTGCTGGGCAGTGTGACAACAAAGGTGCTATCTCTGACACATACTTCAGTGCTGGTCTATCGTGTCAAGGAAGAACCGAAGTAATTCCCTGTATGTAAGCAGGTGTAAACAATTGAATCCCATGTTTAGCGTATGGGATTTAAGTGCTGTGCCTGGCTTATGATAGGGACTGCAAGGGGTTCAGGTGTGGCAGCCGTCGCTGTCCATGACACTCCCGGAGAAAAAAATGACAATCAAAGTCGGTGATCGCGTACCAGATTCCACATTGACCGAGTTTATCGAAACCGAAACTGCTGGTTGCACCCTGGGCCCAAATGCCTTTCAGGTGGCCGATCTGGTCAAAGGTAAAAAAATTCTGATGTTTGCGCTGCCAGGCGCTTTCACACCTACTTGCTCAGCTAAGCATGTGCCAAGTTACCTAGAGCATTTTGACGCCATCAAGGCCAAAGGCGTTGATGAAATCTGGTGCGTGGCGGTCAATGATGCATTTGTGATGGGTGCTTGGGGTCGTGACCAAAAGGTGAATGGCAAAATCCGCATGATGGCGGATGGTTCCGCGGTATGGACCAAAGCCCTTGGCCTGGAGCTTGATCTGACTGCGCGTGGCATGGGCGTTCGCTCACAGCGTTACGCTGCCTACATCGTCGATGGTGAAGTCAAAGTCCTGCATGTCGAAGGCCCTGGCGCCTACGAGGTCAGTGATGCGGCATCGATGCTCAAAGCCATCTGAGATGACTTGAGTCAGGCAGGAGGACGCAATCCCCTGTTGTAGTTCTAACGTAGTCCAAACATCCCGCTGGTGAGCATGAACAGGCTGCTAGCGGGATGTTTGCATTCTGTCAGAGTGCTACGGTTCACTCACTAGCGTAATCATGATTTCAACGATTTCTACCTTTCCCTCGCTGTATCTGACAACCTTGCTGATCCTGATCGGTACGGGGTTATTCAATACCTATATGGGATTGAGACTTGCTGCAGATGCCGTCAGCGAGATCTGGATCGGCACGTTGATTTCTGCCTACTATCTGGGTCTGGTTGTCGGAGCCAGAATTGGGCACCGTCTGATTATCCGCGTCGGCCATGTGAGGGCATTTGCAGCAGCGGCAATGCTGTCGATCTGCATGGTGCTTGCACAGATGCTGATTGATTCGCTCTGGTTCTGGTTAGTGTTGCGCGTGGTGGCGGGCATCTCTCTCGTTGCACAATACATGGTGATCGAGAGCTGGCTCAATGAGCAGACTGATGATAGCCGGCGAGGCAGGGTGTTTTCGGTGTACCTGGTCATGTCGGGTTCGGGTACGGCCCTTGGTCAGCTGGCGATCAGCATGTATCCCTCGCTGGACGTGCGGCCGCTGATTTTTGTGGCGATTTGTCAGGCACTGAGTTTGTTTCCCATCGTTTTGTCCAAGCGCTCGCATCCTGCCCCCCAGCTTCCTGCACCCCTTGATTTTAAATATTTTGGTCGTTTGATTCCTCATGCCTTGTTTACTGCTTTTCTTGCAGGCAACATCTGTGGATCCTTTTATGGTCTGGCAGCAGTATTCGCAGTCAAGCAAGGTTTAACAACGGGCCAGGTTGCTTTGTACACAGCGATCACCGTGATTGCGGGTCTCGTTTCACAGTGGCCGATGGGCTGGCTCTCAGATCAGGTCAATCGCAGGAATCTGATCCGCATCAATGCGTTGATCCTCGCATGTCTGACCGTAATGCTTTGGGGGTGGGCTTCCTGGCCCTACTGGATGCTACTGATTCTTGCGGCAGGGTTTGGTGTGTTTCAGTTCACGCTCTACGCACTGGCCTCCGGGCTGGCAAACGAACGGATTGACTCAGGCAGGCGTGTGGGCTTAACGGCGGTTTTCCTGATGACGTATGGGGTGGGCGCCTGCCTGGGTCCCATCATTGCCGGTGCACTCATGCGGCTGGCAGGTTCGAGCATGCTGTATGTGTTTAGCGGGATCTGCGCCTTGGCGCTTATGTTGCTTATGCGCACATCCGCTCAGGGTATTGACAAGGGCTTGACCGAAGGTAAGCCTTCATAAGATCTATCTTGCGTTATATCAAAACCAGGGGCACCTGCCAGACGTACGATTTTCTTACACACTAGAAAAAAGGAATGTTATGTGTAAGAAAGTGATTGCAGCAGCTGTAATGGCATTGGGTATGTTGTCGACGGCAAATGCTCAAACAGAAGATTATGGTCAATTCATGGTGCGCGGACGCGCCGTGTACCTTAACTTTGAAAATGGTCAGAGTGGTGGTCTCCCCCTGGGTGGAGACACCAAGGTTCAGGCACAGAATACCTGGATCCCCGAAGTCGATTTCACTTACTTTTTTACCAAGAATATTGCTGCTGAGCTGGTGTTGACATACCCGCAAGATATCAATATCAACGTTGGTGGCGTTAAGGCTGGCACGATTTCTGCATTGCCTCCTTCATTGTTGTTGCAATATCACTTTACAGACTTGGGTGCTTTTAAGCCTTATGTCGGTCTGGGTGTAAATTACACGTTGTTCTATAAGCGCAACAACATCCTTGATGGTGCGGCACAGGTCAGTAATTCAAGCTTTGGCGTAGCGGGTCAGATTGGTTTTGACTATATGCTGAACAAAAACTGGGGCCTGAACGTTGATCTGAAATACATCCAGATGGCAACAGACGTCACTGTGATGGGAGATAAAGTTGGCAAGGTCAACTTGAATCCGTTAACAGTTGGTGTGGGTGTTGCATACCGCTTCTGAGTTGAAGTGACAAAAAAAACCGCCGGGAATGTGAATTCCCGGCGGTCTTTTTAATCTTCAGGGATAAAGAGCAAAAATCTTTGATCCCTGCAGACTTAAGCTTCGTATGCAGACTCACCGTGTGACGTGATGTCCAGACCTTCGCGTTCCTGATCTTCAGGGACACGCAGACCGATCACGATGTCAACCAGTTTGAATGCGATGTAAGAGACTACAGCCGACCAGATCAATGTGGTCAGTACACCCTGGCATTGAATCCAGAGCTGACTGGCGATTGAATAGTCAGGTGTTACAGCATCGGTGACGTAGTCAAATACTCCAGTGCCGCCTAAGGAAGGTGCTGCAAACACACCTGTCAGGAGTGCACCCAGGATGCCGCCCACGCCGTGAATACCGAACACGTCAAGCGAGTCGTCCGAGCCGAGCATTTTCTTCAGGCCTGTTACACCCCAGAGGCAAATCACGCCAGCGGCAACGCCGATTGCGAGTGCACCCATCGGTCCGACAAAACCTGCAGCAGGGGTAATCGCAACCAGACCTGCTACGCAACCTGAAGCACCACCGAGCATTGAAGGCTTGCCACGTGTGATCCACTCAGCAAATGTCCAGCCAAGCACTGCGGCAGCTGTTGCCAGGTAGGTATTGACGAAGGCGAGCACAGCGCTGCCATTGGCTTCGAGTGCAGAACCTGCATTAAAGCCAAACCAGCCGAACCAGAGCAGTGAGGCACCAACCATGACAAACGCCATATTGTGTGGCTTCATTGACTCTTTGCCGTAGCCGATACGCTTGCCGATGACGTACGAACCAACCAGACCTGCAACAGCTGCGTTAATGTGAACCACTGTGCCGCCTGCAAAATCCAGCACGCCTTTCTGGAACAACCAGCCAGCCTTGGCAGTCATTGCATCGAGTGAAGCAGCATCTTTGATGTCATCTGGGCCGGGCCAGAACCAGACCATGTGCGCGATTGGCAAATAGCTGAA
>CANCOC010000084.1 GCA_947379755.1 Alcaligenaceae bacterium | reverse complement strand
GGCAAATGCGCGTGTCAGTGCACCGGTCAGGTCACGTGCAAACAGACCATCCCAGTCGCTTCCCCAGACAAGTTTGATGACGTTCCAGCCCGCACCGATGAACAGCTTTTCAAGCTCATCGATGATGCGGCCATTGCCGCGTACAGGACCGTCCAGGCGTTGCAGGTTGCAGTTCACAACCCATACGAGATTGTCCAGCCCTTCGCGGGCCGCCAGAGTGAGTGCGCTCATGGACTCTGGCTCATCCATCTCACCGTCGCCAAACACGCCCCAGACCTTGCGGGCAGAGCAGTTCAGCAGGTTGCGGTGCGTCAGGTAACGCATAAAACGTGCGTGGTAGATGGAGCTGATGGGACCGATCCCCATGGAGCCCGTCGGGAATTGCCAGAAATCTGGCATCAGCCAGGGGTGCGGGTAACTGGAGAGGCCGCGCGCGCCATCGGCAGGTGCAGTGAGTTCTTGTCTGTAGTGAAGCAGGTCATTTTCGGACAGGCGGCCTTCGAGATAGGCGCGTGCGTAGACCCCGGGTGCACTGTGTGGCTGAAAGAACACCAGATCGCCACGGTGTTGTCCGGGGCCGGTGCCCTGGCGTGCCTGGAAAAAATGATTGAATCCAGTTTCGAACAAATCTGCGGCGCTGGCGTAGCTCGCGATATGACCGCCAAGCTCACCATAGGCCTGGTTGGCGCGTACGACCATGGCAAGCGCATTCCAGCGCATGATGGAGGCCAGACGTTCTTCGATGGCAAGGTCGCCAGTAAACACTGGTTGCTGATCGACTGCAATCGTATTGACGTAGGGGGTGCTGAGTTCAGGCTGCCAGCCAACATTGTTGGTGCGTGCCGTGCGCACGAGTTCGTCGAGCAGGAATTTGGCGCGCTCAGGACCCTCGTTGGCCAATACAGTCATCAACGCCTGGCGCCACTCAGCGGTTTCCTGTGTGTCAGTGTCGGGAGAAGTGATCTGCCAGGTGTTGATACGTGGGTCGATGGATGCGTTCATCAGTCAGGCTCTGAGTGGTGGAAATAGTCAAATAACATTCTAAAGAGTAGTTCGCAGCATGTGATGCCTTAATCAGCCTTTGAAATGCTAATATTTAGCATTAAATGCTGCATAAATTTAAAAAACAGAATAATGAACCTTGATTTGATTGATTTAAAGATTTTGACTGAATTGCAGGCTGATGGGGCCCTGTCCAATATTGAGCTGGCCAGGCGTATTCACCTGAGTCCCTCGCCCTGTCTGGCACGCGTTCGGGCGTTAGAGTCTGCCGGCGTGATTGACCGCTATGTGGCAATTGCCAATGCTAAGGCGCTGGGACTGGGTCTGAATGTCTTTATCAATATCAGTCTGAAAAGTCAGAGCAAGGAGTCTCTCGCACATTTTGAGCAGCGCATCAGTGAGCACGACGAAGTCATGGAGTGTTACCTGATGACAGGCGATAGCGACTATCTGATCAGGGTGGCTGTCGCTGATATCGCTGCACTCGAAAAATTCATTCTTGAGCAATTGACTCCAATTCCGGGCATTGAAAAAATCCGTTCGAGTTTTGCTTTGAAACAGGTACGCTACAAAACTGCACTACCCATTCCTGCGCAAAACCATTAAGAGGAGTTGTTCATGAGACATCAATGGATTAAACGCATGCTTGGCATGCTTGCCGTCACCTTATGCGCTCCCGGCTTTGCAGCGTGGCCTGATGACCAGAGTATTGAACTGGTCGTCGGGTTTGCGCCCGGCGGCGGGACTGATTTGATGGCGCGCGCAATGGCGCCCTATCTGGAAAAAAAGCTGGGTGGTCGCGCACGCATTGTCGTGGTCAACAAGCCTGGTGCTGGTGGCGAGATTTCTTCGACCTATCTTTCGCGCGCAAAACCTGATGGTTATACCGTCGGGTTTATCAATGTTCCTGGCTTTGTATTTATACCAATGTACAAAAAGTCGGCTTACCAGACAGAAGATTTGCGCATCATTGCCAGAGTCGTCGATGATCCGAGCGTGCTGATGGCGCGCAAGGATGCGCAGTTTGGCAGTATTGACGCGATCGTTGCACAGTTAAAGAAGGATCCAGGTTCGCTGTCTTTTGCAACCAGCGGACGTGGAACGAGCGGCCATTTGTCCCTGCTTAAACTGCAGCAGGTGGCCCAGGTCAAAGGCACGGATATTGCCTATAAGGGTGCGGGCGAATTCAAAAGCGCCTTGCTCGGGGGACATGTTGACTATGCCTTTGTCAGTGTGGCTGAGTTTCTTGTCGCCAATAACGAGTCGGTGCGCGCCATCACCGTGCTGAGTCCAAAGCGATTTGAGGCACTTGGGCCGGTGCCCACTGCGACCGAACTGGGATTCAATATCCTGATCAGTTCGGAGCGCGGAATTGCCGGACCGAAAGCCTTGCCTAATGAGATTGCCAGCCGTATGGAGCAGGCCATCGAGCAGACACTCAAGGATCCGGTGTTCATTGCTTCGGTTAAAAATGATGCGCCCGTACTGGCCTATATGCCAGGCGCCGCCTGGACGCAGTCCTTGGGTGCTGTGCAACAAATGTTGAAACCTTTCGTGAGTGAAATGCAGGATTGATATTTGTCCTTTTGTCAATACGTCATCTACACACGCGCGCCCTAAGTATTTTCCCTCAAATGTTGGCGCAAAACCGATATTGCAGGGCAAAATGAGTACTATTAGCTGTTGCCTTCGGGAACCTACCAGGAGTTTTTTTCATGCAAAGTAAATTTATCAATTATGGTTTGGCCACACTTGCCGGCGTCATGCTGAGCGGATCCGTGCTGGCCCAGGATTTGACAGGCACACTCAAAAAAATCAAGGAAACGGGATCTATTTCGATTGGTCACCGCGACGCTTCCGTTCCGTTTTCGTATTACGACGACAAGCAGCAGGCCGTAGGCTATGCCATGGACATCTGCGCTTTTATCGTTGCAGATATCCAGCGTGAACTCAAGATGCCCAAGCTTGAAATCAAATTCAATCCAGTGACTTCTGCAACACGCATTCCACTGATTGCAAACGGCACCATTGATCTTGAGTGTGGTTCAACCACCAACAACGCCGAACGTCAGAAACAGGTCGCATTTGCCCCGACGTATTACCTGACCGCCAGCCGTTATGTGAGCAAAAAGAGTTCGGGTATCACTGATATTGCCAGCCTGAAGGGTAAAACAGTTGTGTCTACTGCTGGCACGACCAACCTCAAACAAGTCTCAGAAGCCAATACGGCAATGAATCTTGGCTTGACAATCCTGACTGCCAAAGATCACCCGGAAGCCTTCCTGATGGTTGATACCGGACGTGCCGCTGCGTTTGTGATGGACGATATCCTGTTGGCCGGTTTGGTTGCTTCGTCAAAAGCTCCTGCAGATTTTGTGATCTCCAAAGATGCATTTTCAAAGCCAGAGCCTTATGGTGCAATGATCCCTCGCGGGGATGATGCCTTCAAAAAGGTTGTAGATGCGGCGGTAGCCAAACTCTACAAGTCTGCAGACATGCAGACCCTGTACACAAAATGGTTTGAAAAGCCCATTCCACCTAAGGGTTTGGTAATGAATCAGCCGATGACACCAGAGCTCAAAAAAGCACTGGCCAATCCTACTGATAATCCAGATCCTTCAAGCTATTGATTTGATGCATATGAGCGCTGGACTGACCGGATCGAGGGTCAGTCAGCGCTCTTTCACTTTTAAGAGCCTTTCTCTCTGAAAATGAAATGCAATGATCCATCCGTCGTTTGATTGAAATATAGTTATTACGCCTAAAGGGAATTGCTACGTGAATTATCACTGGAACTGGGGTATTTTGTTTGAGGTGTCGCCCGAGGGCAAAGGCACTTATCTTGAAATGCTGCTTTCAGGACTGGTCTGGACGCTCACGACGGCTTTCTTTGCTTGGCTGATTGCGCTGCTGTTAGGTGTGGGTGTGGGTGTGCTGCGCACCTTGCCCAACCGCGCGGGTCGTCTGCTCGGTGATGCCTATGTCGAATTGTTCCGTAACATTCCATTGCTCGTTCAGCTGTTTCTCTGGTATTTCGTCATGCCAGAACTCGTTCCTGAGCATGTCGGGAACTGGCTCAAGCAGCTGCCCAACGCTGCTTTTTATACGGCGGTTGTCGGACTGGGTTTGTTTATGTCGGCCCGGGTTGCTGAGCAAGTGCGTGCAGGTGTATTGTCATTGCCTGCTGGTCAGCGCATGGCGAGTACTGCATTGGGAATGACGACCTATCAAACCTATCGTTATGTGCTGTTGCCCATGGTGTTTCGCGTGATTTTCCCGCCGCTCACCTCTGAATTACTCAATACGATTAAAAACAGCTCGGTCGCTCTTACGATTGGATTGATGGAGCTCACCGCGCGTGCCCGCTCCATGCAGGAGTTTTCATTCCAGGTGTTCGAGGCCTTCACCGTTGCGACTATTTTGTATCTGATCACAAATATGGTGGTGACTTATGCGATGCGCAAACTCGAAAAATCCATAGCGGTGCCAGGCTATCTGGGCAGCCCTGTCAGCCCGGCGATTCATTAATCGTCAAACGGAAAACCTACATGTTCAGCAATTTCGATTTTGACGTCATTACGCGTACATGGCCTTATCTGTTCAAAGAGGGCATGAGTTTTACACTGATGCTGACCGCGTTGTCAGCCGCCTCCGGTATTGTTCTTGGCACCTTGCTCGCACTGATGCGCCTCTCAAGCTTCAAGGCCTTGCAAATAGTGGCAGCAGGTTATGTCAACCTGATCCGATCCCTGCCATTGGTGCTCGTGATTTTCTGGTTTTATTTTTTATTGCCTTACATCGGGCAGTGGGTGACGGGCTCTGAACGCCCCATGGCCGTGGGTGCATTCATGTCTGCGCTTGTGACCTTTTCGCTATTCGAGGCCGCGTACTTTTCCGAGATCATGCGTGCAGGGATTCAGGCTGTTCCGAGAGGACAGGTTGGTGCCGCACAAGCACTTGGCATGCGTTATTACCAGGTGATGGTCTACATCGTGTTGCCCCAGGCCTTCAGGTCCATGACGCCGCTGTTGCTCACACAGGCCATCGTGCTCTTTCAGGATACATCGCTGGTGTATGTGCTGTCCCTGACAGATTTCCTGGGTGCTGCCAGCAAGATTGCCCAGCGCGACGGGCGCTTGGTTGAGATGTATCTTTTTGCCGCAGTGGTGTACTTTGTGATTTCGCTCGCAGCCTCAATGCTGGTCAAGCAATTACAAAAACGTATCGCAATCGTATAACTGACAATAGTTTCTGGAAATACTCATGACCGACAAAATGATTGAAATCGCAAATGTTTCAAAATGGTATGGCAGTTTTAATGTACTGAAAAACTGTTCGACACATGTGAATCGTGGCGAGGTCGTGGTGGTGTGCGGTCCTTCTGGCTCAGGTAAGTCAACCTTGATCAAATGCGTGAATGCGCTGGAGCCCTTTCAGGAAGGTTCGCTCACGATTAATGGCGTGGCCCTGCATGACCCCAAGACCAATTTACCCAAATTGCGTAGTCAGGTCGGAATGGTATTCCAGCATTTTGAGTTGTTCCCGCATTTGAGCGTCACAGAGAATCTCACCCTGGCACAGATCAAAGTACTGGGACGTAGTCCGGATGAGGCGCTGGTGCGCGGTCTAAAGATGCTTGATCGCGTCGGTCTCACCGCCCATAAGGATAAACATCCCGGGCAGTTGTCGGGTGGCCAGCAGCAGCGCGTCGCGATCGCGCGTGCGCTGAGCATGGATCCCGTCGTGATGCTGTTTGACGAGCCAACCTCTGCACTGGATCCCGAAATGGTTGGCGAGGTGCTCGATGTGATGGTCACCCTGGCCAAGGAAGGCATGACCATGATGGTCGTTACACACGAAATGGGTTTTGCCCGCAAGGTGGCACACCGTGTCGTCTTTATGGATCAGGGCGAAATTGTTGAGGATGCCACCAAAGAAGAATTTTTTACGCAACCCAAGAGCGATCGTGCAATTCAGTTTTTATCCAAGATTCTCCAGCATTAATACACAAACGCCTGGTATGGAGCGATGGAAGATGGAATCATGAAATCCTATTACGCCGCACGTGCAAAAGAATATGACAAGATCTACCTCAAGCCTGAAAGGCAATTCGATCTACGCCTGATTGAGCAGTGGTTGCCACCCAAGTTTGCACAGGCTCGCGTTCTCGAAGTCGCAGCAGGCACTGGTTATTGGACACAATTCCTTGCCCCTGTTGCGCAAAGCCTGGTGGCCCTGGATGCCTCCGCCGAAACCTTCGAAGTTGCGCGTAGCCGGCTGGCTGGTGCCGCATCTTTATCTGTCGCTGCGCCTGTAACCTCTTCGAACCCGGTGCCATCACCTTCAGACAATGTGCAATGGCTCATTGGTGATGCCTATGACATCCCGGTACCCAGCGAACTGTATGACGCTGCTTTTGCCGGATTCTGGTTTTCTCATGTTCCATACTCACGTCAGCGGGAGTTTTTAACAGGTCTGAATCGCGTTCTTAAACCGGGTGCTAAGGTCGTCCTGCTCGATAATCTGTATGTTCCGGGCAGCAGTACGGTCATTGCAGAGCGTGACAAGGAAGGTAATACCTACCAGATACGTCCACTTGCCGATGGTTCGCAGCACCGGTTATTAAAAAACTTTCCGACAGCATCCCAGATGCTCGACTGTGTGGACGGCCTGGGCGTAGATCCGACCTTTACGGCCTGGGATTATTACTGGGCGTTTGAATATACGGTGCCTGTCGCTTAGTCCACGTGTTGCTCCGTCTTTCGATACAGATGGCACGCCACCTCGCCTTGTTCATCTTGAATCAATGCTGGTCGTTGCAGCGAACAGTGCGTCATCCGTTGCTGACATCGGGGATGAAAGGTGCAGCCGCTGGGTGGATGCAAGGGATCTGGAAAGGATAGGCCCAGCCCCATGTCTGGAATCCCAAGCCCTGTTTCCGGCGTGAGCACCGAGGCTAGCAAGGCCTGTGTGTAGGGATGGCGGGGGTGTTTAAATAACGCCGTTGTCTGCGCCAGCTCTGCGACCCGACCCAGATACATCACAGCCACGTGTGTCGCGATATGCTCAACAACTGCCAGGTTATGGCTAATGAAGACATAGGTGAGATTAAACTCCTGCCGCAAATCCAGAAGCAAATTCAGAATTTGAGCCTGGACCGATACATCGAGTGCCGAAGTCGGTTCATCACAGATCACGATCTCTGGCTGGATGACCAGTGCACGGGCGATGGCGACCCGCTGACGTTGTCCACCCGAGAGCTGGCCAGGTGTGCTGTCTGCAAAGCGTGGTGGCAACCCAACCCGCTCAAGCATTTCAATCGCCTTGTTGCGTCGATCCTGCTTGCTGCCAAGACCCACGATGTCAAGAGGAAAGGCGACAATCGATGCAATGCTGCGACGAGGATTCAGTGAGGAATAAGGATCCTGAAAGACAGGTTGGACGCGCCTGGCGAGTTCACGCCGGTCCATCGAGCCAATGTCCTGCCCGTCAATCAGGATGCTGCCCCGGCTGGGTGGTGTTAAACCCAGCAACATTTTGGCCAGAGTCGATTTGCCGCAACCAGACTCACCCACGATACCCATGACTTCGCCACGCTCGACCCGCAGGTCGACACCATTGACGGCATGTAATGTTTGCTTGGGCTTGAACAAACCTGAACTGACAGTAAATGTCCGGTGCAGATCCAGTGCCTCGATCAGGGCGGTCATGTCTGCACTCCTGGATTCAACACGCAGCGCCACTGTTGACCAGTGGGGGTATGGTGAACGGGAATCGCGTGCGCACAGATTGCTTGCGCATGTTCACAGCGATCACGAAAGGCGCAACCCACGATCTCACCGACAAGGGAAGGTACGACACCTGGAATCGTCCCCAGTTTGCCACCTGGTGCCGTGCGTCCTGGCACAGGAATGCAACGCATCAGACCTTGAGTATAGGGATGCTGTGGCTGCGCAAAGATATCGTGCGCGCTGCCTTCTTCAATGATCTGGCCTGCGTACATGACCGCGACGCGATCTGCAATGCGAGCGACGACGCCCAGATCATGCGTGATCAATACCATCGCGATACCGAGCTCAGCCTGCAAATCTGAAAGCAGGCGCAAAATCTGTGCCTGAATCGTCACATCCAGTGCCGTACTGGGCTCGTCAGCAATCAGCAATTCCGGTCCGCACATCAGCGCCATCGCAATCATCACGCGCTGACGCAAGCCGCCTGAGAGCTGATGAGGGTATTGTCCGAGTCTTTGTGATGCAGAAGCGATACCGACTTTTTCAAGTAACTCGATCGCACGAGCCTGCGCCTGGGCTTTGGATGCACCTTTGTGATGCATATAGTGTTCAGTCAGCTGATCGCCAATGGTGTACGCGGGATTGAGCGCAGTCATAGGTTCCTGAAAAACCATCGCCATCCTGTTGCCACGTAACGTATTGATGCGTGCAGGTTTTGCCGTGCCGAGGTCTTCTCCTAAAAAGGAAAGCACACGTGTCCTGCGTGAGGCCACTTTGGGCAATAAACCCATCAAAGACAGCGATGTCATCGATTTGCCGCAGCCTGACTCCCCGACAATACAGAGCGTCTCACCCCGCCTGACCTGAAAGCTGACATCACGCACCGCATGTAGCGTACCGCCTGCGGTCCTGATGTCAACATCAAGTCCCTGCACATCCAGCACGACTTCCCGGGCCTCCATGCTCAAGCCCTCTCTTCGGGAGTAAACAGCTGGTGCAATCCATCGCCGGCAAGATTGATTGCAAAGATCAGGATGGCGAGTGCCGTACCCGGGATTGCAATCAACCAGAAAGAAAAGAACATATAGGACTTTGCCTCTGAAATCATCAGGCCCCAGGAGGGCAAGGGGGGCTGTACGCCCAGGCCTAAAAATGACAGCGCTGCTTCGAGCAGGATCGCACTTGCTGCTTCAAGCGTTGCAATCACAATCAAATGCGGCATGACATTGGGCAGCACTTCGGTCATCAGAATACGCAAGGTTGAGGCACCCGCAGATTGTGCAGCAGAAATATATTCCATCGAGCGGACTTGCTGGGTGGCACTACGCATGACGACAGCAAAGCGATCCCACTTCAGCAGCCCCAGCACCATGATGACCACCCAGAGCGAGCTGCCAACAATGGCGACGGTCGCCAGGGCAACCAGGATGACGGGCATGGACAAGCGCGTTGTCACCAGAAAAGACACCACCATGTCGGCTCGTCCACCGAAATATCCTGCCAGCAATCCCATCGTCGTGCCGATCAGCCCTGAGATCAGGGCCACACTCAGACCGATCAACAGAGAGATGCGTGCGCCATAAATCAGTCGTGACATATAGTCCCGACCGAGCTGGTCCGTGCCCAGTGGATGCAGCCATGTTCCCTTGTCGAACCAGACGGGAGGGGCCGTGCGGTAGGCTAAATCCTGAACATAAGGATCGTAGGGTGAAAACAGGGGTGCAAAAATGGCGAGCACTGAAATGAGCAGCAATAGTCCACAGCCGATTGTGAGGGCTTTGTTCTGCGTGATCCTTTGCCAGAGTGTGCGCTGCCTTGAGGCCTGACTGCCGACTGGGCTGAATGTTGTAGCCATCGTTAAGCCACCCGTATCCGCGGATCAAGCCAGGCATTGGCCATATCAGAGGCCAGTGTCAGCAGGATATAAATGACAGATAGCAACAGCACAATAATTTGGGTCACAGGGAAGTCTTTGTAGGTGATGCTTTGGTAGGCCAGGTATCCCAGTCCATCCAGGGCAAAAATAGTTTCGATGACAACCGAGCCACCCAGCAGAAAGCCAAGCTGCACAGCGGCGAGCGCCACGACAGGCACGATTGCGTTGCGCAAGGCATGTTTAAAAATGACTTTGCCTGGAGGCAAGCCTTTGGCACGTGCGGTACGGATGTAATCTGCACCGAGTACTTCAATCATGCCTGCACGAATCAGTCGCATGAAAGCGGGTGCGACGTAATATCCGAGTGCGATGGCGGGCATTACAAAATGTTGCCAGGTCCCGCTGCCAGATACTGGCAGGATGCGCCATGAAATTGAAAATAGCATGATCAGAATCAGGGCAAAAAAGAAATTGGGTAAAGCCTGACCCAGCACGGCAATGCCCAGGCACAGACGATCGATCCAGCTGTTTTTATAGATTGCAGCCAGCACACCCAGTGGTACTGAGATCAGAAGCGCAAAACCGAGCGCATACAAGGCGAGCAGCAGGGTCGTTTCAAGCTTGCTAAAAACAAGTGGTCCCACCGCCGTCTTGAAATAAACAGACGTCCCGAGATCGCCACGTACGATTTGCCAGAGCCAGTCACCATACTGCACGATCAGGGGCCGATCAAACCCGTAGGTTTTGCGAATCAGATCAATGTCGGCCTGACGCGCACCTTCACCGGCGAGGGCGACTGCCGGGTCACCAGTCAGGTGCAGCAAAAGGTAGGCAATGATTGAAACAGTCAGCGCCACCATCAGCGCCAGACCCAGTCGCTTGAGTAAATAACCGGTCATGACATGACGCCAGAAAGCACGTGACGGATGAACCTCGGGAAGGGATTCAACATACGCTTCACTTCCAGCTCATGTCCCAGAATCGCACCAGTTCATCGTAATAGGGTGTGAACTTCACATCCTTATTCGCGACGTAATAGACCGGCAGTGACCAGAGAGGGACGGCATAGGCCTTTTCTGAAATCATGACCAGAGCCTTGTTATACATTTGCTTGCGTGCAACGGGATCAATGATGTGATCCGCCTGGTTGAGCAGCTCAATCACTTCAGGATCGCGATCAACGTCATCGCCGCCGCCGCCAAAATAAACGGGTGTGGAGGCCGAAGTATCATTGACCAGGTTCGAGCCCCAGGTCTGGTGGGAGATCGCTGATTTATTGGCACGCACCTGATCTCGCATCGCGGCATACTGCATGAAATTGAGTTTTGCCTTGATCCCTACAGCCTGTAGGTAGTTGATCATGGCCTCCGTCTGATTGCGTTCGCGGTAGGCCATGATTTCAAGTGACAGGCCGTTCGCAAAACCTGCTTCGGCGAGGAGTTTTTTTGACAATGCGGGATCGTATTTATAAATGGTTGCACCGTCACTGCTGCAGCCAACCTGTGACGGCGTACAGATGGTGTTGATCAGTTCGCCACCCCCCACGATGTTTTTGAGAATCGCTTCACGGTCAATCGCGTGCGCAATCGCCTTGCGAACACGAATGTCCTTGAGCTCAGGGCTGGGTGTGCCTTCTAGGGTATTCATCTGCAGAAATACGATTCGCATGGTATTGCCACTGACCACTTGCAGATTGGGCAGGGTCTTGAGGTTTTCGGCCTGATCCTTTGGCACGTGCATGATGAAGTCTTCACCACCCGACATCACTTCGGCCATCTGTGTCTGGCGATCCGGAATGAACCGGATCTTGACTTTGGAAATTTTAGGCTGTGCTTTGGGCGAGTCCTTGAAGTAGTCTGCAAAACGCTCCATTGATACGGACTTGCCTGGAATGTATTCGGTGACTTTATAAGGGCCTGAGCCTACAGGCTTGGCATTCATGCCGGCAGGACCCACTTCCTGATAATATTTTGCGGGATGAATCGGCAGTGTGGTCGACAGATAATCCACTGCGGCAGGAAAGGGCTCCTTGCTGATGATGCGGACCTTGAATTTATCGAGCTTTTCAACCTTGTCGATCCATCTGACGTTTTGTTGTGTCGTGGCTTTGTTTTTAGGGTCTGCTACATAATTCAGTGTGAAGACGACGGAGTCTGCATCGAACTCTTCGCCGTTATGGAATTTCACACCTTCGCGCAATTCGAATTCGAGCGTGCGGTCGTCAACCTGTTTCCAGCTCTTTGCGAGCTGGCCTTTGTATTCGTTGGTGACCGGGTCGCGATAGAGCAGGGTATCCCAGACGTTGGCGCCAATGATGACTCCGATCCGTACATTGTTGAAATACGGATCAATATTCTCAGGCGCCTGTTCATAAGCCATCCCGAGCGTATCGTTAGCCTTGTTGGCCAGCACTTGTCCAGTAAACAGAGCGCTCGCGAGCATGCATGTCGTCAGTGCCAAGCCCGCCTTGACGCGGTGCAATCTGGATACGGGATATTGATTGTTCTGGTTCATATTTATCCTGGTTTTTCAAGTTCGCGAATAGAGCGAGTTTGAGACGTCATCTTGCTCAAGCAATTTGCATGCCAAATCTGTATACCCAATGTAACTGTTATGTTATATCTTAAAAAATGCAGATCAACAACGAGAGATACTGATGTCCAACGACGCGTTACAACAAGCTGTGCAGTTTTCGATTGACCACGAGACCACTTGGGACCGTGATTGCAATGGTGTGTGGGGTGTTCATATCTCGGATCCACCGCCATGGAATCGTTTGTACGGACCTGTCCATTCTCGTGGCCCGGTTTCAGGCACGATTATTCAGAATGGACAGACACTGATTTCCTGGGGTGAGCCCAAACGTGCCGATCTGACCTTCAGTGTGGCCAAGACCTGTCTGGCGATTCTTGCAGGCGTTGCACATGATCGCGGTTTGTTGCCTGATGTGCATGAGCCGATTGGAAAGCGTGTCAAAGGGATTGGCTTTGACGAGGGCAACAACGCCTTGATCACCTGGGAACAGATGCTGCAGCAGACCAGTGAATGGGAAGGCACTTGCTTTGATATCCCCGATCAGGCTG
>CANCOC010000083.1 GCA_947379755.1 Alcaligenaceae bacterium | reverse complement strand
AGCCGATATTGAAATAGAGTTTGCCATCCGGACCTGCGGCCAGGTATTTCCAGAAATGCCCCGGGCCGTTGCTTGGATCCAGTCCGTCGACAACAAGCTCACCTTTTGGATTGTCGAGGTTGCTTTCAATGTTGTCATAACGTGTAATTTTGTCGTGCTCGGCCACATACAAGGTGTTGCCAATGAAAGCAATGCCGTTGGGAGTGTTCTGGCCTTTCAGAATCGTTTTGACTTCACGCTTGCCGTCTTTTTCAATCACAGCATAGACGTTCTTGCCATTGCGGTTACTGACAAATACTGTGCCCTTGGGACCAATGGCCAGTGAACGTGCTTCGGGAATTCCATCGACCCAGACATCAACTTTAAAACCAGGGGGAACCTTAAGTGTAGACATCTTTAAATCTTTCGCAGCAACCCCCGTCATTTTTGGCGCAAACGGATGCAGGGTCGCAGGCTGTGACGTGCCGTCAATGCCCTGTTGCCAGGCTGGCGGGGCAGCTGCCGGAGCGGCCGCAGCAGGGGCCGGCGCAGCAGGGGCTGCTGCGGCCGGAGCCTGCTGAGCGAAGGCTGGCATTGTGAGTGCCAGCGCTAACGCTGAAAGTGCATGCTTGATTACCATGTTGTCTGTCTCCTGGTCACTTGAATGTAATTGTTATGACTGCGAATTAATTGTTATGCGTGCAAATTAAATATATACCAAAGTGTCCTCAAACTGCAGTTGTTCCTGTCGTGAGGAGGGATATTATTTGAATGTCTGGCTGCTCTCCTAAAACTTTTAACCATTATTCAATCTCCCGCTCCTCTTGACTGAGGAGGCGTGAATTTTTGTCCGTACGAAAAATAACCGGATGTTCTGTGACAGTCTGAATATTTTTTTGCGCATGCATGATGATTTGCCTGATCTCGTTGTGATGAGGGGATTTCGAGCAAACAGGGTCTGTGGCCGCAGCATCACCCGTCAGTAAAAAGGCCTGGCAGCGGCAGCCTCCAAAATCCTTTGTTTTTTCATCGCAGCTGCGACAGGGCTCTTGCATCCACTGATCACCACGAAAAAAATTGAACGCCTGGCTGTCGTACCAGATCTCTTTGATTGAGTGATCTTTAATATTCGGGATGTCCAGTCCAGGCAGCTGCCGCGCATTGTGGCAGGGCAGGGCGGCGCCATCGGGTGCAATGTCCAGAAAGATCGATCCCCAGCCGTTCATGCAGGCTTTGGGCCGCTCTTCGAAATAGTCAGGCACGACAAATAGAATTTTGCAGCGCTTGCCAATTTTTTCACGGTAGGTATTGACGACGGCTTCGGCCTGGATCAGCTGCTCCCGGGTCGGTAACAGCAGACTCCGATTTTCCATTGCCCACCCGTAGTACTGGGTGTTGGCGAGTTCGAGATACTCGGCCCCCAGATCCAGTGCCATCTCAATAATCTTATCGACGTGTGGCAAGTTGTAGCGATGCAAAACTACGTTCATGACCATTGGGTAGTCGTATTTCTTGATCAGATCCGCAACTCTTTTTTTCAATTCGAATGTTTTTGTGCTACTCAGGAAATCATTCATTTCCTTTGTGGAGTCCTGAAAAGATAACTGGATATGATCCAGTCCGGCAGCCTTTAATGCCGATATACGTGTTTCATTTAACCCCACGCCAGAGGTAATCAGGTTGGTGTAGAAACCAAGCTGACGAGCCTCTTTGACGAGATCTTCGAGATCGTCCCTCAACAGAGGTTCGCCGCCCGAGAAGCCCAGTTGCGCCGCCCCGAGTGCCCGCGCCTCGGTCATGACACGGACCCACTCTTGTGTGCTCAGCTCGTTTTGTATGCTGGCATAGTTCGTGGGGTTGTAGCAAAACACGCAGTGCAACGGACAGCGATAGGTCAGTTCTGCTAACAGCCAGAAGGGTTGGGTCATGGCAGGGGCGTTCATTGTGATGCCCTCAATTGTCTATTGAATCCAGTCTTTTTCAAAGGCTGCGCGAAGCATGCCTTCAATCTGATCGCGCAGACCCGTCGCGGAAAATGCAAGCTCAAGCTCGGCGACCATGCTGTCAACCGTATGCGCGCCATCACAGCGTTTGAGAATTTCTGCTGCGCTGACGTTGAGTTTGACCATTCCTTCTGGATAGAGGAGCACGTAGGCTTGCTGTGCGTCTTCCCATTGCAGGCGAAATAAGCGGTTCAGTCGTGGCAACTCAGGCAAGCTTTCTGGATGGGAGGCAGTCATGTGTCATTCACCCATTATTCAGGGTAGGCATGTTCGATTGCATCGAGCATCGACCACAGGATATCAAGTTTGAATTGCAGGATTTCAAGAGCGCGCTCTTGTTGCTCTCTGGTTTTAAAGTGGCTCAACGTGACCTCAAGGCCGTGGTCGACATCGCGCTGAGCGAGCGGGATGCGTGAGCGGAAATAACGCAAGCCTTGTTCTTCGATCCAGGGGTAATGCTGGGGCCAGGTCGCCAGACGGTCTTTATGAATCTGCGGAGCAAACATTTCTGTCAGTGAGGAACATATCGCTTCCTGCCAGGGTTGCTGGCGTGCAAAATTGACATACGCATCACAGGCAAACTTCACAGCAGGTTCAACTTTTTTCAGTGACCAGAGCGTGTCCCGATCCAGCCCTACGGCCAGACCCAGATGGGTCCACGCCTCAAGGCCACCCGATTCGGTATCTGACCGGTAATCGCCAAATCCATCGTGATCCAGAATGCGAGCAATCCAGCGTCGGCGCGTTTCACGATCCTGACAGTTAGACATGATCGCGGCATCCTTGATGGGAATGATCCACTGATAGTAAAAGCGGTTAAGCACCCAGCCGCGGATCTGTTCACGTGAGCATTGCCCGGCGTTCATCCTGACATTAAAGGGATGATGAATGTGATAACTCTGACCTTTTGCGCGCAGCTGTGCTTCAAACTCTTCGCGGCTCCATGGGGTATTTTCTGTATGCATGTCAAATCTCTATGCTCATGCCATCAAAGGCAATTTCGATTCCGCAGCGGGCAAGCTCCAGTGCTTGTTCAGAGTCTTCGCGCAGGATCGGGTTCGTGTTGTTGATGTGAATCAGTATGCGGCGCTTGTCAGGGTAGCGCTTGAGGACTTCAATCATGCCACCCGCTCCGGACTGGGCCAGGTGCCCCATGTCAGCGGCACGCTTGGCAGACAGGCCGAGTCGAATCATTTCGTCATCAGTCCAGAATGTCCCGTCCACCAGCAGCACGTCAGCTTGTTGCATCGCACGTTCGACCTGTGGTTCGATTGCGCCCAGACCGGGTGCATAAAAGACGGTCTTGCCGCTTGTTTGATCTGTAATAGACAGGCCGATATTGTCGCCCGGGTGTGGATCATTGCGGTGTGGTGAGTAGGGGGGGGCTTTGCTTGAAAGCGAGATGGGCCGCAAGGCCAGCGTGGGGAGTTGAGGCACAATGAAGGGCGCCTTGTCAGGCTCTATCAGGTGCTCGTCCACAGTACAGTAATGGGACAGTGTATGGATGAGTGGCAGGCCACTTTTCAAGTCTTCCAACACCTGCTGTGTTGCGTAAACAGGCAAGGGTGAATTGCGTTCGCGCAGCATCAGCAAACCCGTAACGTGATCGACTTGTGCATCCATCAGCACGACCGCAGCAATGCCACTGTCGCGCGCATGACGTGCAGGCTGCAGTACAGGTTCGTTTTTAATCTGGGCCAGAATATCAGGCGAGGCATTGATCAATAACCAGTCAGCTCCCGCGTCTCCCACTATGATCGACGATTGTGTGCGCGTCCGTGCTTTGATTGAATGATTGCGCACACCATCGCAATTGGTGCAGTTGCAGTTCCACTGCGGAAAGCCGCCACCAGCGGCTGAACCTAAGACACGAATTTTCATATTGCTTATAGAAAAGAAAAAGGCCGGGTGTTTAAACCCGGCCTTATTTGCATCCGATTAACGGTTGGCGATGTACATCGTGATTTCAAAGCCAAAACGCAAATCTATTGCTGAAGGTGTTTCCCATGTCATAGCCATCTCCCTTGGTTTAAATTTTTTGTACTAGAGATAAAGTATATAGAATCATTGTGTTTTGTTCTATCGACTTTTTAACTTTTTTATACTCCCATGGATACTAAGCTTTTCCCAGTAATTTTGCCCTATCGCCAGGGCTGGCTGGCTGTCGGGGCCGGCCACGAGATCTACTGGTCGCTCAGTGGCAATCCCGAGGGTATTCCCGTGGTCTGGTTGCATGGTGGGCCGGGGAGTGCCTCCAGTATGTTTCACCGTCGTTTTTTTGATCCTGAACGATTCCTGATCGTACAGTTTGACCAGCGAGGCTGTGGCAAAAGTCGGCCTGCTGGGTCACTGATCAGCAATCAGACCCTTGATCTGGTGGCAGACATGGAGGCGCTCAGGAATATGCTTGGCTTGAAGCGCTGGTCCGTGGTTGGAGGTTCCTGGGGGGGGGCGCTGGCGCTCGCCTACGCACAGCGACATTCTGCTGCCCTCACGCACCTGGTGTTACGCAGTCCCTTTTTGTGCAGTCCGCAAGAGATCATGCAATTCATGAATCATCCTCCGGCCGCGTGTGAACCATCCTGGCAGCAGCTGATGCAACAGATGCCAAGCGCAGGCTCTGAGGATCTGTTGACCTATGGTCATCGTGTGTTTTGTCTGGAACACGACCAGGCCAGACAAGCCTCGCTCGCCCTTGCATGGGCGCACTATGAGTCTGCCATGAATGCTTATCCGCTACCTGCGCCAGATGTTGAGATGCAGCAAGGCGAGGTGATGATTCCTCGCTATCAGATTCAGTGCCATTATCTTGCGAATGGGTGTTTTGTCACGCGTGAGCAGTTGCTGGCACCCGAGGCCTTGAGTCAGCTGAGTCTCACACTGATTCATGGCGAGCAGGATGCTTTGTGCCCACTATCCAATAGTCATGCAATTTGTGAAAGTGCACCCTTGGCGCACTTGATACGGGTGCCCGGTTGTGGCCATGAACTTGCAATCCCTCCCATGCAGCATGCACTGCTGGGAGTCATCGCAAGTTGGATATGACAAAGGACTGTTTAACTGCCCTCGAGGCCTGCCTGGATCAGATCCCTGGATAAACCAAGCGCCCACGCGGCCCCTGTGGCGGCGAGTACATGTCGCGTCTGTTCAAAATTCTGATCCTGCTGCAGACTTGAGATGGCGGAGATATTGCACAGCACCGTACGAACAGGTCCCTCAGCCAGCATGATCTGCCCTTCCTGAATTACGACGGCACGCTTGCCCGCAGCAAGGTGTGCAACGATCACTGGATTGGCTGGATCCGGACTAAAAAAAGTCACTGTACCATCGCAGAACTCTTCGATTTCAACAACATTTTTATCATCGGCGTTCAGGATCGCAGTTCCGGTAGGCACCACAACATCGACCTGGGTCCGATAAATTTTAATCAGCTGGTTGGCGTCTTCGAAATCGTGGTGTGCAATGTCTGGACGTTTCATTTCGTCCGTATAGACAATGTTGGTGACAATGCCGATATCGCAACGTTCATAGGCCAGACCATTGAGCAGAATTTCGAAACCATCATTTTCAATCACTGCAGCCTGAACTTCGCAGTTCAGAAGGATGCGCCTTGCATCGTCCCAGGTTGCACAATTACCCTGTTTAAGCGAGCGCGATCCTACCAGTAGTCCTTCGGCGCTGGCGATCCCCGTGCGCAAGCCTTGCAGGCTCAATAACCTGTGAACAAGTGTTGCAACTGCCGTTGTTCCATTTGAGCCGGATATTCCCACGATTGGAATGCTGACTGCTTTTTCTTCCGGAAAAATATGATCGATGATGGCACGCCCGACGGGTCTTGACTGACCCTCTGCAGGTTTGATGTGCATCAGAAGTCCCGGGCCAGCGTTGACTTCGACGATCGCACCTCCCTGTTCCTGCAAGGGACGGGAAATATCCTCTGCGACAAGATCAATCCCTGCAATGTCCAGACCAACAGCCTTGGCTGCGAGAGCCGCCATTTCTGCAACCTCGGGGTGAACGTCGTCTGTACAGTCAAAGGCCACATTACCATTGCGCTGGATCAGGACTTCGCGATCTGCGTCGACCACACTCTGTGCATCAAGCCCCTGGCGTTTGAGTTCAAGCCTGGCAGCCGAGTCAATCCGTATCGGATTCAGAGGTTGCTCTTCACCACGGCCGCGGCGCGGGTCGGAATTAATCTGGCTTTCAATCAGTTCGGACACCGTTTGTTTGCCATCGCCAATCACACTGGCCATCTGGCCTTTGGCTGCAGCGGCCAGTTTGCCACCGATGACCAGCAGACGATGTTCGTTGCCGCGGATAAAACGTTCAACCAGCACGCCCGAACCTTCGTCCACAGCGACGCCATAAGCTGCTTCAATATCAGCCTGGGTTTCAAGGTTGATAAATACACCTCTGCCATGATTTCCATCCACGGGCTTGACCACCACGGGTAGTCCAAGATCCTGTGCGGCCTCCCAGGCATCGGCAGCACTGTCGACGGCACGGCCCTGGGGGATGGGGACGCCGCAGGCTTCAAGGATCGATTTCGTCAGATCCTTGTCACGTGAAATTGTCTCGGCGATTGCGCTGGTGCGATCCGTTTCTGCGGTCCAGATCCTACGCTGATGCATGCCGTAACCGAACTGGACAAGATTGCCTTCGCTGAGCCGGATGGCAGGGATATTGCGATCTTCTGCGGCGAGGACAATTGATGCGGTGCTGGGCCCAAAGCACAGGCTTTGGGTCAGGTCACGTAAATTCTCAAGCGCAGCTTCCAGGTCAAAGGGACGATCTTCGATCGCAGCCATGACGAGTTCTCGTCCGGTCAGCAAGGCTTCGCGGGTGACATCTTCCTGCCAGCCACTGACGACGACCTTATAGACACCACGCTTTTCTGTTTCGCGCGCCCTGCCAAAGCTATGACCCGGAACGCCAGCGAGATCCTGCAGGGCGAGGGTGACATGCTCAAGGATATGACAAGGCCATGTGCCGGTCTTGAGTCTCTGGAGAAATCCACCACGTACACCCGGACTGCATCGATGCTCAATCAGACTGGGCAGCCAGGCGGTCAGGCGCTCATAGAGGCCTGGAATGGTGTCCGAAGGAGAATCCTCAAGGTCGCCGATATCAATCAGGGCTTCAATCGCTGAGTAATATGTCCAGATATTTGGCCCACGCAAGTAGGTGATTTTCTGGATGATCATGTCTGGCTTTTTCATTGTGCGCGGTGGAAGTTGTTACCAAGCAATCATTATCGCTTACTTGCCTCTGCGGTACCGGCTAATGAAATGGACTGTAATCAAAAAGCGGAGTCTTTCCCCTGTTTGCAAGGAAAACACTCCGCTTTTATGCTGTCTGCCATGGGGAAAACGGCTTAAGCAGGTCTGCGTCCCATAATTGGGTACTGTGGATCGACAAATCCGTGAGTCGAGGCGTAGCCGGGGGGGACCAGCTGGTCGACTACGGCTTCGTCTTCGGCTGTGATTTTTACCGAAAGTGCTGCGATATAGTCTGTCCACTGTTCAAGCGTGCGGGGACCGCCGATGACACCGCTCATACACTGGTTATTCAGCGCCCAGGCGATGGCAAACTGGGTTGGACTCAGACCGCGACTTTGCGCATGCGCCTTGAGTGCGTTGGCAACATTGAGCGACTCCGGACGAAACTCTGTCTGGTGCATCCGGCGATCCCCGCGCCCTGCACGACTATTTGCATCAGGGACTGCATCAGGCTGATACTTTCCTGTCAGGACGCCGCGAGCCAGCGGGCTGTAGGCCACTACGCCGACGCCATAGTGGTTGCAGCTTGGAATCAGTTCTGTTTCGATCAGCCTGGTCACTGCACTGTAGGGGGGCTGACACACAATAGGTTGTGGGATCCCCATGCGCCGAGCGGTTTCAACCAGACGCGCTACGCGCCAACCCCTGAAGTTTGAAAGCCCGTAATAACGGATTTTCCCCATTTCAATCAGGCGGGCGAAGGTTGATAGAACTTCTTCAATCGGCACGCTTTCATCATCGCGGTGCATATAGTAGACATCGATACAGTCGATCCCGAGCCTGGTCAGGCTGTTATCAACCTCATTCATCACCCAGCGTCTGGACAAGCCGCGATCGTTTGGTTCGGTTCCCATCGGGTTGGCAACTTTTGTGGCGATCACCCATCGTGAGCGGTCCTGGGCAATCAGTTTGCCCACCATTTTTTCAGATGCACCACCTGCATAGTTGTCAGAGGTGTCAATAGCGTTGAGCCCAGCATCACGTGTCACTGCGATCATTTCGCGGGCAACGGCTTCATCGGTCTGATCGCCAAACATCATTGCGCCCAGCCAGAGGCGCGGTACTCGCAAGCCGCTATTGCCAAGGTTTTGATAAACGGGTGTATCTGAAGAAGCCATGTCTCGTTCTCGGTTATTGGTTGAAATATGCCGGAAATCTTACATGATGGCGAGCAGAAATGTCTGAGATTGCACGGGCAGAAAATATACCCGGGCAGAAATGTAGTGTGCCTTAAACTTCCTAATCAACAGTCAGCTTGATTTTTTGTGTCAGCTCGCCAAAGGCGTTCAGTTCTTTCATGATCTGTGCCTTCATTTCAGCCGCAGTCCCGCCGACAGGTTCGGAGCCCATATCCAGGAGTTGCTGCGTGACTTCGGGGGTGTGCACAATCCTGATGATCTCGGTGCTCAGTTTGGCAACAATGTCGGCGGGGGTTGCGGCCGGGGCGAGAATGCCAAACCATGTCCCCACATCAAAACCAGGCAAAACGGTCTCATTCAATGTTGGCACATCAGGCAGGGCAGAGGACCGTTTGGCCGTCGTGACAGCCAGTGCACGCGTTTTGCCGGCCTTGATTTGAGGCAGTGCCGAGGACACGGTATCAAACATTGCCTGGACCTGGCCACTGACCAGATCTGCTACTGCAGGTGAGCTGCCTTTGTAGGGAATGTGAACAATATTGACCCCAGCCTGCAGATTGAACATTTCACCAATTAAATGGTGCGCGGTACCTGCACCGGCAGATCCATAGTTGAGCATGCCCGGTTCTTGCTTGGCGAGGGCGATAAATTCTTCAATGCTGTTGGCCGGCACGCGTGCGTTAATCACAATGACATTGGGGATCATGGCAACAATGCTCACTGGTGCAAAATCACGACCAAAGTGATAGGGCAGTTTTGTGTAGACGTTCTGTGCAATGGTGTGATGTGCGGCGCCCATCAGCAAGGTGTAGCCATCGGCGGGGGACTTGGCCACATAGTCCGCGCCGAGCGTTGCGCCTGCGCCGGGTTTGTTTTCAACAATGACTGTTTGTCCCCAGGCAACGGTCAGGCGCTGTGCCAGCAAACGGGCCAGCGCATCCGTCGAGCCACCGGGTGCAAAAGGGACGACGATTTTGATGGGACGATTCGGGTAGGCGCTGGCCCCTTGGGCCAATACTTGACCACCAGTCAGGGCGAGCGATAGCACCAGCCATCGACTCACTACGCTTATAAACCGTTTCATCTTGAGTCTCGTTATTTGAATTGTGAGCGAATCAGACGTGCATGAGATGTTTTTAGTAACAGGCAGAATTCATATGTCTTCTTGCGTTCCGTCTTTGAATACTCCCATGTCTTCGAGAATATCCTGAATCATGTCGAGCCGTAAACGTGGGTTTTCCATAGCGAGTAAATGCTGCTTCTGCGCTGCAGGCAAATCCAGCAGTTCTGCGCAGCGGTTGGCCACCCATGCACAATCACCCAACTGGTAAGGCTTTAAAAATGGACGCTCATTTTCTGCTGTGTGCTGATCGCTGATTGTCTGGATAATCTTTGCCAGGGCACGACCCGAGGACTCAAGCTCTGCAGGAATTTCGATCGTTGGATCGTTGTCGATCAGGGAGACCTCCGCCCACCACAGACCGTTTGTATGCAGTGACCGGTTTTTAATCTGAAAACGCTGTCCACCCTTGCAGCGGATCATGAATAAGCTTGGTTGCACCGCATCAAATTCAATGATGCTTGCCAGCGTGCCGATTTCATAAAACTCGACCGCCTGATCCGGCACGCGCACCTCGGAGCCTTGGTCCAGCGTAATGACACCAAAGGGGGAATTGTTGCGCAGGCACGTCTTGACCATATCCAGATAGCGCACTTCAAATATCTTGAGTGCGAGAACGCCTTCAGGAAATAACGTTGTTCCGAGCGGAAAAAGAGGAATCGTGAGTAGATCTTCTGGGGGCAACATGTTTGCTTCTGGAGTTATTGGGATGAATGCAGTAATGTAATGCAGCACGACAAAAAGTGGGCAAAGACCCTGAAACGTACAACATTAAAATAAAAATCAACGGAGACAATCATGAACAGACGTTCTGCTTTGACCCTGGCACTATCGGGCGCCTTGCTGACTGCTACGGGCTGTACCTCGCCGGCGACTGCCACGAGTGGTTTCAAGCCACTGTTTAACGGCAAAGACGTCAATGACTGGCTTGCTTCTGGCGGCCAGGCGAACTGGCGTGTTCAGGACGGCGTGCTCATAGCTGACACGCTCAAAGATCCCAAAGCCCCCAGCTATCTGGTGACTAAAGAGTCTTATGGCAACTTTCAGATTCGTGCTGAGTTCTTTGTAGACACCAATACGAACAGCGGGATTTTTATTCGCTGTGAGCAACCAGACCTGATTTCGGCCAAAACTGGTTACGAAGTCAATATCTGGGATACGCGACCCGAGCAGATCTATGGGACAGGTGCCATTGTTGACGTGGCCAAAGTCTCGCCAATGCCCCTTGCCGGTGGCAAGTGGAACACCTTCGAAATTACTGCGAAGGGGAGCCAGATGACCGTTGTGCTCAATGGGGTGCAGAGCTCTGCCGGGAGTGATACCGCACACGCGAGTGGACGGATTGCGCTCCAGTTTGGCGGCGGGGGTGTCGTGAAATTTCGCAATGTTCAGATCAAGACACTTTCCTGACCCACTCCTGTTTATTTAAAGAGATTCTCTATGCCGCATCCGAAACACTTTTCGGCGTTGTTCCTGGCTACGATATTGGGGTGTGCAGCGTCTGCGGCGCATTCTGAAATAACAGCCTTGACGATTGCAAGTACGACGCCGATCGGGACCTACAACACGGTGCCTTATGTTCGCATGGAGGGTGAGGTGGTCGGGGAGCTTGATCCTGGCGAAAAAATTCCGGATCTCGATAAAGCCCCCAGGCTTAAAAATGGACGCGTGCAGTACAAGACACGTTTTGTACTCATTGCACCAAAAGATCCTAAACGCAGCAATGGCAGTTTGTTGATGGATATTCCTAACCGGGGATTACCAATCAGTCATGCGTTTTACAACAGTCCGCGTGCCAGGCCCCTCATGATCGGTTCGCTCGATGCAGGGGTAGGGTTTTTGCAGGAACAGGGATTTATGGTGGCCGCAGTCCAGTGGGAGTTGTCACAGGGAATTGAGCCGCCCACTTTTGTTGATCCCAGCGGGGCCACCCGCTATATTGAGGCGGTGGGCTTTGCTGCCGTGCGCGATGTCGCTGTTTTTCTGCGTGATAATCCAGACAAGATGAATCCCCTGGCGGGAGCCGTGCGCAGAACCTACGCTGTGGGCTATTCGCAGACATCACGATTCTTAAAAAGTTTCCTGCTCCACGGTTTCAACACCATGCATGGTAAACAGGTCATCCAGGGTTTTCATCTTGTGGGGGGGGCTGCAGGGCAGTTGCCCTTGATGGCGTCTGGACGTGGGCCAAACTCCGTAGCCAGTTCTACACCGGGCCCCGCCATGGCAGAACATCGCGGTGTGCACGAAGAGCCTTTTTCTTATGATGCGCTGATCGCCCAGCTCATCGCTCGCAAAGAGCTCATACCAAAGATCTTTGTCACACACTACAACATTGATTATATGGGCGGGCGGGCATCTCTGACGCGAACAGGCGCCCAGGGTACCGCTGAGCGTACGATTCCTGCAATGATCCGCATGTACGATATCGCAGGTGCTGCACATCTGAATGTGCGCGAACAGAATAAAGAGTGTCAGTATGTGCATGGCCAGCTTGACTGGTCACCACCATTGCGGGCCCAATTGTTTGCCTTGAATCAGTGGGTGAAGGGCAATGTCACGCCTCCTCAAACCACGTTAATGTCTTTGCGCAAGCCTCGCGAGAACGAAGGTGTTTTCCTGGCTCCGGCATATTTGCCACAAGCGACGGTGCTGGTGCCCGAGACCGACGGGGATGACAATCCTGTCGGAGGCGTGCGTATGCCAGATGTCTCTGTGCCGCTTGGCACGCATGGGCGTCCTAACGCGCCACTGACCAACTCTGTCTGTCGGCTGGCCGGCTCTTACAAACCTTTTGCCACAAACAGGCAAGAGCGCAGCACGGGGACCGATCCGAGACTGAGCCTGCAGGAGCGTTATCCCGGTGGTCTGAACGAATATGTGATGCGTGTGCGCGAGGCCAGTGATCAGCTAGTGCTCGCGCGGCATCTCTTGCCCGATGATGCTGCGGTCATTGTGAATGCGGCTGCAGATGAAAAACTGTTTGTACCGACGCCTACACTGCCGATTTTTCGGTCAAAGGGGAATATGTACAACTGTCACCTGGATCCGGTGAGCGGGCAATGGCAGTGCCTGGATGGTAAATAAATGTGTTCAGGGGGGCGTTAGTCGCTTGCCCGGCCCCTGAGTGCTTTAATTGCCGAGAGTTTGCGCTTGCCTTCGAGGCGGCGCTGTTTTGATCCAAAAGTGGGTTTTGTCGCATGCCGGACTTTGGGTGGCCGTGCCAC
>CANCOC010000082.1 GCA_947379755.1 Alcaligenaceae bacterium | reverse complement strand
CAATCGGTACATGTCGTGGACGGTCGTGTGCCACATTGCCTGCTGCTGGAGATCCTCACGGATCGCGGCGTAGGCACGATGATCTCATCGGATTGATCCTGCGTTGATCCGGCCACGCAAAAAGCACTCGCCGCGGATCCGCACGCGCTGTGCGCGCGTGCATGACGGCCTTGACCAGGCAGGATCCGTGTCAGCCCAGGGCAAGCCGCCAGTCTGGTTGTTTGACCTCGACAATACGCTGCATGACACCTCGCACAAGATTTTCAGTGAAATCAACATTGGCATGACTGCCGCAGTCATGGAGAGTCTGGGCGTAGATGAGCCAACGGCCAATACACTGCGCACAAAATACTGGCGGCGCTACGGCGCCACCATGATCGGCATGGTTCGTCACCACGGGATCAGTGCTCACGAATTCTTGCATCGCAGCCACAGTTTTGATGTGCGCCCACTCATTCGTGCAGAGCGCGGCCTGGCGGCCAAGCTCAATCGCCTCCCGGGACGCAAGGTGCTGGTCACCAATGCGCCACTGCACTACGCGCGGGCCGTACTCAAGCATCTGCGCATCCTGCGCTGCTTTGACAGCCTCTGGGGCGTCGAAGAGATGCGTGTCCATGGCCACTACCGTCCCAAACCTTCGGTCGCGCTGATGCGGTATATCCTGGCTCACGAAGGAGTCAGTCCAAGACGTGCCATTCTGGTAGAAGACACGCTTGATAATCTGCGTGGAGCTCGCTGCGCCGGTATGCGCACCGTTCATGTCTTTCACCCTGGAACACCCTTCGCCCATGGGAAAAGTGGACGTCCCGATTTTGTAGACTTGCGGGTAAACTCCGTTGGTCACCTGCTGTTACAAAAACGTCCCGTTCGCGGTCAGTAACAGAACGCAGCACTTTCTCAACATCCTTCTCTAGGCTGGATGACTATGTCGGGCAAAACCGGCGAACGCAAACATCAGATTCTGCAAACCTTAGCAGAAATGCTTGAGCAACCTCACGCCGCACGCATTACGACGGCTGCGCTGGCGGCCAGGATGCAGCTTTCCGAGGCGGCGCTTTATCGACACTTTGCCAGCAAGGCACAGATGTTCGAAGGACTGTTCGATTTCATCGAAACCACAATCTTTACCCTGGTCAACCAGATCGTGACCAGCGAGGCCAACGGCATTGAACAAGCCAGACAGATTGCGGCCATGATGCTGACCTTTGCCGAACGCAACCCAGGCATGACACGGGTCCTGAGCGGTGATGCGCTCGTCACTGAAGATGCGCGACTCCAAGCGCGTGCGAGCCAGATTACCAGCCGGATCGACAGTTCGTTTAAACAGTCCCTGCGTACGGCGGTGACCGAAGGCACACTCGCGGCGACAACCGAAATCACGCCGCTCGCTGCATTATTGACACAGTTTGTGATTGGCAGCTGGCTGCGTTTTGCTCAAAGCAGCTGGCAACAGACACCAACCACACACATGGACGCACAGCTTAAACACGTACTCGGGTAAAGAGGACGGCTACTTCAGCGCCCGGCGCACACGGCGCAGCCGGGATCACGTTTGACCCGCACACTATGCCATTGCATATCAAAGGCATCCAGAATCAAGAGGCGGCCTTTGAGTGAGGTGCCGATCTGCGCAATGACTTTGATGGCTTCGGCCGCCTGCATACTACCGATGATCCCTACAAGTGGAGCGAATACACCCGTGGTTGCACAGCTCAGCGCCTCGACATCATCGGCCTCAGGAAACAGGCAGTGATAACAGGGCGCATCAATGTCGCGAGGATCAAACACGCTGATCTGACCTTCGAAGCGGATCGCAGCACCAGACACCAGCGGCTTTTTGAGTGCGACACATGCCCGGTTAATAGCGTGGCGTGTCGCAAAATTATCCGTGCAATCCACCACCAGATCGACCTCGGCAATCTGAGTCATCAGTGCATCGGAATCCATCCGACGTGTCTGCGTCTGCACCTCGATTTCGGGGTTGAGTGCCAGCATCGATCGACGGCCCGACTCGGCCTTGAGCTGGCCCAGACGGTCGGTCGCATGCATGATCTGTCTTTGTAAGTTACTGATCTCGACGGTATCGTCATCAGCAAGAACGATATGCCCAATGCCTGCAGAGGCCAGATACATCGCGGCAGGCGAACCTAGTCCACCTGCACCCACGACCAGCACACGCGCGGCCAGCAGTTTTTCCTGGCCTTCTATGCCAAGCTCATCCAACAGGATGTGCCGGGCATAGCGCAAGAGCTGGTCGTCATTCATTTTTTAGTGGCAGCGCCCCCGGCTGCTGCAGCTTTTTCAGTCGCTGCAGGGGCCTTGGCGCGCAATACTGCTTTTTGAACAGGCTTGCCATCGAGAAAGTTCACCGCTTGCTGCAACTGAAAATCTTCCGGCGTTCCAAACTGGAAAATCTTGCTGGTATCAGCCAGATCTGGTTCATCTTTTTCTGCGATCTTGGCATCTGCATCGGCGGCCTGACTGTTCGTCAGGTGACGCTGCAGATCCGCTTCGCGGGGCAAGCGGAACAAGTCGCCTTCTGCCGTATCGGCCACGACTACATCAGGTGTAATACCTTTGGCCTGAATCGAGCGTTCATTCGGTGTGAAATAGCGCGAGGTCGTCAGTTTGATTGCAGTGCTGTCCGATATTGGCAGAATGACCTGGACAGAACCTTTACCAAAAGTCTGGTTGCCCATGATGGTTGCACGCTTATGATCCTGCAACGCACCCGCCACAATCTCGGAAGCCGAAGCTGAGCCAACGTTGACAAGCACCACCATTGGGACCGTCTTGGCCCAGGCAGGCAAATCGGTCATGTAATCTGACTCACCGCGTGCATAGTCTGAGGCATTTGCCAGATATTTATGCTTGGAATCTGGTGCGCGACCGTCGGTCGAGACAACCAGCGTATCGGGCTTGAGGAAGGCAGCAGACACGCCAATCGCACTGTTCAGCAGACCACCCGGATCATTGCGCAGGTCAAGAATCAGTGCACGCGGTGCACCCTTTGCGCCAAGTTCTTTCAGGTGGCGCACAAGGTCGGCACCCGTCTTATCCTGGAACTGGGCAATGCGCACATATCCGATATCGTTGTCGAGCATTTTGCTACGGACACTGCGCACGCGAATCGTGTCACGCACGATCTTGATCACCAGAGGCTGAGCCAGTCCCTGACGTGCGATCGTCAGGGTGATGGGCGTTTTGACTTTGCCACGCATCATCTTGACGGCTTCAGTGAGCGTCAGGCCTTTGGTCGAAGTGTTGTCAATCTTGATAATCAGATCACCCGCGCGAATGCCTGCCCGTGCAGCGGGCGTATCTTCGATCGGCGAGATGACTTTAACCACGCCATCCTCCGTACCGACCTCAATACCCAATCCGCCAAACTCACCTTGCGTCGCAGATTGCATTTCCTTGAATGCATCGGCATCCAGATAAGCTGAATGTGGATCAAGATCAGACAGCATCCCGGCGATTGCACCGTCAATCAGTTTTTTATCTGTGACGGTTTCAACATAGTTGTTCTTGATTGCCGAAAAAACACTTGAGAACTGTCTGAGTTCATCAAGCGGCAACGGCGAACCGCCACGCTGCGCGACAGCAGTAATCCCGAGGCTGAGTAACACCCCCGCAAGAATACCTGCCGAAACCAAGCCAAGACTACGTAATTTGCGAGTGCTCATGCACGTTCCCAAGTTGAATGCTGATCAAGCTATGACGGCTGCTGCAGTGATCACTTTGCCAAAAAAGGCATAGGATCAACCGCGCCACCACGATGTCGTATTTCGAAGTATAGGGCGGAATCCAGCTGCCCACCGGTATTGCCTGCAAGACTGATCGTATCTCCTGCTTTTACGGTATCGCCTACCTGTTTAAGGACGCTCTGGTTATAGGCATATACGCTGAGAAACTCTTGCCCATGGTCAACAATGACCAGATTGCCAAAACCACGCAGCCAGTTGGCATAAACGACGGTTCCGCCCGAGACCACCTGCACCGGCGCCCCCTCATCGGCACTTAACAAGATACCGCGCCATACACCCCCTTCAGGTCGATCGGTGCCAAACCGGGCCATCACAGACCCACGGACAGGCCAGCGCATCCCCATCTTGAGCCCAGCACCCACCGCAGGAGAGGCCGCTGCGTTGCTTGCTGCCTGCGCTTCACGACTGCTCGCCTCGGCCGCCCGGGCCTGCCTTGCCGCCTCCGTGGCCCGCTGGCGAGCCTGGGCCGCCTCCTTCTCGGCATCAAGCGAAAGGGCTTGTGCCTCTTTACGCTGGTCAGCCTCGGCTTTTTTGGCCTCTGCGGCGGCGGTACGTGCTGCCTCGGCTGCCTGGCGTGCCTCCTGGGCGCGCCGGGCCTCCAGGGCCTGACGCTCCTGCGCTGCGCGCCTGGCTTGCTCGACACGCCGGGCTTCTTCAGCCTGGCGTGCGCTTTCGGCGGCCTTGCGAGCCGCGACAATCTGTCCGGCAAGCTCATCAATCAAATCCGTCAGACGCTTGTCATCACGGCCCATTCGGGTCGCCTCTACGCGCTGGGCCTGAATCTGGCCCTCCAGGCGTGCGAGGATGGTGGCGCGTTCTTTCTTTTGAACTTCCAGCACCCGGTGCTGTTCCGTCGTCTCACGCACGACACGCGTAATTTCCTGCTGCCGCGCGTCCGCCCGCCCCTGCAGGTCTGCCAGCCTCTCAATTTCCTTGTTCAGCGCGCTGACAGCGTCAGCACGGGCGCGGGAAACAAAATCCAGATAGGCGAGATTGCGTCCAAGTTGTTGCGGATCATCGCCAGACAGCAGAGCCGTCCAGGGCGACAGGCCGCTGGTGTACTGTTTGCGCAGCTGGTTCGACAGCTCGTTGCGCCGCAGCTTCATGACCACTTGTTGCTGGTGAATCTGGGTCTGGAGCGTGTCGAGTTCATCTTTGGCAAGCCTGAGCTGGGCAGTCAGCTCAGCAATACGCCGCGCAGAAACAGAAATGGCGGTTTCAGAGGCCTTGAGGGCATCTGCGGCCTCCTTGCGAACCGACTCGCGTGCCTCAATTTCCTGCTGCAGGACTTTAATGCGTTCGCGCAGTGCCACCTGGTCGCGTTCGGCCTGCGATTGCCGGGCTGCTGAATCATCTTCTTTAGCCCAGACCCCTCCCCCCATCAGCAGGACACTGACCAGGACACACAGCCACCTCGCAGTCCGATGCATTGGACTTAGCCTTTTTTAGCTTTGCCCTGGGCGGCAACTGCCGCCATCGCGGCCTCGATTTCTGCCGCATCGCCCAGGTAATAGTGGCGAATTGGACGCAAATCGTCATCAAGCTCGTATACCAATGGCTGACCCGTTGGAATATTCAGGTGCACGATCTCATCGTCTGACACGTTGTCCAGGTGCTTGATCAGAGCACGCAGGCTATTGCCATGGGCGGCGACCAGCACACGCTGACCAGAGCGGATGGCCGGAGCAATCGTGTCATTCCAGAATGGCAGGACACGCTCCACGGTATCGGCCAGGCATTCGGTCGCAGGCAACCGCTCAGCAGGAATATTGGCATACCGGACATCAAACCTTGGGTGACGCGGGTCGTCAATATCGAGCGGATTCGGGGCAATAGCATAGGCCCTGCGCCAGATCAGCACCTGCTCATCGCCATACTCGGCTGCCGTTTCGGCCTTGTTCAGACCTTGCAGGGCGCCATAATGGCGCTCGTTCAGGCGCCAGTCGTTGACCACCGGCACATACATCGTACCCATCGCGTCCAGCGCGATCCACAACGTGCGAATCGCGCGCGTGAGCACCGAAGTGCAGGCCAGGTCAAAACCGAAGCCCTTTTCTTTGAGCAACTCCCCCGCGCGGCGTGCCTGTTCGCGACCGAGCTCAGTGAGATCGACGTCGGTCCAGCCCGTGAAGCGGTTTTCGAGATTCCATTGGCTTTCGCCGTGGCGCATCAGAATAAGTTTATGCATGGCAGACACAGGTTAAAGTATGAATAAAACATCATTTTATAATTGTCTGTGTCATTTCACCTGAATGGCCCTGACTTTTTTGTAATTTCAACCGAATCACCCTTAAATGGGGCATCACTGCCCTTCTGGACACACTGTGGATTTTTTCTTAAACCAAAACAACCTCCTCCTGATCGCCGTCGCAATTGGCGCTGGACTCATGCTGGCCTGGCCCATGCTCCAGCGCAGTCGCTCAGGAGCAGCCCTGTCGCCGGCGCAGGCGGTGCAAATGATGAATCATCAGCATGCCGTCCTGGTCGACATCCGTGATGCCAGCGCCTTTCAGGCTGGCCATATTCCACAGGCACGCAACCTGCCGGTTGCTGATTTTGAAAAAAAGGCCGCGACCCTGCCCAAAAACAAACCCATCATTCTTGTTTGCGACCAGGGCAAGTCGGCAATGCCCGCCGCCACAAAGCTGCGCGCACTCGGACTGACCGAAGTCACCGTCCTGGAGGGCGGCCTGCGCGCATGGGCAGCAGCCGGCATGCCAGTGACTGCAAACAAATAAATCAGGAGTCTGAAAATGACAAACAAAGTCGTGATGTACACCACGGGCTACTGCCCATACTGCTCACGTGCAGAGATGCTGCTGAACCAGCGCGGCGTGACCGAAATCGAAAAGATCCGGATTGATGTAGATGCCGAACAGCGCACCCTGATGATGGAGCGCACCGGCCGCAGAACTGTCCCCCAGATCTATATTGGCGAGACGCACGTAGGCGGCTTTGACGACCTGTCGGCGCTGGATCGCGAAGGCAAATTGCTGCCGTTGCTCAACGCCTGACCCTGCCACGTACAACCTGATCTGCTGATCCCCCCGAAACCCCATACGACTTACGGAAATTCTCATGTCTGACCAGAACAACCAAGCCAGTACTGCTCCTTCATTCAACATGCAGCGCGTATACCTCAAAGACTTGTCCCTTGAAGTGCCTCACGCACCGAATATTTTCCTCGAACAGGAAGGCCCCAAGGTTGAGGTTGCCATCAACGTTGGCGGACAGGCACTTGCCGAGACTGTATTTGAGTCCACGATCACCATCACGGTTACAACAAAGATCAATGACAAAGTGCTGTATCTGGTTGAGGCCACACAAGGCGGCATTTTCGAAATCGCCAATATTCCGGCCGAACAGCTCGATCCGCTGATGGGAATTGTCTGCCCCACCATGCTCTACCCTTATCTGCGCGCCAACATTGCTGACGCGATCACCCGCACGTCACTGCCTCCGCTGCACCTGGCAGAGGTCAACTTCCAGGCACTTTTTGAGCAACGGATCGCCGAAGCATCACAACAGGGCCAGACACCGCCTTCGCACAACGAAGAGTCGGGCCTGATTTTGCCTCCTGGCATGACGCGCCAGTAATTGCGACGAACAGGGACTCCAGGCACCATCCAGCGATGACACTTTCTCACACCAGTGATCAGCATGTGGCAGTCATCGGCGCGGGCGCCTGGGGGACCGCACTCGCTGCGGCAGCCTGCAATCAGGGGCCAGTGCTGTTATGGGCGCGCGATCCCGTGCTGGCGACACAACTGGCACAGACGCATCGGAATGACCGCTACTTGCCTGAAATAGACTTGCCTGCGACGCTTGGCTTTACTGCAAGCCTGGATGATGCCGTGGAATTTGCCACGGCTGGCGCCAGACCCGGCCTGATTATTCTGGGTGTGCCGCTTGCAGGCTTACGTGCGGCATGTCTGGCTGTCGTTCAGGTATTGGCTCGCCTGAATCGTCCCCTTGCAGGCCTTGTATGGACATGCAAGGGACTTGAGGCGGACACTGGCAAGCTCCCAAGTGAAATCGCAAAAGAAGCCCTGACGGCATTGCCAGCACTCGCCACAGGGGTGCTCTCCGGCCCTTCCTTTGCCCGCGAAGTTGCGCGTGGCCTGCCTGTTGCGCTCACAGTCGCCAGCCAGAGCGAAGGCCTCAGAGAAGCAACTATTTCAGCGTTTCATGGCGGTACCGTGCGTGTGTACGCCAGCACCGATGTGATCGGTGTTGAAGTCGGCGGCGCACTCAAAAACATCATGGCAATCGCCTGCGGGATCGGCGATGGGCTAGGCCTGGGCACCAACGCTCGGGCAGCGATCATTACCCGCGGACTTGCCGAGATCAGCAGATTTGGCGAAGCTCTGGGCGCACAGACGTCGACCTTCTCAGGGTTGACGGGACTGGGCGACCTTGTGCTGACCGCGACAGGTGATTTATCACGTAACCGCCAGGTGGGCCTTGCCATCGGCCACGGTCAATCCCTCAGCGAAATCCTCGCGCAAGGACTGACCGCCGAAGGCGCCCGCTGCGCGCAGGCGGTGCAACTGCGGGCCAGCGCACTAGGTGTCGATCTGCCCATTACGCGCGCTGTATGCGACATCCTGTTTCACCAGGTGCCACCCAAACTCGCAGTCTCTACGCTACTCTCCAGAGATGCAACATCCGAATAATTGTCCCAATGATCCAGCCGGCATTCAGTCCGTGTTCCTGAACACAGGGTCACGTCCTGAACAGCGGGTTTGACACACATGAACATTCGCGCCACGCTCGCGCTGCTGGGGACGCTCTTGAGCACCCTCTTATTGCCTTGCGCTGCACAGGCTCAATGGCCCGCGCAGGGGCCGATTCATCTTGTGGTGCCCTTTCCCCCAGGCTCATCCCCTGATCTGCTCGCACGCACACTCGCCGCCCCTCTGTCCCGTGCGCTTGCACAAACCGTCATCGTTGAAAACAAACCGGGAGCGGGAGGCAACATCGGCACACGCAGTGTTGCGCGCGCGGCTCCTGATGGCTACACGCTGCTCTACACGATCAACGGCCCTCTGGTCACAGCACCCGCTCTCTATCAAAAAACGCTCGGTTATGCGCCAATGAAAGACTTGGCACCTGTCACGCTGGTGGCGACCAGTCCGAATGTACTGGTCGCCGGTCCCGCCTTCAAAGGCATGTCTCTCGCAGATTTCACACGTCAGGCCAAGGACCGGCCTGGTGCATTGAATTACGGCTCAATCGGGTTAGGTAGCGCCTCACAACTGGCAATGGAGTTATTCGAGCGCCAGGCAAACATTGATTTATTGCATGTGCCTTACGCAGGCTTTCCTCAGATCATGACGGCATTGATCGCGGGCGACATTCAAGCAGCATTCATGGTGCCTGCAATCGCCATGGCACAGGTCAGGCAAGGAAAAGTACAGGCACTCGGGATAACAAGCCTGACCGCGACGGAGTCGTTACCAGGCATCTTGCCACTCTCTGAACAAGGCTATCCAGGTTTTGAAGCGACTTCGTGGAATGCGCTTCTTGCACCTGCAGACACTCCTCCCCAGATTATTGAGCGCCTGCATCAGATCCTGGCTGAGATTCTTGCAAGCCAGGAGATTCGTCAAAAATTTGACGCCCAGTATTTCACTGCGGTGGGCTCTTCACCCGAGGCCTTACGCACGCTCATGCAGGATGAAACCAGGCGCTGGGAGGCCATCATCCAGCAACTCCAGATTTCGCTGGACTGAGTTGAGCCTGAAGCTAGACGCCCCCGGCATAGTCAAGCTGTCGCCAGGCTTCAAACACCATGACGGCTACCGCATTCGACAGATTCAGGCTGCGCTGGGCAGGTAACATCGGCAACCGCAGTCGCTGCCCCGAACCAAACAACGCCAATTGTTCAACCGAAAGTCCGGCGGTTTCGCGACCGAACACAAACACATCTCCAGTCTGGAAATGAGCCTGCCCGACCAGCGCGCTGCCTTTGGTGGTCACGGCAAATATCCTGTCGGGTGCGGCACCGGTCGCGGCCAGCGCGATCTCCAGACTGTCATGCACGCGCACAGGCTGCCACTCGTGGTAATCGAGGCCGGCACGCCGCAAGCGGGTATCGTCAATTTCAAAGCCAAGCGGACGCACAAGATGCAGATGCGTGCCGGTATTGGCACACAAACGGATCACATTGCCGGTATTGGGAGGGATTTCGGGCTGAACGAGGATGACATGGAACATAGCCTCCATTTTGCCAGACCTGACGCCAGACGTCAGGCGAGGGAGTCCCGCGTGTCCTCTGCGTGCTCAGGCCCACGCGGCGTGCGTGCGGCGACGAGTGCCACGACGCCCAGTGCGCCTGCCTGCCTGAGAACCAGTGCAGCCTGGTGCAGGGTACTCCCAGACGTCATAACATCGTCCACCACCCCCACCCAGCATGCAGGAATCGATTCGTCGCAGGCATACAGACCCTCCACACTTTTCCTGCGTGCGGCCGAATTCAGCGTCTTTTGCAGACTGGCCTCGCGTGTTCGCCTCAGCCAACCCTGACGCAAAGGAATCCGGGTGGAGCGGCATAATTCGCGCGCAAGCTCCGCGGCCGGATTAAATCCTCGTTTACGCAGCGAGGCATGGCCGGATGGGATCGGAACAAGTGCCTGCAACGCAGGTAAAGCAGGCACCTGCATGGACATCGCCCGACTCAACATCCTTGCGAACAGCCCTGCATGCGCAAGTTGGCCACGCTCTTTAAACCCTCTGATCAGCAGGTCACCAGGATAGGAAAAGGAGATGGCGGCTACCGTGAGCGCAAAGGCCGGCAATCTGCGGCGGCAATCGCCACAAGACGACAATTTGTGCGCAAGGCTGCCACCACATTGCCTGCAAGCAGCCTGCGTCTGACGGCCCTGCCATAGATCACGATGACACCCGTCACACAGATCGGCACCAGCGGCAGGCATCGCGCATAACGGACACGCTGTAGGGAATACCTGCCTGATTTTGTTGAGGATAGAGTACATTTTGGTTTCTCCGTCATACACAGTGTGAAGCACCGTGCATGGATTTCCTGACTCACCAAGACGCAAATGTCCTCCCTCAGCACCCTACCCATCAGCACGCAGCATGTCACCCGGCAATTTTCACGCCGGGGGGATTTATCCGAGGCACAGTTCCTGTATGGCGAAATTGCACGCAGGATGAATGAAAGACTGCGCCTGGTTCGGCTCCAGCCAGCCCTCATGCTAGACGCGGGTTGTGGTGCCGCACATCAGTTTGCTTTGCTGCATGCACGCTATCCAGAAGCGCGCTATATCGGACAGGACAACAATCCGGCGCTCCTTGCACATGCACGCAAAAAAGTGCAACCGCTGTTGCCTGCGGCCTGGCGTCAGTGGCTTGAAAAAAAACGCGGCGCCGCACCTGCCATGCAGTGGCTGCAAAACGACCTGTCACAAACCGGTCTGGCGCCTGAGTCGCTGGATCTGGTGTGGTCAAACCTGGCTTTGCACTGGCATCCTGCACCACATGACGTGCTCAAGGAATGGGGGCGCATACTCAAACTCAACGGACTGGTGTTCTTTTCGTGCTTTGGCCCTGCAACAATGCAGGAGCTGCGTGCGGCGCTGCTCAATGCGGGACTGCGCACGACCACACCCAGCTTTGTCGACATGCATGATTTCGGCGACCTGCTCATCGAGAAAGGCTTTGCAGATCCGGTGATGGATCAGGAAGTACTCACCCTCACGTACCAGACACCTGAAAAACTACTGGAGGATGTGCGGGCGCTGGGTGGTAACCCAGCTCTTGGCCGACGTGCAGGTCTGGTGGGGCGGGCATGGCGGGCAAAGTTACTGGCTGCGCTTGAGTCCCAGCGCCATGCAGACGGCACCATCCATCTCACCATCGAAGTCGCTTACGGTCACGCCTGGCGCACAGGAACGTTGCGATCCCAGCCCGGCGAGACACGCGTCAGTGTCAGTGCGATCCAGCGCAAACCTGCCGGATCCTCCTGACAAACAGCGAGATAACGTTACATAAATGCCGAGTAAGCCTTGGTGCCCATGTAGGCAGCCAGACCAAACAGCAAGAAGGCAAAAATACGCTTGAGTGTCTTGACTGGCAGCTTGTGCGCGGCGCGTGCCCCCATTGGCGCGGTAAATACGCTGAACATGACCAGCACCAGCAACGCTGGCCAGTAAATAAAACCAATCATCAGCGGCGGCAGATCTGTCTGGCTCATCCCGGACCAGACATACCCGACCGTATTGGCCAGGGCAATCGGAAAGCCAAGCGCAGCAGACGTGGCAACGGCCTGATGCAAAGGCACATTGCACCAGAGCATGAAAGGAACCGATACAAAGCCGCCACCTGCACCAACCAGACCAGACAAAAATCCGATACCACCGCCCGCAGCGGCAGTCCCCGCCGCTCCCGGCATCTGACGTGAAGGCTTGGGTTTTTTATCGCGTAGCATCTGATAACCGGAATAGGTCACAAAGATCGCAAAAAACAAGGCCAGCCAGCTTGTTTTCAAGGCAGCAAAGACCGCACCACCTGACAGGAATCCACCGAGCACAATCCCGGGAGTAAAGGCAAGAACCAGATCCCAGCGTACCGCGCCTTTTTTCTGGTGCGCCCGCACACTGGAGAGCGAGGTAAAGAGAATCGATGCCATCGAGGTCGCGATTGCAGCCTTGACCACGAGATCTGCGGGCAAGCCTTGCCATGTCAGCAACAGGGTCAGGAATGGGACCAGCAGCATGCCCCCGCCGATACCAAGCAGACCCGCGGCAAAACCCGTCACACAGCCTAGAATGGCTAAAGAAAGAATAAACAATGGATCCATTTGGTAGTCTCAGTCTCGACGTTCGAAAAGTAGCTCAGTATACTGACTGGTCACTCCTCCTCATAGCTCGCCGCAGCCTAAATATTCGCCCATGGACTCACTCGACACAGAAGTTTTAAAGCACGCACTGGACTGGTGCGCGAATGGTCACGCGGTTCACCTGGCGACGGTCGTCAAAACCTGGGGATCCGCCCCCCGGCAAGCTGGCGCCATGCTTGCCGTGCGTGCGGATGGCCGCTTGGTCGGCTCGGTTTCAGGCGGCTGCATTGAGGACGATCTGATTGTCCGCGCACAAGAAGGTCGCTTGCCTGCACAGCCCGAACTCGTCCTGTATGGCGTATCACAAGAAGAAGCCGCACGCTTTGGCTTACCCTGCGGTGGCACCCTCAAACTCGTCATCGAGCCGCTGCATGCAACGGACTGGCTCGCGCAAGTCGTCAAAACAAC
>CANCOC010000081.1 GCA_947379755.1 Alcaligenaceae bacterium | reverse complement strand
ATGCGTTATTGACAGCAAACAGAATCACACCAAGCTCCCAAACCTGCAGAGGCTGGTACTGAGGCTGCTTTAACAGCTCAACCACACGCTTACCGCGCTCGAGCTGACGACGTGTTGCGTCATCCAGATCGGAAGCGAACTGGGCAAACGCTGCGAGTTCACGATACTGAGCCAAGTCGGTACGAATACCGCCTGAAAGCTTTTTAATGATTTTTGTCTGAGCAGCACCACCAACGCGAGATACCGAGATACCGGCGTTAATCGCAGGACGTACGCCAGCGTTAAACAAGTCGGTTTCAAGGAAAATCTGGCCATCGGTAATCGAAATGACGTTGGTTGGCACAAACGCTGACACGTCACCGGCCTGGGTTTCAATAATTGGCAAGGCGGTCAACGAACCAGTTTTGCCTTTCACTGCACCTTTGGTGAATTTTTCGACGTAATCGACGTTCACGCGCGCGGCACGCTCAAGCAGACGTGAGTGCAGATAGAACACATCGCCTGGATAAGCTTCACGACCTGGTGGACGGCGCAACAGCAAAGATACCTGACGGTACGCAATAGCCTGTTTGGTCAAATCGTCATAAACGATCAGAGCGTCTTCACCGCGATCACGGAAGTATTCGCCCATTGTGCAGCCGGCATACGCCGACAAGTACTGCATAGCAGCCGAGTCAGAAGCAGCAGCTGCCACAATGATTGTGTATCCCATTGCGCCATGCTCTTCGAGCTTGCGCAACACGTTGTTGATGGTGGATGCTTTCTGACCAATCGCGACGTAGACGCACTTAACGCCCTTGCCTTTCTGGTTAATAATTGCATCAACGGCAACAGCGGTTTTACCTGTCTGACGGTCACCAATGATCAGCTCGCGCTGACCACGACCAACCGGCACCATCGAATCAATTGCCTTCAGACCGGTCTGCAGTGGCTGCGACACGGACTGACGTGCAATCACGCCTGGTGCGACTTTTTCGATAATGTCTGTTTCTTTGGCATTGATCGGACCTTTGCCATCGATTGGCACGCCGAGTGCGTTCACAACGCGACCCAGCAACTCTGGACCAACTGGCACTTCGAGAATGCGACCGGTTGCTTTTACAGCATCGCCTTCTGATACGCCGGTATAGTCGCCCAGAATCACGGCGCCGACGGAGTCACGCTCGAGGTTCAGCGCAAGACCGAATACGTTATTGGGGAACTCAAGCATTTCACCCTGCATCACGTCTGACAGACCGTGGATTCGGGTAATGCCATCGGTCACGGAAACAACCGTGCCTTGCGTACGAATGTCGGACGATGTGCCCAGACCTTCGATGCGGCTTTTGAGTATTTCGCTAATCTCTGACGGATTGAGTTGCATGTTCAGACTCCTGGAATCTTTTGGCTAGCGTTAGGCTGCCATTGTGTCGCGCATGCGTAACAACTGGGCTTGCACGGATGTATCGAGTACGTGATCACCCACGAGCACGCGAACACCACCTATTAAGGTCGCATCAACGGTAACGTGGGGCTTGAGCTTGAGACCAAACTTAGGTTCGAGCAACTTAATCAGCTCTGAAACCTGTTCGTCTGACATCGGGAAAGCGCTGGTAATGTTGGCTTGGGCCACACCTTCAGCTGCGTCCTTCAAGGCACGAAACTGTTCGGATATGTGGGCCAATAACAATAGGCGATCATTAGACACAAGCAGAGTTACAAAATTTTGTAACGGCTTTTCGACTGCTGGGCGAACCAGACTCAAAAAGATGCTGATGCGCTGTGCGTCTTCAAGACGCGGATCAGCCATTGCAACACGCACAGCTTCAACCGATGCCACGTCTGCGAGACGCTGCACCTGATCGGCCCAAGCTGCAAGACCGGCCTTATCCTCGCGAGCCGCAGCAAACAATGCTTCGGCATACGGGCGGGCAACGGTGGAAAGTTCTGCCATGTCGACCCCGGGGTTTAAAGCTGAGCCTTAAGTTGCGTGAGCAACTCGGCGTGGGCTTGTGCATTAACTTCACGCTTCAGGATCTGCTCTGCGCCTTTCACCGCCAGATTGGCGACGTCATTGCGCAGTGCATCACGTGCGCGCTGCACTTCTTGCGCGGCGTCTTGCTTAGCCTGCGCAACAATGCGAGCACGTTCGGATTCGCCTTCGGCACGCGCTTGCTCGATAATTTGAGCAGCGTGTTTTTCAGCATCTGTCATGCGTGCATGCAGATCTGACTTTGCAGATGCCTCGATCAAACTGATGCGAGCTTGTGCCTGCGCCAAGTCAGCTTTGCCTTTTTCGGCTGAAGCCAGACCATCGGCGATTTTTTGGCGTCGCTCGTCAATTGCCTTCGTCAGTGGTGGCCACACGAATTTCATCGTGACCCAACCCAGGACAAAGAACACGATCATCTGGAAAAAGATCGTCGCGTTCAGATTCACGGTCGTTTCCCTATTACATCTTATGTCTTAGCGACACTAGGTCGCATAGGACTGGATCAATATGCTGTTATCAAAAGATAACAGCAGCGTCTTTGCTCAACCTGCATCGCAGGGTGAGCAATCAAGCAATTTACTTGAACGGATTCGCAAATGCGAACAACATGGCAATACCCACGCCGATCAGGAAGGCAGCGTCAATCAGACCAGCCAACAGGAACATTTTGGTTTGCAGAGCATTCATCAGCTCAGGCTGACGTGCTGAAGCTTCGAGGTACTTGCCACCCATCATGCCGATGCCGATACAAGCGCCAAAAGCACCCAGGCCGATAATAAATGCGCAAGCCAGCGCTACGAAAGCGACGTTAGTCATGACAACTCCTTGGTTAATATCTAAGTAAATTTAAAAAAATCAAAAAAAATCAAAAAAATCAAACTACATCAACTACTGTAAATCTACCCTGCCACACCCCCTATCAGGCGTGCGAATCAGTTTTTAATGCCCTTCATGTGCCTGGCCGATATATACCAGCGTCAACATCATGAAGATAAATGCTTGCAACAAGACAATCAATATATGGAAAAGTGCCCAAATCGAACCTGCCACGATGTGACCCAGTCCAAGACCGACGCTCATTACATTCCAGCCGGTCCATGCACCACCCAACAAGGCGATCAACATAAAAATCAGTTCGCCCGCAAACATGTTGCCGAACAACCGCATACCCAGCGAAACAGATTTTGCAGCGTATTCGACCAGGTTCAACAGAAAGTTAAAAGGCGCCAAACATACGGCAGCAAAACCGTGTGCGTGAAATGGTGCCGTAAACAACTCTTTAACGAATCCACCAGGACTCTTGATCTTGATGCCGTAATAGAGCATCAGCAGCAACACACCCAGTGACATTCCCATCGGAATGTTCAGGTCGGCCGTAGGCAGAATGCGGTGGTAGTAAAGGGGATCTGCAGGCTCGTGACCGAAACCCAGCGCATGAAAAACCACATGCGGCAAATCAACCGGCACCAGATCAAGGGCGTTCATCAGAACAACCCACGTGAAAACAGTCATCGCCAGAGGAGCAACGAATTTACGCGTGGCTTCACTCGGCACAATACTGCGAGCCTGCTGATCAACCATATCAACAAGCATTTCAACAAAACCCTGAAACCTGCCGGGCACACCTGCTGTCGCACGTCGAGCGGCCAGCCACATGACCAGCACGGCAATCGCACCCGTCAGGATTGCCCAGAAAATCGAGTCGTAATTAATTACGCTGAAATCAGCAATCAAACTCTGCTTTTCGCCGAGATTGTTGTAGTGCACCAAATGGTGCTGGATATAAGAGGCCTGGGGCGATACGTCGCTGTCAGCTGACATAGATAATCTCAACTCTGATTCTTGACTGGAAGCAGCAAAAATGCTGCACATCTCTACTCAAACTCTCAGGCCTGCTTACAGCATCAGGCCCCAAACGAAAACTATTGCCATTCAAATCATGTAGGTTGCTACAAACTACCGCGCCCGGGATCCCCTGAACGCCAGCATCAGCAAATAGCCTTTGAGCACAGCAACCAATCCAGCCAATACCGCAAGCCACTGGACCCGATCACCACCCAGATCTGCTATCAACCACAGCAATCCGACTACCGCGCCCACTTTAAGCATCTCACCCAGCAGAAAAACAGCAGGATTTGAGCCTTTTGAACTGAGCGTGGCCACCAACAATCTCAACGCAAACAACAAATTCGGAACAAAATACGCTGCAGATCCAGCCAATGCCGACAATCCTGCAGACTGACCTGCAATACACCATGCGATCAATGCAACGACCGCTCCGGCAACTGCCTGTGCAAGCACGATCTGCATCAGATCTTTACGGGCACGTGCGTTAATTCGAACTCGATCTGCATCCGTCAGAACAACAGGCTGATCCAGTGTTTCGCGTTCGAATGATGTGGCATCTGTGTGCAATTGATCTAAAGCCACTGGCTTATCCTTAGAAAAATCACTCAAAGTTGTTTCAACCAGTTACGCCGCACCACTGAAAAAGCCGTATTACTCCGTCTTGTGAGCCCGAAGCCCGTAAAGTATAGCTGTTTTTAGATACTGAACGCAAACTGACTTGCCCGAAATGACTTGTTTCCACGTCAGTTTGCATCAAAAAACCACATTAACGGTGCTGGAACACTGGTTTGCGCTTTTCAACGAAAGCTGCCATTCCTTCTTTCTGGTCTTCTGTGGCAAAAGTTGAATGAAACAGCCGGCGTTCAAACAATATCCCCTCGTGCAGCGACGACTCAAAGGCACGGTTCACGGACTCTTTGGCCATGATCGCGATCGGCAGCGACATGGCTGCAATCACTGTCGCTGCCTCAATTGCCTCTTCGATCAGCTTGTCTGCACTCACCACACGGGATACAAGACTTGCGCGCTCAGCCTCTGCGGCATCCATCATCCGGCCAGTCAAGGCCATATCCATCGCTTTAGCCTTGCCTACTGCGCGTGGGAGGCGTTGTGTGCCGCCTGCGCCCGGAATAGTGCCCAGCTTGATTTCCGGCTGACCAAACTTAGCCGTGTCCGCCGCAATAATAAAATCGCACATCATTGCGAGTTCACAGCCACCGCCCAGAGCGTACCCTGATACCGCAGCAATGACAGGCTTACGGATGCGCCGCAGGGTTTCCCAGTTGCGTCCGATATATTCTGTTTTATACACATCCATATACGACCAGTCTTTCATCGCACCAATGTCCGCACCTGCGGCAAAGGCTTTTTCGCTGCCCGTAATGACCATGCAACCAATTTCTTCATTTGCATCAAAGGCTAGTAATGCAGCACCCAGTTCATCCATCAGCGCGTCATTCAGCGCATTGAGCGCCTTAGGGCGATTCAGTGTTAACAGGCCAACCCGGCCGCGGGTCTCAACGAGTACGAGGGATTCGCTCATGGATGTCTCCTTAGATTTGTGAAATAAGATAGCGCTATGAACACCAAACCCATACTTTACAGCGTTGCGCCAATTGATCTGGCTGGCCACCGGTTTCGCGTCACGATGACAATACCCGATCCTGCACCAGCAGGCCAGGTCATTTCTTTACCCGCCTGGATCCCCGGCAGCTATCTGATTCGGGACTTTGCCAGACAAATAGAGAGCATCAGCGCGCGCTCACGCGGACGTGACGTTGCGATCATCAAAATTGATAACCACAGCTGGCGGGCAGCTGCATGCGACGGCGCGCTCACAATCACTACCATTGTGTACGCCTGGGATCTGTCTGTACGCGGTGCACACCTAGATGAATCTCATGGCTTTTTTAATGGTACCAGCGTGTTTTTACGGGCACATGGCTTTGAAGACCGTCCATGCGAAGTCAGCCTTGTTGCCCCGGGAAAACCTGCCCGCTGGACCGTCCACACCAGTCTGCCCGAAGCAAAAAAGGGAATCCTGGCCGCGAATCATCATGGTTTTGGCAGGTATCGTGCCGATAACTATGATGCACTGATTGATCATCCGGTCGAAATGGGTACGCCGCAAGTCATCCGGTTTACCGCCTGTGGTGCCCCTCACGAACTGGTTTTTACTGGCCATGTACCCAAGCTTGATCTCAAACGCATCCGGCAAGATGTCTTGCGTATCTGCGAAACGCAAATACGCTTTTTTGAGCCAACGCGTGCGCGGGCGCCCTTTCTGGACAGCGCAACACGCTATGTCTTCCTGACCATGGTGACGGGCGATGGCTATGGTGGACTGGAACATCGTGCCTCGACTGCACTGATCGCCTCTCGCAAGGACTTACCCACTCTGGGACAGACAGAGGTACCTGAAGGGTATCAAACATTTCTGGGACTCGTCAGTCACGAATATTTTCACACCTGGAATGTCAAACGCATCAAGCCTGCAGCGTTCGCGCCTTACGATCTCAGCCGCGAAAACCATACCCGCCTGCTCTGGATCTTTGAAGGCTTTACGTCCTATTATGATGATCTGATGCTGCTGCGCAGCGACGTCATTGATCGCAAGCAATACCTGCAGATCCTTGCCAAGCAAATCAGCAGCGTCTGGGCGACACCAGGACGCCATAAACAATCGGTTGCAGAAAGCTCCTTTGATGCATGGACACGCTATTACAAACAGGATGAGAACGCCTCCAACGCACTGATCAGCTATTACACAAAAGGCTCACTGATCGCACTGGGCCTTGACCTGACCATCCGCCAGCAGACACAAAACCTGTACAGTCTGGATGACGTCATGCGCTGCATGTGGGAGCGGTACGGACGCGACTTTTATACAGGCGCCGCAAACGGTCTCAAGGAACGAGCGTTTACAAAACTTGTTCGTGAAGCAACTGGTGTAGATGTGTCTGCAGAAATCGCACAGTGGGCATATGGCACCTCAGACGTTCCGCTCAAAAAATTATTCCTTGATCAGAATATTGAGCTCAGCTGGAAGGCCTCCACCACGCAGGCATCGATCGATGCGCGGACCCGCAAGCAAGGCGATCTGATCGTGCTTGCGAGTGTTTTGGAAAACGGCGCAGCGCATCAGGCTGGCTTATCTGCACTGGATGTACTGGTTGCAATTGACGGAATTCGTGTTGACTCCAGCAACAGCACGGTTGAATCGCTGCTGAATCGCTATGCGCCTGGAGATATCGTCACCGTCCATGTATTTCGCCGGGATGAATTACGCAGTTTTGATGTCAGGCTGAGCGCGCCCCCAATCAACACATGCGTCTTGAAGGATTTAAACAGGTAATGACTATGCGACAAAACACACAGGACTACCAATCAATTTTTTTATCTGACACTGCGCTGCTCGATGTTCGGGCACCCGTTGAGTTTGCTCAAGGTGCGTTTCCTGGGGCCATCAATCTTCCGCTCATGAATGACGAGGAGCGGCACCAGGTCGGCCTGAGATATAAGCAGAAAGGTCAGGACTCCGCCATTGTGCTTGGACATGAACTCGTCACTGGCGATATCAAGCAGGCACGTGTTGCACAGTGGGTCGCGTTCGCCAAAGAACATCCCAATGGGTATCTGTATTGCTTTCGTGGTGGTCTGCGCTCAAGGATTTCACAAGAATGGCTGGCAGAAGCCGGGATCGCGTATCCCCGCATTGTTGATGGCTACAAAGCCATGCGTACATTTTTACTTGAATCCCTCGAACGCACGATCGCAGACTCCACTTTCACCACTGTCGCCGGATTTACGGGCTGCGGCAAAACCGTGATCATGAAAGAGCTAGAGGCGGCAATTGATCTTGAAAAACTCGCCCACCACCGCGGCTCGAGTTTTGGCAAGCATGCCACGGACCAACCCGTGCAGATTAACTTCGACAACAGTCTGGCGATCGCACTGCTGCGCCTGCACGCCCGAAACATCAAAAAAATCGCACTCGAGGACGAATCCAGGCTAATTGGCCGATGCGCCCTGCCTATTTCGATGCGTGACGCCATGCAAGTCAGCCCTGTCGTATGGGTGGAGGAATCCAAGGAATCACGCGTGGAATGCATTCTGCATGACTACATTGAAGATCTTGGCGCACAATTTATAACGCTCCTGGGGCCTGAGGCGGGCTTTGAAGCGTTTTCTGTTCGTCTACAGGAAAGCCTGAACAATCTTCACAAGCGGCTCGGGGGAGAATGCCATGCTCGTCTGAGCGCAGCGATGCGCGAGGCACTCGACATACAAAAGCAATCAGGCAGCATTGATGCACATCGGGAGTGGATTCGCCCCCTGCTCTCGGAGTACTACGACCCGATGTACGAGCACCAGAGAGTCGGCAAAGCGTCACGCATTGTCTTCTCTGGGGACCGACAAGCCGTCACACAATACCTCAAGCAATCTGGCTATTGAAATGGAATCCAGACTCTCCTTTGTTCCCCTGCAAGCAACACGTGCTGGATCCACATCCGGATCAATTTTGAAAGACGAGCCTCGCACATCAGGCGAGGTGAATATCGATCATTCCAGACTACTCAAGCGCGTTACACGCGAGGCGGGTCGGGCGATTGGCGATTACAACATGATCGAAGCGGGCGACCGCGTAATGGTGTGCCTGTCCGGCGGCAAGGATTCTTATGGCATGCTCGATATTCTTATGACGCTGCGTGCGCGCGCACCCATTGACTTCGAAATCATTGCTGTCAATCTGGATCAAAAGCAACCGGGATTTCCTGCAGAGATACTTCCACAGTATTTGCAGACGCTGAACATTCCATTTCATATTGAAACGCAAGACACCTACTCGATTGTTAAACGTGTCATCCCGGAGGGCAAAACAACCTGTTCTTTATGCTCGCGCTTACGACGTGGAGTACTGTATCGCGTAGCAAGCGAGCTGGGAGCCACCAAAATTGCACTGGGGCATCACCGTGATGACATTCTTGCGACTTTTTTTCTGAATCTTTTTTATGGCGCAAAGATGAAAGCCATGCCTCCCAAGCTCGTTTCCGATGATGGGCGACACACTGTCATTCGACCTCTTGCTTACATTCCAGAGTCTGACTTGATTGCATACTCAGACTGGAAAAAGTTTCCGATCATTCCTTGCAACTTATGTGGTTCTCAGATCAACCTTAAACGCCAGGAAATTGGTCGAATGCTTGCAGAGTGGGACAAAGAGGACCCGCGCCGGGCCTGGAATACCTTCAAAGCCCTTGCGAATGTAGCGCCCTCTCACCTGATGGATAAAGAGTTATTCGACTTTGTCGGCCTCAAACCAAGTGGTCAGGCACAAGCCGATGGCGATATCGGCTTTGATCCTGTAGATACGGATCAAGGATGTGACTAGGCAACAGCAACGACAGTTGCTGTTGTTACGCCTCAGCCAGGATACCGAATCACTTATTCTGTAGCGCCGGCAGCGACCAAGGCCTGCTTGAGCTCACCGCTTTGGTCCATTTCTGTCATGATATCCGAGCCACCAATAAACTCACCACCAACGTAAAGTTGCGGAATAGTTGGCCATTGCGAATATGTTTTGATCCCGTTGCGCACGTCTTCGTCTTCGAGCACATTGACGGTGACAAGTTTGGTCACGCCACAGCCTTTCAGAATTTGAATTGCTTTAGCTGAAAATCCGCACTGAGGACCCTGTGCAGTGCCTTTCATAAACAATACAACCGGATTGCCTGTCACTGTTTCACGGATAAATGCTTGAACGTCGCTCATGATATCTCTGCTGCTAAATAGTTAAAGAAAAAATATTTTTTATTGATACAAAAACTTAAATATGGGTTGGTACTGCATCTTAATCATTTTATGCACGAATTATAAAGTTCCACCCGTCACTCGCGGAATCCCCGCCAGATCGGGCAGGCTCTGAACATTCCTGAAGCCGTGCTTGCGCAGCATTTCCTGTACATCATCAGCCTGATCATAGCCATGCTCCATCCAGAGTGAGCCACCTGGCAACAGGTGTCGGTCAGCCCCGGCAATGATTAGACGGATCGCTGACAACCCGTCTGCGCCATCGGTCAAGGCAAGAGAAGGTTCAAACCTTACATCCCCCTGGAACAAATGTTCATCATCTGATGCAATATAAGGGGGATTGGAGACAATTAGATCAAATCGCCCCTCTGGCGGTAGGGCTTCATACCAGGCACCTTGCCACCACTGCACGCGCGCACCCAGTTGCTGGCAATTCTGTTGGGCCACAATCAAAGCTTTAACACTGATATCAGTTGCCGTCACGATCGCTTCAGGCCGGCCAAGCGCCACGCTGATTGCGACAACGCCACTTCCCGTCCCCAAGTCCAGGACGGTAGGCTGCTGCAGACGTTCAATCGTGCGTAACGCCACCTCAACCAGCAGCTCCGTTTCGGGTCTGGGTATCAACACATCCGCTGAAACATTAAAACGGTAATCCATGAATTCACGATAGCCCAGCAGATGCGCCATCGGCTTACCCTGTCTGCGCTCAGCCGCGAGGCTTAAAAATGCAGCACCCGCCGCTGGTGCGACCTGATCGGTATCGTGTGCCAACAGCCACGCACGTGGCTTTTGCAAGACATGTTCCAACAGCATCCTTGCCTCAAGGCGAGGCAAACCGCAGATCTGCATCAGGGACTGGATGGATTGCATTAAATTTCGTCACCGAGCGCAGCGAGCAATTCGGCCTGATGTTCTGCAATCAAGGCTCCCGTCACATCATCCAGATCACCTTCCATGATATTGGCAAGTTTGTACAGCGTCAGGTTGATCCGGTGATCGGTCAGACGCCCTTGCGGGAAGTTATAGGTGCGAATGCGTTCGGAACGATCACCAGAACCCACGAGGCTCTTGCGCTCAGCAGCTTCTTTATCATGACGCTCACGCTGTACTTTATCTTTCAATCTGGCAGCCAGCACCTGCATAGCTTTATCTTTGTTACGGTGCTGCGACCGGTCATCCTGGCACTCAACGACCAGACCGGTCGGCAAGTGCGTGATCCGAACGGCAGAGTCCGTTTTATTAATGTGTTGTCCGCCCGCGCCGCTCGCCCTGAACGTATCGATGCGCAGCTCGCTTGGATTGATCACAATGACAGCAGCAGCATCGGCCTCTGGCATCACCGCAACCGTGCAGGCGGAGGTGTGGATGCGTCCTTGCGTTTCTGTCGCAGGAACGCGTTGAACGCGGTGTGCGCCCGATTCAAATTTCAACCGTCCATAAACGCCTTCACCATCCAGCCGGACGATGACTTCCCGATAGCCACCAAGCTCGGAAGGGCTTTCAGACATCAGTTCAACTTTCCAGCCCTTGGTTTCAGCATAACGTGTGTACATCCTTAACAAATCACCCGAGAACAAGGCACTCTCATCACCACCGGTACCCGCACGGATTTCGAGAAATACGCTACGGCCATCATCCGGGTCACGCGGCAACAACTGCAGCTGCAACTCTGTCTCGAGTTGTTCGATGCGTGTTTTACATGCATCCATTTCTTCTAGCGCCATGGCTTTCATTTCTGGGTCGTCCAGCATCAGGCGCGCACCTTCAAGGTCAGACTCAGCAGACTCAAAGGCAGCAAAGGCGTTGACGACAGGCTCGATCTCGGCACGTTCACGAGACATCTTGCGAAATTGATCCATATCGTTTGCAGCATCGGGCTCGGCCAGCATGGCATCGAGATCAACCAGTCGACGTGACAGATGCTCCAGACGGGAGCGCATTGATTGTTTCATTGAAGGACTTTGTGAAATATTTGAATGGATGTAGCCATCGTGTTCGCAGACGACGAGCGCTGACGAAACAGGTCGGAAAATATCAGGCGAGCGACGCTAACGGCGTTCGCGACCTGAGGGAAATATCCGGGGCAACCAGCTCAGCAACTGCTGGCGGTCTTTTTCTTCACTTTTATTCAGTGCAGCCAAGGTGCCATGCAGATATTTCTGCGTGAGCCCGTTGGCCAGCTGTTCGAGCACCGCCTCGGGTGAGTCACCGCGAGCAAGCATTCGGCGGGCACGCTCAAGTTCTTGCTCCTGGACTGCGTGGGCGCTCGCCTGTAAATCACGAATGACGGGCACGTTCGCACGCACCTGCATCCAATGCATGAAGTTATTCACACGCGCATCGATAATGGCTTCGGCCTCAACGACGGCTGCACGCCGCGCGTCGGTGCCGGACTGTACGACCACACCCAGATCATCGACCGAATACAAATACACATCATCGAGTCGCGCGACCTCAGGCTCAATATCACGTGGCACTGCCAAATCTACCATCACGATCGGTTTGCGACGACGCTGGCGGGTTGCCCGCTCGACCATGCCTAAACCGAGAATGGGTAAAGTACTGGCCGTACAGGACACCACCACATCAAACTCTGCCAGACGCTCAGGCAAATCACCCAGACGCATCGTCGAAGCAGTAAAACGATTGGCGAGGGCCTCTGCACGCTCGAGCGTACGATTTGCCACCACAATCGAAGCGGGCTGACGCGCAGCAAAATGCGTCGCGCACAGCTCAATCATTTCGCCAGCACCAATAAACAGTACCTTGCACTCGCTCAGGTCGCCAAACACACGTTCAGCCAGACGTACCGCTGCAGCGGCCAGCGATACAGACTGGGCACCAATGGCGGTTGTTGAACGGACTTCTTTTGCGACAGAAAATGTGCGCTGGAACATCTGATGCAAGAGCGTACCCAAAGAGCCCGCCTCATCGGCCGCCCTCACAGCATCTTTCATCTGACCAAGAATCTGGGGCTCACCCAGGACCATCGAATCCAAACCACTTGCAACACGGAACGCGTGCCGAACGGCCTCATCTCGTCCATACAAGTAAACATGTGGCTTGAGAATGCAGGCTTCAATCTGATTAAATTCGGCCAGCCAGGCTGGCAGTTGCTCAGCCACCTGAGGCTCTGCAGCGCAATATAGCTCGGTGCGGTTACAGGTCGAAAGGATAGCTGCCTCTTTCACGGCACCACCAAACGCGCTGCGCAGCGCGGTTAAAGCAGGCAACACCAGATCCTCAGGCATGGAAACACGCTCTCGCACCGCGACGGGTGCGGAGACATGATTCAAACCCAATGCGAGGACATTAACTGTCATGGTGTTAAGCAATTGCCTAGTGGGGAACATACCTATTATAGGACGCGTCGGGATGCTCCGTCCAACCTCCGGAGCAAAGATTTTTCTTTTGGTGTAATATTCCGGCCTCAGATGGCCTGGTAGCTCAGTCGGTAGAGCAGAGGATTGAAAATCCTTGTGTCGGTGGTTCGATTCCGCCCCGGGCCACCATCTGATTTCCTAAAAACCCTAGCGTTCGCGCTGGGGTTTTTTCATTTGTGGCGCTGTAACTGGATGTTTCTATTGGATTGTTTCACTAGATTCTTGCCAAGTTCAGTTCAGACGCATAGCATTGGAG
>CANCOC010000080.1 GCA_947379755.1 Alcaligenaceae bacterium | reverse complement strand
AAATCACCATGCAGTTTGTGCGCTTGATACTGGCGGTCAGCTTGCGCAGAGCCTGGCTCATCAGACGCGCCTGCAGACCGGGCAACGAATCACCCATCTCGCCTTCGATTTCGGCCTTAGGGACAAGCGCAGCGACCGAGTCAATCACGATCAGATCCACAGAGCCCGAGCGCACAAGCGCATCTGTAATCTCTAAAGCCTGCTCGCCGGTGTCAGGTTGGGAAATCAGCAAATCCGTCAGATTGACACCCAGTTTTGAGGCGTACTGAACATCCAGTGCATGCTCTGCATCGATAAACGCGCACGTACCGCCGACTTTTTGCATTTCGGCAATCACCTGCAAGGTCAACGTAGTCTTACCAGACGATTCCGGTCCATAAATCTCAACCACACGGCCACGCGGCAGTCCACCTACGCCCAAAGCGATATCCAGACCAAGCGAACCTGTCGAGACAACCTGGATGTCATGCTCGACTTCATTGTCGCCATAACGCATGACAGAGCCTTTGCCGAACTGCTTTTCAATCTGTGAAAGCGCCGCTGCAAGCGCTTTGCTTTTTTCTGCAGAACCAGACTTAAGGGCTTTGTCATCCATGGAAGATCCTTTAATTAGATGCGGTATTAAATTAAGCGATAAATGATGCGGTCCTGCGTCGTAGTTAATCGGTATGGATTACCAGCATTAGCCTACACACAGTACTTTTAAATTATTACATCAATTGTACTGTATAAATAAACAGTGCGCACGATTTATATCATTATTGGGGTTTGCCCCGAGTCCTATCTTACAAAATAGGCAATTTTTGCGCGCTATGACAGAATGATCGTTCTTGTCGGATTTCCTGACTTGTTTCGGTAACAAATTTCGCTTATGCGCATTCTTATTGCAGAAGACGACAGCATCCTCGCTGACGGGCTCACCCGCTCTCTACGTCATAGCGGCTATGCCGTTGACGCGGTGAGCGATGGCGCATCAGCCGATGCCGCGCTCATTTCGCAGGAATTCGACCTGCTGATTCTGGACCTGGGTCTGCCCAGAATGTCAGGTCTGGAGGTGCTAGGCAAGCTGCGTGCGCGCAACTCTCATCTGCCCGTACTCATTCTGACGGCAGCCGATAGTATTGAACAGCGTGTCAAAGGTCTGGACCTCGGTGCAGATGACTACATGGCAAAGCCCTTTTCACTATCAGAACTCGAGGCACGCGTGCGTGCGCTGGCCCGGCGCGGCGCGGGGGGGGGCGCAACGATCTTGCACCACGGCCGCCTGGTCTTTGACCAGACGGGTCGCGTAGCATTGGTCGATGACCAGACACTGGACCTCTCGGCCAGAGAGGTCAGTCTGCTTGAAATATTGCTGACACGTAGCGGCCGGATGGTTAGTAAAACCCAGATTGTTGATCACCTATGCGAATGGGGCGAAGAAGTGAGTTCAAACGCAATCGAGGTCTACGTGCACCGACTGCGCAAAAAAATCGAACCGAGCGGTGTCAAAATAGCAACGGTCAGAGGGCTAGGATACTGCCTGGAGCGTGACAACAGTGCCCAGAACCCCAACTCCTGAACTCAGTCTTCAGGTCGCAGACCTGCAAGACCCGGTTCAGCCCCGCCCGCAGGCTGCGCCAGCGACGCACAGCAATACGCCTCTAAATCAGGAGGCACTTGAAATCACGCATGCCGGCTCCGAGGGCTCGAACTTTACGCCGATCCGGCGCTCCCTTCTGGGCGAGATCCTCGACTGGATGCTTGCACCCTTGTTCTTGCTATGGCCCATGAGCGTGGCGATTACCTACGTTGTCGCCCAGAATATTGCAAATGTCCCGTATGACTTAAGTCTGTCAAACGCCCTGCAGGTGCTGGGCCAGCAAATTGAGGTTGAAAATGGACGGGTCATGCTCAGAATGTCAGCCCCTGCCCGCCTGGCACTGCGCACGCGCGAAAATGATGGCGTGTTCTGGAAAGCGATTGGACCCAAGGGTGAGGACCTGGGCGGCGACCGGGAGCTGCCAACTCCCGAACGCACTCCCATCCACTCCCTGAACAAGATCTACTACCAGAACGAAACAATCCGGGACTTTGAAATACGGATCGCTTACATGTGGATGGATCTGGCCGTGCCAGGCGTGGCTCCTGTGCTGCTTCTGGCTGCCGAAAGCACGGATCGTCGCACACAACTGGCCAATGACATCATCAAAGGTGTCATCATGCCCCAGTTTTTTGTCTTGCCAATTGCGGTCTTGCTCATCTGGTTCGGACTCTCAAGGGGCGTAGCGCCACTCAACGCGTTACAAGGGCGCCTGCGGGCCAGACGTCCGGATGACCTGTCCCCGATTGATGCGCGCGAAGCGCCTGCCGAAATCGGGCCGCTGATCACAGCCATGAATGAACTGCTGGACCGTTTGTCGGCCAACGTCTTTGCCCAGCAACGCTTTGTGGCGGATGCCGCGCATCAGCTCAAAACCCCTCTGGCTGGTTTGCGAACCCAGGCTGAACTTGCGCTGCGAGACGCCCCAACAGGTGAAACACACACCAGTTTGCAGCATATTGTTGCGGGCACCATCCGTGCGACACGCCTCGTCAATCAGTTGCTACTGATGGCCAAAGCAGAAAATCCCGGCAGTGTCGGCATGGTGCGGATTGATCTGACGGCGCTTGCAACAGAACAGACTCAGAATTGGGTCGATCATGCCATCACACTTGGAATTGATCTGGGGCTTGAGGCGGATGAGGAACCGATCACAGTCAAAGGTCAGCCCCTGCTGCTTGCTGAGGTGCTCAACAACCTGATTGATAATGCCCTGCGATACACGCCTGCCCCAGGCCAGGTCACCGTTTCAATTAAACGCAATCTGACACAAATCATTCTGGCCGTTGAAGACTCAGGTCCCGGAATCGCAGAGGAAAATCGCGAACGCGTGTTCGACCGGTTTTATCGCGTGCTGGGAACACGAGCAGATGGCAGTGGTCTTGGTCTGGCAATCGTGCGTGAAATCGCCCTGCGTCATTTCGCAACGGTGCGGATCACGGACGCCCGCCCCGCCCTCGGCTCACAAGGGGGCACACGCATTGAAATTCGACTTCCAATTGCCGATCTCTAAGACTCTGGCAGCTTAATACGCTGTACCTGGCTGCTATCTGCAGCCACGAAGGCTTCAAGCGTGCGAAACAACTCATTGACCATCGGCACGCCAAATGCCTGCTCAATTTTTTGATACTGCGACTCAATCAAAGGAGTCATTTTCCCGATCAATAACTCACCATTGCGGGACAGACTCACCAGAACCCGTCGCTGATCAGCGGCCACGCGGTTGCGCTCAACGAGCTCAAGCGCAACCATTCTCGCAAGCACACCCGCCATGCTCGCGCTGTGCATCTGGCAATGGCTGCACAGCGCATGTGACTCCAGCGGTCCGTACGCATCCAGCGCGCGCAGGACTCGCCACTGCTGCTCTGTCAGGCCGAAGTGATTCAGAATGGGTCGAAAATGTGACATCAGCCGATCCCTGGCCTGCAAAAACAGATGCGGCAGATTGCGTTGTGTCATGCGGTGTTTCATTGTGACTCCTTGCCTGTTGTGTATCGGCGCAAAGGAATATTAATACGCGAATCACAGGCGAAATCCCAGACATTTGACTCACTAACATATTAGCAATTAATATCGCTAACATATTAGTGATTTTTTCATACAGCAGATCAATTGATCTGAATACGTCAGTGCGTTTTCTTTAGCCTATTTTCCATGATCAAGACACCTGAATGATCGTTCGAGACCGCCCCTCAGGCCTGCGTATGTTCTGGCTGCTTCGGGGTTCTGTACTTCCAAGGATTTTGCCGACCCTGCTTGTGAACATTGCGGTCGCCACACTCGTCACGATTAGTCATGGCGCGCTGTTTGAATTCAAAATCACTCTCACAGCCATTCCCTTTAGTCTGATCGGTTTGCCGATCGCTATATTTCTGGGGTTTCGCAACAATGCTGCGTACGACCGTTTCTGGGAAGGCCGTAAATTATGGGGTGAACTGGTACTGCGCAGCCGCAATTTTGCGCGCCAGTGCCTGAGTTTCATTCACGACCCACAGCCAGCCAGTTCAGATCTCGGACTAACTGACTTGCGGGTACGAATGATTATGCGGGCGATTGCTTTTACGCACGCACTGAGACACCTCCTGCGGGATGTTGCTCACCAGCAAGAGCTCAGACCGCTACTGCTCGAATCTGAGTGGAACGGCATGCAGCTGTCGCAAAACAAACCGGACTACCTGATGCGAAAGATGGGTCTGGATGTGCAGTCTTGCCTGAGCCAGGGACGGATCGACAGCAACATCGCCGTCGTGATCGACAATACGCTGTCTGCGATGACCGCGGCTGCGGCCTCATGTGAACGCATTAAAAACACTCCCATCCCGTTTTCGTACACGTTGCTGCTTCATCGTACGGCATATCTCTATTGTTTCCTGCTCCCCTTTGGCCTGGTCGACTCGATTGGGTTCATGACGCCTTTTGTCGTTGCAATCGTTGCCTATACATTTTTTGGGCTCGATGCGCTGGGTGACGAAATTGAAGAACCCTTTGGTATGGAATCGAATGATTTGCCGTTAGATGCGATCTGTCGTGCGATAGAAATTGATCTGCGCGAGTCATTGCACGATACACATATTCCCCCTCCTCTTGTTCTTGTCAATTATCGAATGACTTGAATCTCGCACGCTCTATCGCATCAGAAACAGCACCTCCTTATTTAATCAACGGACTTTGCGCCCGCCCCATGCACGTGAACAGGATCTGAAAATGGATAAAAAAATGAAACAGGCATGCCAGGATCGTATCCGTCTGCCACTGCTCAGGGAACGGGTCATGTCTGCTGCGGATGCGGCGCTTTGGATTGATGATGGCATGGTCATCGGCATGAGTGGTTTTACACGTGCGGGTGATGCAAAGGAGGTGCCACTGGCACTGGCTGAGCGCGCACGTCACGAGGAGATGCACATTACGCTGATGACGGGTGCGTCAATGGGCAATGATGTCGACAAGACACTGACCGAGGCGGGTGCGCTCAGGCGACGCCTTCCTTTTCAGGCGGATCCGACACTGCGCGCGGCGATCAATCGCGGTGAAGTCATGTACATTGACCAGCACCTGTCAGAAACCGTCGAACTGCTGCGCACTCGCCAGCTTGCACCCATTAACATCGCCATTATTGAAGCCATCGCGATTACTGAAACGGGCGCAATTATCCCCACGACCTCCGTTGGCAACAGTGCAAGCTTCGCCATCCTTGCAGATCAGGTCATTGTCGAAATCAATCTCAGTCAGTCAGCAGACCTTGAGGGCTTGCACGACATATTTATTCCCTCGCACAGACCACACCGCACTCCGATCCCGTTGGTCAACCCACGAGACAGAATCGGCACGCACGCAATCGAGATTCCACCAGAAAAAATTGTCGCCATTGTCATTACAGAAAAAAATGACAGCTCTTCAACCATCCTGCCTCCTGATCAGGAAACCGCCGCGATCTCAGCACATCTGGTCAGCTTCTTCATGCAAGAAGTCCGGCTGGGCCGCTTAACAGAAAGCCTGCTGCCGATTCAGGCGGGAATCGGTACCATTGCAAACGCGGTCATGACGGGGTTCATTGACAGCCCTTTCAATCATCTCACCATGTATTCAGAGGTCCTCCAGGATTCAACTTTTGAATTGTTTGATGCTGGCAAACTGGATTTTGCCTCGGGTTCTTCCATCACGCTGTCCGAACAAAAAAGCCGTGAGGTATTCGACAAGATTGCATTCTATAAAAGTCGCCTGATCCTCAGGCCCCAGGAAATCAGTAATCACCCCGAAATCATCCGCCGGCTGGGCATCATTGCAATCAATACAGCACTTGAAGCTGACATCTATGGCAACGTCAATTCGACACATGTGCTGGGCACGCACGTGATGAACGGGATTGGCGGTTCGGGAGACTTTGCACGCAATGCTTATCTATCGATCTTTGCGACCAAGTCTCTGGCTAAAAATGGACATATTTCAAGTATTGTCCCGATGGTGTCGCATGTAGATCACACTGAACATGACGTCGACATCATTGTGACTGAAGTGGGCCTTGCCGATCTGCGCGGCCTTGCTCCACGCGAGCGTGCCCGGGTCATCATCGATCAGTGCGTAGCACAGCCCTACAAGGATATGCTCAATGACTACCTGGCCCAGGCCAACCTGCGCGGTGGTCATACACCCCATATCCTGGAACACGCCTTGTCCTGGCATAACCGGTTTCGCGAAAGCGGATCCATGCTGCTCCAAAAGTAATTACATATAGTTACACAATTAAGTTTGGCGTAAGTTTTGTGTCAGACCCCCGTCAGACTTCTCGCCTATCGTTCGGGATAGTTCTGACCTTAAACAAGTCCGTTCAATAAAACAAAACAAATCAAGACCATTCAGGAGACAGATCCATGACAACAGCCACTGCGGGCAAGGTGCATCCAGCCCCACGCCCCATGAGCAAAGAAGAGCGAAAAGTTATTTTCGCTTCATCCCTCGGTACCGTTTTCGAGTGGTACGACTTTTATCTGTACGGCTCACTGGCAGCCATTATTGCCTCCCACTTCTTCTCTGCAGTCAATCCAACGGCTGCGTTCATTTTTGCACTGATGGCGTTCGCCGCCGGTTTTGCTGTGCGTCCTTTTGGCGCAATCGTCTTTGGCCGACTGGGTGACATGGTCGGACGCAAGCACACCTTCCTGATCACGATTCTGATCATGGGTGCCTCGACATTCCTGGTCGGTATTTTGCCAAGCTATGACACCATCGGTATGACAGCGCCTATTTTGCTGATCGTGCTGCGTCTGGCCCAAGGTCTGGCACTAGGCGGTGAGTACGGTGGTGCAGCCACATACGTGGCAGAGCATGCTCCGCATGGCAAGCGTGGCGCTTACACCAGCTGGATTCAGACGACGGCAACGCTGGGCTTGTTCCTGTCCCTGCTCGTGATTCTGGGTGTACGCACCGCAGTCGGCGAAGAAGCTTTCAAAGTCTGGGGCTGGCGCATTCCATTCCTGGTCTCTGTTGTGCTGCTTGGCGTATCGGTCTGGATCCGTCTGCAACTCAATGAGTCCCCCGCTTTCAAACGCATGAAAGAAGAAGGCAAAACATCAAAAGCACCAATCAAGGAATCTTTTGGTCAATGGGCAAACCTCAAGATTGTGTTGCTGGCACTCTTCGGCCTGACTGCTGGTCAGGCGGTTGTCTGGTACACGGGTCAGTTCTACGCGCTCTTCTTTATGACGCAGACACTGAAGGTTGATAACAATCTGGCAAACATCCTGATTGCAGTATCCCTGTTGATTGGCACACCCTTCTTTGTCATTTTTGGTACGTTGTCAGACAAGATTGGCCGTAAAGTCATCATCATGGCAGGTTGCCTGATTGCGGCACTGACTTATTTCCCAGTCTTCAAAGCAATCACACATTATGCCAATCCTGCACTCGAAGCTGCTCAGGCAACAGCGCCTGTAACAGTCTATGCCGATCCTGGTAAGTGTTCATTCCAGTTCAACCCGGTTGGCACATCGGCTTTTACAAGCTCTTGCGATGTGGTTAAGTCATTCCTGGCAAAAAACTCTGTGAACTACAAAAACGAAATTGCACCTGCTGGCTCTGTGGCCAAGGTCAAGATCGGCTCAACAGAAATCAATTCTTTTGAAGGCGGTGCATTGCCTGCTGCAGAATTCAAGGCAGCCAGCGCCAAGCTTGATAAAGAGTTAACTGAAGCCATCCGTGCCGCTGGCTACCCAGCAAGCGCAGACAAGTCAAAAATGAACAACGTCATGGTGGTACTGCTCCTGACTTATCTGGTGATTCTGGTCACGATGGTGTATGGACCTATCGCAGCCATGCTGGTTGAACTGTTCCCCACCAAGATCCGCTATACATCGATGAGTCTGCCGTACCACATCGGTAATGGCTGGTTCGGCGGCTTCTTGCCAACGGTTGCCTTTGCCGTGGTTGCCACGACAGGGAACATTTATGACGGTCTATGGTATCCAATCATTATCGCGGTCATGACACTTGTCATTGGTACTCTGTTTATTAAAGATACCCGTCACGTAGATATCCACCAATAATGCAAAATAAATAAATGCCGGAGGGCTGCTACGCCCATCCGGCTTTAAATGCCCCTTCGGGGGCTTTTTTTTTGGGTCAGATCAGAATTAAGCTCATTCAGGCAGGGATCGAGATCCGGCGTTTAATCCATCGCAGCATGGTCCCTATTACCGGGAGATGTTCGTAGAGTTCCTCGGCGGCATCCCAGTAGTCCCTGTGCAAAGTGATCAGGCCTGATTCATCAATGACAAAATGTGTACAACCGTGAATGCGCATCACGCGCCCCCGCAAGCCAAAGGCAAAATCCCACACCATGAAAGCTTGCAGTCCATTGGCAACCACGTTGTGAATCATAAATCCGGGGGAATCAAGCGATTCGAACATATGCTGATAGACCGACCGGATGCGTGCCCGCCCCCTGAGATCGTTAAACGGATCACGGAACTGTGCGTCCATCGCATAGACCGCATCGATTGAATCGAGGGTCTGGGGGCTCAGGTGTTCAAACCAATGAACAATATTCTTAAAACGATCATCCGTGACGAGTATCGACATCGCGCTTACATCCCTGTGAATCTATGAAGTAAGTAAAATCGGAGCCGGTCTGGAAGATAGCTGATCAAGCGCAATACGGTTGCAAAACCACGTGGAAAACGGATTTCAAACAGTCCCCTTTCAAAGCCTCGCGCAATAGATAGTGCAGCTTGAGAGGTTGTCATCAGGCCGGGCATTTTGAAATCATTGACAGCAGTCATCGGTGTCTGGACAAAGCCAGGATTAATCAGATAAACCGATAAGCCTTTAGGGGCCAGTTCAAAATACAGTGTCTGGGCAAGATTATTCAGTGCAGCTTTAGTTGCTCCGTAAATCAGCGCACGGGGCAGACCAGTGTAGGCCGAAATACTTCCAATCAGGGCGACCCCTCCCGTACCGCGTGCAACGAGCTCGGGCACGATCACAGACAACCCGCGATACACACTCACGACATTGAGATCAAAACTTTGTTCAACCTGCTTGAGATCGATCTCCCAGCTGTGTGTCGGATCGTAACGTGCTGCACCCATCACCACCAGATCGATCCCTCCCAGATGCTCGATCACCTCTGCCATCGCCTGTGGCCAGGCGAGTGCGTCAGTCACATCGAAAGCAACGACAGATGCCCGTGCCTGACCAGCGACCACTTCGAGCAGTTGATCATGCCGACGGGCTGATACGGCAACTGTGGCTCCTTCATGCAGCAGATGCAGTGCAAGCGCAGCCCCGATTCCACTGGAGGCACCAATGACCCAGACACGCTGATTCGCCCAGGAAGTAATTGGCCGGTTTGGAGTACGCATCACGAAGGCTGACCCGGTGCACGTTTACGAAAAAACAGTGTCACCTCGCCCAGATCAAATCCAAATTTTGACATCGTTGAACGATTCATCATTGACAAGTCATCCATCTGCCACATCCAGTCGTCGAAATTCACCAGATATTCTTTACCATCGACGGGTAAACGCATGACATAGGTCCAATGCAAAGCATTGCCAGAGATATGCCCGGTCGCGATCCCCACTACATCGTCTGCAGTACCGATCCAGCTTCCATCAGGCTGACGCTTGAGTGTCCAGACCCGGCGTTGTTTTTCGCCATCGGAATAAATAAAACGCTCATCCAGTGTTCCCTCGTCAGGACTGGTCCAGCTGGCTTGGATTTCAACTTCAAAGCGTCGGGCAACTTCACCACTGCGTTTTTGAAACATTCCCCAGGCATCAATCGTGCCATTAAAAAAACTGGACATTTCAAGAGTGGGTTTTTCTTTTGCATAGTGCTCTACATCAACATGACCACATGCAGCGAGCAACGCGGCAAGTGCCGCCGTAAAAAGGGACTTGAGCTTCATGGGAAAATTTCCTTGCGAGTCAACACTCGAGTAAAAAAACGCGGACCAATTCTAGGCAACAAGGCAAGCGTTGCCAGAGCTTTAAATATGATGGGTAAAAACACATAGAGCACGACCAATGCTCCAGCAGTAGATGGCTGACCAGGCTGATATGCAAGCACCTTCAGGCCAGGCAAGGCAAGACCTGCGGCCACAGCCAGCGCAAACTTACCAATCAACACCCATATGCCGAAATACAAACCTGTGCTTTGACGATGCGCGCGCGGAATCGCATCCGCCAGCATTGCAGGAGGAAGCGCAACATCGGCACCAAGCGCTGCACCCGAGACCAGGCAGACCACGCCAAAGAGAACGCCATCACCTGCACCAATCCAGCCCGAGCACAGCAAGGCCATCACAGCAAGACAGGTCCCCGCCAGCCAGGCACGTGCCTTGCCAATCCGGTCTGACAACGCTACCCAGCCTGGCAGGGTCAGCATGCCAGCAAAAAAATACAGCCCTAAAAACAAACCTGCCTGCTGGGGCATCTGCACCACGTCGTCGATATAAAACAAGACCAGCGTTGCAGGGATCGCCACGGCAATCGCATTAAAAAGATAAAACCACATGACCCGTCGAACGCCAGCCGGTGCAAGCGCACGCCTCCAGCCTTCTTGTGTCTGAACCTTCGTAATCTGAGGGTCTGGTGAAAACATCAGGGTGCATGTCAATCCGATGACCAGTAAGATCACAAACACCCAGGCAAAGAGCTGATAGCCTTCGCGAGCACCAAGATCGCTGACCCAGACGGTTGGTAGCACAGAGGCTACAACCACCCCGATCAAGCCAAAGGCTTCGCGCCAGGCCGTGACCCGTGAACGACCTGCCGTGTCATCGGTTAAGCGTGCACCCCAGGTCATGTAGCAAATATTGATCAGGCTGTGTGAGGCATAAACGATCACCAGTGAGACAGCCAGCCAGCTCAGCAGTCCCGTCTGCTGCCAGGCTGGAGGCGTGAAGAGCATCACAAAACCAATCGACAGAACAACTGTGGATAATGTCATTAACATTGCCCAGCCCCGCTTTTTTTGCTGCAGCGTATCAACCAGGCGGCCAATCAGCGGATCCTGAGCTGTATCGAGCAAACGTGTCAGAAAGAGCACCGCCCCCAGCATCGCGAGGTTCACACCCAGCGCATCACCATAAAACTTGGGTGAGATCATATAAATCGGTAACATCCCCATCGCCATGGGCAGACTCAGTGCTGCATAACCGGCGAGTCCCAGACGTTTCATTTGCGCTTGCCCAGCAGGGAAAGGCGCAAATCTGGTTCACTGGTGCGTTCATCGAGCCAGATTGCAAAAAAATACCGCGCCAGTGCCTCGTCAATGACACCTCTTTTTGTCTGTTGATAATAAAACTCAGCTCCCTGCCCCGGTCGATAAATTGCAGACAAGGTATCTCCCTCCTTCACATCGACCAGGACTGCTTCAAGGTCGGCACGCCACTGGGCTTGCAAAGCGCCAGGTGCACCGAGCTTTTGCATTTCATCCAGGCTGGCCTGCACGATTTGTGACCGGCGAATATCCCGTGCGTACGTCAGAGACAGCAGGAAGGGCTCATCAGGCAGATAGCTCCCGCCCGGCGCCCAGAGTTGCGCCTGGTAGATCGAAAATCCAAATCGCGAGAATCCTGCCTGCCCGATCTGCTGCGCACCTGGCAACAGCGGATGTGAATCACCGGCAAGACTCGAGCCTTGCATCACGCATACAAGCATCCAAGCGATCAGGGCGCGGCGCATAGTGTCCACTGTTTGACGTCCGTCCTGGCTTCACGAAATCCCGCTTCACAATAAGCGAGATACATTCTCCATATACGGATAAACGCATCATCGAATCCCTGCTCCCTGATCGCAGAGATCTGTTCTTCAAACTTCAGGGCCCAGCGCTTCATGGTTTCTGCGTAATCCTGGCCAAAGGACTTCACATCAACCGGCTGCAAACCTACGCGCTCGCACTCAAGCACGAAGCGGGCAGGACTGGGCAACATGCCACCCGGAAAAATATATTGCTGGATGAAGTCGGTTCCGTCCCGGTAGGCTTCAAAGTAATGTTCAGAAATATCAATGGTCTGCACAACGATTCTGCCGCCAGGTTTCAGGCATTTAGCCAGTGTCTGGAAATAACTATTCCAATGGAGTAAACCGACAGCCTCAAACATCTCAATCGAGACAATATGGTCAAACTGCCCAGTGACGTCCCTGTAATCCTGTAATAGCAGGCTGACACGATCTGTCAGGCCCGAATGCTCAATGCGGTCCTGTGCCCACTCAAGCTGAGCGTCCGACAGGGTGATGCCAACAACATGCAGACCACGTCTGGCCGCACGTTCGGCAAACCCTCCCCAGCCACACCCGACCTCAAGGACTGTCTGGCCGGGTTGGGCACCGAGCTGATCCAGAATCCGGTCATATTTTGCATCCTGTGCAGCCTGGAGGTCCAGCCCAGGATTGTGACCAAAAATTCCGGCTGAATACGTCATTGTGGGATCAAGCCACAACTTGTAAAAATCATTGCCCAGGTCGTAGTGGCTAAGAATGTTACGGCGGCTGCCACGCCGGCTGTTGTCCCGAAAAACCCAGTGTGTCAGACGCTTGAACAGTAAGGCCCACCAATGGCCATTGACAGCAGCAGACAGATTTTCATTGCGCATGGCCAGAGTAAACAGTGCCAGCAGATCTGGACAGTCTATCCATCCGCGTCGCAGACTTTCTGCAAACCCGACATCTCCCTGACGCATGATGCGCCCGGCAGCACGCCAGTCCTGAATACGCAATTCCGCATGCGGCGTCTCACCTGCCCGACCAATCAGCATCGAGGTGCCATGTGGATCAATCAGAGTGAGTGAGCCCGTGTTTAACTTGCTTAACAGATTGACAAACAGCTTTGCAGACCAAGGCGTTCCTTGCATCGATACCAGACGGTGTCCGTTCAGATTCATTGCTTAGCCCTGATGTTAGTTGAGAGGTCTTCTTTGGGTAAGGCAGGGACAGGGTGATAAACAGCACCGCGCCGCCAAAGTTTGAAGGCTTGCCAATGAATGCGCGCCATCACACCGAATGTCATCATTGGCATGCTGAATAAAGCTTTGAGCAAACCCGCTGTGTGAAAGACACCAGGCTGGATCACAAGTGCCGTGCGCAAAAGTGCAAGGGCCTGATCAGGCGTATCAAAATAGTCAATCGACATGCGTTTGAGTGGTCCGCGCTCATTGAGCTTGAAAACATACTCACCTTGCACCGCACAAAACGGCGAAACGTGAAAAA
>CANCOC010000079.1 GCA_947379755.1 Alcaligenaceae bacterium | reverse complement strand
GTACTTAACCCAGGATACCGATCTGCCACGGCACAAACTCATGATCGCCCAGGCCCAGGAGTTCGCTCTTGGAGGGCTCGCCCGAGGCCGTGCGCAAAAATAATTCAAAAATCCGCTGACCCATCTCCTGGACCGTGACAGTGCCGTCCATGATCTCGCCACAGTTGATATCCATATCGTCTTGCAGGCGACTAAACATCGGAGTGTTGGTGGCGAGCTTCACACAGGGGGCGGGCTTGGAGCCAAACATCGAGCCGCGTCCGGTGGTGAACGCAATCAGGTTTGCACCCCCTGCGATCTGACCGGTTGCCGATACGGGGTCATAGCCGGGCGTGTCCATGAATACAAAGCCTTTGGTTGTGACAGGCTCGGCATACTTATAAACTTCCATCATGGGGCCCGTGCCGCCCTTCATCGAGGAGCCCAGGGATTTTTCAAAGATGTTGGCCAGGCCACCGACCTGATTGCCCGGACTGACGGTGCCGTTAATCTGCACGTCACGTCCGACCGAATAGACATCCTTCCACCAGCGGATACGTTCGATCAGTTTTTCACCGATTTCTTTGGTTGCCGCGCGGCGTGTCAGCGTGTGTTCAACGCCATAAATTTCTGGTGTTTCGGACAGGATGCCCGTGCCGCCGTGACGCGCCAGAATATCGATGGCCGCACCGAGCGCCGGATTGGCGGTGATCGATGAAAAACCATCCGATCCGCCGCACTGCAAGCCCACACTCAGGTGACTCGCCGAGACCGTTGAGCGGCGGGCTTTGTTTGCCTCAGGCAACATCGCACGCACCGCCTCAATTGCGGCTGCTATGGTTTTGGTCGTGCCGCCGCTTTCCTGCATGACAAAGGTTTTCAGGTTTGGCAGGCCTTCGAGTTCCTCTTGCTCAAGCAGGCCTTTGAGCTGATTACGTTCGCAACCCAGACCAATGATGAGCGCACCCGCGAGGTTGGCATGACGCGCATAGCCGGCCATCGTGCGGCGCAGCAGATTCATCGGCTCGCCAGACATTTCCATGCCACAGCCGAGTGCGTGGCTAAAGGACACCACACCATCCACATTCGGGAATTCTGCCAGACGCTCAGGCGTAAACCATTCGGCAACTTTCTTGACCACAGTGGCTGAGCAATTCACCGTCGATAAAATCCCGATGAAGTTGCGTGTGCCGACTTGTCCGTTCGGGCGCACATAGCCCTGGAACGTCGCACGCTCTGCCTCAGGCACCATCTCGACCGGCTTGAATTCGCTTGCGTAGGCGTAGTCACGATCAAACTCACGGAATTCCGTGTTGTGGCTATGTACCATCGTGCCCGGCTCAATGTCTGTATTGGCAAAGCCAATCGTCACACTGTATTTCAGGATCGGCTCACCCTTGGCGATCTTGCGCGCCGCGATTTTGTAACCCGCCAGCACCTGGCTGCGGCTCGTCATGTTTTCGCTGGGGATCTTGGTGCCAATGCTGATGTCGGTGCGCGCCACCACAATGTTGTCATTCGGGTGCAGGCGGATGATATTGCCAATAAATGTTTTCTGAGAGGTTTCAAGCATGATGTCTCGTTGTTTTTTTAGGAGATGAATGAATAGTCTGGATGCAAGTATAAGAAATTAAACGGGCGGTGGTTGCGTAAGTTTACGGATAGGCACGGAGGGATGTTTTTGACATGATCGGAAACTATTATTGAATATCGAAATTCATACGCAAAGTATTCGCCTGAATTAAACGCAAAGTGCGACCAGCTGCCCTACATCCTTGACCTGATCGAGTCCCCACACCAGTTCAATTACTTTGCGTGCTTGCTGCGCACCAATCGCTGTGGTTGCATTCCCCAGGAATTTGGCTTCGAGATCTTTGTCAGACATTGGGTTGGCGACGGTACCTGTTGCATGATCAATGCTGGCTTCAAATACCGCACCTGACTGTGTGGTGATTTTTGCGACGGCCTGATCGAGTCTCAGATCCGTGGATGGCTTGATTTGAACAAGCTTGCGCATTGCCTGGACACCTGGCTCTTGTGCGCGTGCATTTGAAAACTGCACTACGCCACCCGCCTGATCAATGTAGGCCACGGCTGCTGCATGATTGGCGCTGAACTTTGACATCAGGCCTGAGCCGGGTGTGTCGACACCCGTGATACGCACCACATCCGGATGGACCGTCATCTCAAGGCTTGCTACATCACTTGCTGGGATCTTCGCCAGCTGTGAAACCTTGATTGCAGCATCGATCAAAGGATGCAGCACCACTCCACAGGCATAAGGCTTATAGCCATTGCCAGTGATCAGCCAGGTTTTGCCAAGGTCTGCGGTCAGCGCAGGCAGGCTTTGTGTCGAACTGTAGATCCTGACAAACCCCAGGCTCCCCTCAAGAATTTCTGCCGAGCTATTAAACCCATTTGAAGCCAGCATCGAGGCCAGTACACCGTGATAGGCTGACTTGCCCGCATGCAGGGACTTGCAATCACTGCCACGATTTTGTTGCATGCCGGCGGCCTGGGTACAACCAATGCCTAAGGCGTAGACGGTTTGCCTGGCATCCAGGCCCAGCAAGCGGGCAGAGCCTGCAGTGGCCGCAACGGTCCCGAGCGTGCCTGTCAGATGCCAGCCGCCGTGGTGATGTCGCGGCATAGCCTGGCCGGTGCGGATACCGGCTTCAAAGGCCGCGACGAGCGCCACCAGTAAATCTTGTCCTGAGGATTTTCGATGCTGTCCGAGTACCAGCAGAGCCGGTAGCGTGGCTGTGCTGGTATGCAAAATGACACCGCCCAGATGGGTGTCATCAAAGTCGAGCACATGACCCATCTGGCCATTTGCAACAGCACTATCAAGCAGGCTCAGTTTGAGCCCATGCTGGCCGAGTACGGACACGGCAGGAAACGAACCCATTTGCTTGAAGGTTGAAATCAGGATTTGTGGTGTCGGATGCTGGCTGCCCGCCAGTGCGCAACCGAGCCAGTCGAGCACGGCACGTTTGGCCTCATGCGTCGCGGCGCCAGGCAGGTCTGCATACTGGATGCCAGAGAGAAACTCACCGAGCTGACGCGTGACCCCGAGTCCAAGATTTGCGGCACCATAAGATGATGACGCAGCCTGAGGCTGTGTCTGTGCCGCCTGTGCCAGCGCCGGCACAGGCGCCAGGCAGCCCGCTGCGACTGCCAAACTGGTTTGCATCCATTCACGACGTTTAATGCCTGAGTTATTTTTGTTGTTCATCTGTGTCTCCTATCGGAATAGAATACGGGAAAATAACTATTTATATCTATGCGCCCGCCCCATGTTTAACGCCAGCCCCCTCTCTAACTTGCCCAAAGCCGACCAGTACCAAGAACTCCTTGTGCAGGCCCAGGCGCTGATGGCGGGTGAGTCAAATCACATTGCCAATGCAGCCAATCTTTCAGCACTGGTGATGACCTCGCTGCCCGATCTGAACTGGGTCGGTTTTTATTTTTATGATGGCACTGAACTTGTCCTCGGACCGTTCCAGGGCAAGCCGGCATGCCTGAGGATTCCTCTTGCGCGCGGCGTGTGCGGGATGGCTGCCAGGACACGTCAGACGCAGCTGGTGCCAGATGTCCACGCCTTTGACGGTCATATTGCCTGCGACGCAGCTTCGCGTGCCGAAATCGTCGTGCCGCTGATCCATCATGGTCAGCTGCTCGGTGTGTGGGATGTGGATAGCCCCGTCCCCGCACGCTTTGATCAAGAAGATCAGCGTGGCATGCAAGCCCTGTGCAATTTATTTCTGCAAACACTGACCGTGTCTGCCCTGATTCCGGAATACACCACCCCATGACGACTGCACCTACACATGCCGCCAGTGCCTCCAGCCTTGAATTCGACTATATCGTTGTCGGTGCAGGTTCGGCGGGTTGCCTGCTCGCAAACCGTCTGTCAGCGAATCCGAATCATCGTGTCCTGTTGCTTGAGGCGGGTGGTGCGGACAACTGGCACTGGATTCATATCCCCGTGGGCTATCTGTACTGCATTGGCAACCCGCGTACCGACTGGTGTTATCGCACAAAGGCTGATCCGGGGCTCAATGGACGAGAGCTGGGCTATCCGCGAGGCCGCGTGCTGGGTGGGTGCTCCTCGATCAATGGCATGATCTACATGCGTGGCCAGAGCGCGGATTACGATAGCTGGGCTGCTGCAGGCAATCCTGGCTGGGGCTGGAATGATGTGTTGCCATTGTTTAAAGGCATGGAAGATCATCACGCTGGTGCCAGCGCGCACCATGGCGCGGGCGGGGAGTGGCGCGTCGAGCGTGTACGACTGTCCTGGGAGATTCTGGACGCCTTTCGTGCCGCAGCAGATGAGGCAGGTATCCCTCCTGTGCAAGACTTCAACACGGGCGATAACGAAGGCAGTGACTACTTCGAAGTCAATCAGCGCTCAGGCTGGCGCTGGAATACCTCCAAAGCTTTTTTGCGTCCGATCAAGCACCGCCGCAACCTGACTGTCATGACGGGCGCACGCACTACAAAACTCGAGTTTGTCGGGCGTCGCGTCACGGGTGTTGAGTTCATCAAGGACGGACAAAAACATATCGCACGCGCAGCCAAAGAAATCGTGATGGCAGCGGGCTCAATCGGTTCGGCACAAATTCTGCAGGCCTCAGGCGTGGGGCCCGCCAGCCTGCTGACCAAACTGGGTATCCCGGTGGTGCATGATTTGCCAGGCGTCGGTCAGAATTTGCAGGATCACTTGCAGTTGCGCATGGTGTACCGTGTCGAAGGTACAAAGACTTTAAACACCATGGCCAATTCGCTGTGGGGCAAAGCGAAAATCGGGCTGGAGTATGCCCTGACCCGCCGCGGTCCGATGAGCATGGCGCCTTCGCAGCTGGGCGTATTTGCCAAGTCAGATCCATCGCAGGCACGTGCCAACGTTGAGTATCACGTGCAGCCATTGTCACTCGAAAAGTTCGGCGAGCCGCTCCATGATTTTCCAGCGTTTACCGCCTCGATCTGCAACGTGCGTCCCACCAGTCGCGGGCATGTGAATATTGTTTCCGCTGATACCGCGCAGGCACCAGAGATTCTCTGTAATTACTTATCGACCAAGGAAGACCGTCAGGTCGCCGCAGACAGCATTCGCCTGACGCGTCGCATCGTGTCGCAATCTGCCCTGGCAAAATTCAATCCACAAGAAATCAAACCGGGTCTGGTGGGCGATACCGATCGCGCACTTGCCGAGGCTGCTGGCAACATTGGCACTACGATTTTTCATCCGGTCGGGACCTGCAAAATGGGGCACGACCTGATGGCGGTGGTCGATGCAAACTTGCGCGTGCATGGCATACAGGGTTTGCGGGTGGCCGATGCATCGGTGATGCCGAGCATTACCTCGGGCAACACAAACTCACCCACCCTGATGATTGCCGAAAAAGCCGCGCAGATGATTCTGGCTGACGACTTGCGTGGTGGTGTGGTTGCGCGTGCCTCGGGTCCTATTGATCGGCGTGAGGGGGGTGTCGTACAACCTGCACAGGCTGAGTTAAGGTTTTGACTTCACAATCAACGGTCTGAGCCTTGCGCTCAAGCACCACAAAGTCACCTTCCTGCTGCGCCAGCAGCGGGTGATGCCAGGTCCCTGGCCTGAAGGTCACGCCGCAGGATCCATCGACCCAGAATGCAGCAAGCGTGCTTTCGAGTGGAGCGGCACCAGGCAGGCGCTCGCCCTGTGCACCGGTACTGGACTGGGCCGGGTCACCTTGCGCCACAATCACCACAAACGGCACGCCCTGTAGCGGAATAAAAGACTGGCTGCCCAGGCAGTGACGCTCAAGCTCAGTGGCTACGAAGGGCAGACGATTGGCGCGTGCCCGATACAGGTTCAGTGCGGCATGGCCTTCTGAGCGACTCAGATCCGGGTCACCGAGGGCAATGCGTTCACTCGTGCCTGCGTTAATGAACACACCATCTTGCAGCGTGCCTCCGAGTACGTCTCCGTAGGGGGCAAAGCTTGTGGCGGTCAGAGGTTGAACGATCAATGTGCGCATCGTGTCAGCATCATTCAGAAATCAATCTTTGTCAATTGTCACAATATATTCGAGGAACTTTCTGAGCGATCCATCATGGCTACGGTATAGTCAGATTCAATCCAGACAAGGGCCCCCATGACGATTCCACACTCCATTCAGATCACGGCAACTGTGTTGTTTGCCATTGCCATCCTGCATACGTTTTCCGTACCTGTGTTTGCGCGTTTGGCGCACAAAGAAGGTCCGCACGCAGGGTTCTGGCATTTTTTGTCTGAGGTCGAGGTGGTGTTTGGCGTCTGGGCGGTGGTGCTGGTGACCGTCATGATGTGCGTGATCGGTCCGACAGCCATGATCGAATACGTCGAGACGCGTAACTTTACCGAACCGATGTTTGTCTTTGCCATCATGGTCGTGGCCGCCAGCCGCCCGATCATTGAGCTGGTCGGGTTGCTGGTCCGCATGATTGCACGCGTATTACCGTTCGAGCGTCGTGCGGCGACGTTTTTTGTGGTGCTGACGTTTGTGCCACTATCAGGCTCGCTGATTACCGAGCCCGCTGCGATGACGCTGGCTGCGCTGCTGCTGCGCGACGGCTATTTCAAACGACCCGGGCATCAGGGTTTTAAATACACCGCGCTTGGCGTGTTGTTTGTCAATGTCTCGATTGGCGGCGTCCTGAGCGCCTATGCGGCACCGCCCGTGCTGATGGTGGCGCAGACCTTTGGCTGGGACACCGCCTTTATGGCAGCGCATTTTGGCTGGCGTGCCGTAGCCGCAGTGTTCTTGAATGCCTTCATCCTGACGATGATTCATCGCAAAGCGCTCATCAGTGGCGCGCTCGAAACACACCGCGGCGTGACCAAGGATGTGCCGGACGACGCACCAGTCCCTGTGCCCGTGATCACGATCCTGGTACATCTTTTGTTCCTGGTTGGTGTGGTGCTCACCGCACATCACCCCGCGATATTTATGGGCCTGCTGATTCTCTTTATCGGTTTTACCCAGGCGTACAAACGTTTTCAATCCAAGCTCATGATCAAGGAAGGCCTGATGGTGGGGTTCTTTCTGGCGGGTCTGGTGTTGCTGGGAGGTTTGCAAAAGTGGTGGCTGCAGGATTTGCTGGGTGGGTTGTCCCCGGTCGTGTTGTTCTGGGGGGCGATGGCGCTCACCGCACTGACGGATAACGCGGCCCTCACCTATCTTGGGTCGCTGGTCGAGGGCACTTCAGAAGCCTGGCGCTACATGCTGGTGGCAGGTGCCGTCACCGGTGGTGGTCTGACGGTGATTGCCAACGCGCCAAACCCAGCAGGCTTTGCCATCCTCAAAGGCGACTTTGAAAATGACACGATTTCACCCGGACCGTTGTTCCTGTCGGCGCTGGTACCGACACTGATCGCGGCATTTTTCTTTTTGCTTTAAATGAGGTGACTTGAGCAATTCAATGTCACATAATGTCCGTTGAATGTTTATTTAGCTCTGTTTAAGACAGCTCAGTTCAGGCACCACATCCGTCTACCCCATCAGCCACTTCGGAGCCACCATGTCAGATTTTGCTTTTTCTACGCTTACCGACCTTGCCAAAGGCCTGCAGGATAAAACCTACAGCTCCGAAGAAATCACCCGTGCGTACCTGGGGCGTATCAACACCGCTAACAAAGCCCTGCATGCATATGTCAGCGTCAACGAAGACAGCGCTATTGCGCAGGCGCGTGCCGCTGACATGCGTCGTGCCTCGGGTTATTCGCTGAGTGCGGTCGATGGTTTGCCGATTGCTGTCAAGGATCTGTGCGACATCGAAGGCCAGATCACGACCGGTGGCTCGCAGGATCTGATTGAACGTCGCAGCACAACCACCTGCACCGCTGTTGAGCGTCTGCTGCGCGGTGGCATGGTGATGCTTGGCAAGACCCATATGGTGGAATTTGCTTTTGGTGGCTTTGGCACCAACCCCGTCATGGGCACACCCTGGAATCCCTGGGATCTTGAGACACACCGCGTGCCTGGTGGCTCTTCAAGTGGCTCAGGCGTTGCCGTGGCGGCAGGCCTCGCACCTGCAGCACTGGGTTCGGACACCGGCGGTTCGGTGCGTATTCCCGCGGCTCTTAATGGCATCACAGGTTTAAAAACCACGTGTGGTTTGATCAGCCTGCACGGTGCGTTGCCGTTGTCCGGCACACTGGATTCAATCGGACCGATGACCCGCAACATGCAGGATGCCGCGCTCCTGACTGAGTTGATGGCGGGTGCTGATCCGCTGGATCCCACCACCCTGAATCGTCCGTTATTCAAGTTACAGACACCCGAGTCTGGTGCAAAACCCTTACAAGGTATTCGCATCGCCATGATTCCGCCGGCACAGTATCCCATCGAAATGGGCGCTGATGTCTTGCGCCTGCTTGAGGATTCCCGTCGCGTGCTGACAGATCTGGGCGCACAGATTATTTACAAACCTTTCCCGTTCGATTTTAAAGAAATGATGATGCGCAATGGCTACATCATTGCGGCCGAGGCCTATGCGATTCATCGTGCATACATCGAGGATGCCAGTCGTCCCTTTGGAGAATTTGTGCGCCGTCGCGTGCTGTCTGGCGCACAAATTTCTGCAGCGGATTACATCAGCGCCATGGCCGCACACCGTCAGGCGATTGCTGCCTGGACAGACTGGATGGGCAATGTCGATGCACTGTTGAGTCCTTGCGCACCCATGGGGGCGATGCCACTCACAGAGGTGGATGAGGCCACGACACCCATGGCCGCATTCACGCGCGCAGGCAACTATCTGGGCGCGTGCGGCATGTCACTGCCAGCAGGCTTTGCCGACAACGGCATGCCAATCGGCATACAGTTGCTGGGCAAGCCCTTTGATGATGCGACCCTGATCAACATCGGAATCGCGTTCCAGCAGGCGACCGACTGGCATCTCAAGCATCCCGATCTGTCCAGGCTCGGGCTGTAAGGCGTCTGGTTAAAACTGCCAGTCTGCACAAATCTGCAGCATCTGTTTCAACACAGGCTGCACCTTTGCTGCAGTGTCAGGCAAGTAGTTGTAGGGCGGGAGTTCGTTCATATACGAACTCCACGTCATCTCAAGCTGGATGGCGTGCACGCCCGTCGCGGGTTGACCATACTGGCGCGTGATGGTGCCGCCGGTAAAACGGCCGTTTAATACTGACGAATGCGCCGTGTCTGCCTGAGCACATGCCAGCACTTGCGCGGCGAGGATCGGGTCGCAACTTTTACCGCCGGCCGTTCCCAGATTCAGATCCGTCAGCTTGCCTTCAAAAAACCTGGGTAACACCGAGCGGATCGAGTGCGCATCCCACATTACGATTTCTTCATGCACGCTGCGCATGCGCGCAATTTCGGCAGCGAGTGCGTCGTGATATGGCTGCCAGTACAGCGCACGGCGCCGATCGATTTCAGTCTGGTCAGGTGTGCGGCCCTCTGGGTAAAGTGGCTCGCGATCAAAGTTATCGATCGGGCACAGCAGGGTCGTGTCCTGGCCTGGGTAGAGGTTGGTCTGGTCAATCGGACGATTCAGATCGATCACATAGCGAGACATGTTGGCTTGCAGGATCGAGGCCCCCATCTCTTTGGCAAACGCATACAGGATGGGCAGATGCCAGTCAGTGTCGCGCACGTCGAGCGCGCGTGGCAGCAATTGCGCCTGGATGTCAGCCGGGATGTGCGTGCCGCAATGAGGGATGGACAGGAGCAGGGGCTTGGTGCCCTGATGAAACGAAAAAACGGGAGTGTCAGACATATTAGGCAACCTAAAGTGCAACGCGTTGAATCTAAAAATACTTCTTAAAAGTCTTCTAAAAGAGTAAAAGCCAGTCGTTTTTAGTAAAAAATACGCTGATTTTCGATGTTTTTTGCAAAATTTCCCCGAAATCGGACTCTCTTTGAGGTCTCAGACCGGGATTGACGGGGAAATACACAAAAAAACGTTAAAATCTAGGGCTTTCCCTTAATGCTACGCTGTTTAGGGCAATCCCCTTTTTTTCAAGCCTCTACGAGAGTTTTATCGTGCCGATTTACGCTTATAAATGCACTGCCTGTGGCCATGCCGAAGACATCCTGCAAAAGATGTCCGATCCGCGTCTGACCGAGTGTCCGCAATGCAAGCAGCAGACTTATGCCAAGCAAGTCACCGCAGCTGGTTTTCAGCTCAAAGGCTCTGGCTGGTATGTGACAGACTTTCGCAACAATAGCGGTGGCACGAGCAAGACCAGCGAGGCTGCGGTCCCAACCTCCGGCGCCGAAGCCGTTGCAGGTGCGAGCACCGGTGACTCAGCCAGCCCGGCCGGCGACAAGGCTGCATCTGCGCCAGCCGCTGCAAGTACAGGTGCAGGTGCCAATGCAGGGTCAGGCTCCTCTTCTGGTGCTGCTGCCTCAGGTAGCGCACAGTCTGGTTCGTCCTCGGGGTCGTCTTCGAGCAGCACGTCAACGTCTGCACCTGCCTCTTCGGGCAAGTCAGGCGGATCGAGTTCTTCAAGTTCAGGCGCGTGAGTCTTTTGACTGCGTCCGGATTCCCCCACCCTTACCTGATCAAGTATGCGTTCATTTAAAAAGTACTTCATCACTGGCTTACTGATTTGGGTGCCCCTGGTCATTACGATCTGGGTGCTGGGTCTGGTCATCAGTACGCTCGAAAGCGTGGTGCCAGCCTTTCTGTCACCACAGGCATTATTTGGCCTGGATATTCCGGGTTTTCGTGTCCTGGTGGTACTGGTCGTGTTGCTGGCGACAGGTGTCTTTGCGGCCAACTTCCTGGGTCGCAGCATCGTCAGCCGCTCAGAACAGCTCCTTGGTCGTATCCCTCTCGTGCGTTCGATCTATCAGTCGGTCAAACAAGTGAGCGATACCTTGTTGGCGCCTAATGGTCAGGCTTTTCGTCAGGCCGTCCTGATCCAGTACCCCCACAAGGGTTCGTGGACCATTGCGTTACTGACCGGCGCGCCCAGTGGTGAGGTTGCCGCACACCTGCAGACTGAGCATGTCAGTGTGTATGTGCCGACCACACCGAATCCAACCTCTGGTTATTTTTTAATGTTGCCCCGCAGTGAAGTCATCGCGCTGAGTATGTCCGTGGATGCTGCGTTGAAATACATCGTGTCGATGGGCGTTGTTGCCCCTCCATCCGAACCACCGATTGTTATCAGCCCCTTGCCGACTGAGTCGGCCGGTGAGGTTGAGCCATTAGACGTGCATAAGCACAGCTGATGCAGTAGTCCGATTCAAATTTCCGATTAATTGTTGCAAGATTTTGGAGTACTCCCCCATGCGTACCTGCTACACCGGCCAGGTTTGTCGTGACCACTTAGGTCAAACCGTTACCCTGTTTGGTTGGGTTCATCGTCGTCGCGATCACGGCGGAGTGATCTTCATTGATATGCGCGATCGTGCGGGCCTGGCCCAGATCGTGTTTGATCCAGATAATGCGCCTGCTTTTTCTATTGCAGAACGCCTGCGTAACGAGTTTTGTATTCGCGTCACTGGCCTGGTGCGTGAGCGTCCCAATGGCACATCGAATTCGGATCTCGCCTCAGGTGAAATCGAAATTCTCTGCCGTGAAGTCGAAATCCTCAATGCTTCGGTCACGCCCCCATTCCAGCTCGACGATGAGAATCTGTCCGAGACGACGCGCCTGACGCACCGTGTGCTGGATCTGCGCCGCGGCCAGATGCAAAAAAACATGATGCTGCGTTATCGCGTCTCGATTGAGGTTCGCAAGTTCCTCGACAACCTTGGCTTTATCGATATCGAAACACCGATGCTGACCAAGAGCACACCAGAAGGCGCGCGTGATTATCTCGTGCCATCACGTGTGAATGCTGGCGAATTCTTTGCCTTGCCCCAATCGCCACAGCTGTTTAAACAGATGCTGATGGTGTCGGGCTTTGACCGCTATTACCAGATCACCAAGTGCTTCCGTGACGAAGACTTGCGCTCGGACCGTCAGCCTGAATTTACACAGATCGATTGCGAAACTTCGTTCCTGAACGAAGTGCAGATCCGTGAGATTTTTGAAGGCATGATCCGCCATATATTCAAAGTTGTGCAGGATGTTGATCTGGCAGAAACCTTCCCGATCATGCCTTACAGCGAAGCCATGCGCGTATATGGTTCGGACAAGCCGGATCTGCGCGTCAAGCTCGAGTTCACCGATCTGACAGACGTCATGAAGGACGTTGACTTCCAGGTGTTTGCGCAAGCCGCCACCACCGAAGGTAGCCGTGTCGTGGCTCTGCGCGTACCCGGTGGTGCTGCGATTTCACGCAGCGAGATTGATAACTACACCAAGTTTGTCGCGATTTATGGCGCCAAAGGCCTGGCCTGGATCAAGGTCAACGAGGCTGCCAAAGGCCGCGATGGTCTGCAGTCACCTATCGTTAAAAACCTGCACGATGCAGCCCTAGCCGAGATGGTCAAGCGCACCGGTGCACAAGACGGCGACATTATTTTCTTTGGTGCGGATCGCACTAAAGTCGTCAACGATGCAATCGGTGCGTTGCGCGTCAAAATCGGTCACAGTGAATTTGGCAAAGCAAACGGTCTGTTCGAAGCCGCATGGAAACCATTGTGGGTCGTTGACTTCCCAATGTTTGAATACGACGAAGAAGCCGATCGTTACGTCGCGGCCCACCACCCCTTCACCAGCCCCAAAGATGGCCACGAAGATCTGCTCACCACAGACCCTTCGAAAGCGATTGCCAAGGCCTACGACATGGTCCTGAATGGCTGGGAAATCGGTGGCGGTTCTGTGCGTATCCATCGCGAAGAAATTCAGAGCAAAGTATTCCGTGCCCTCAAAATCGATGCCGAAGAAGCACAGTTGAAGTTTGGCTTCCTGCTTGACGCGCTGCAGTACGGTGCGCCTCCGCATGGTGGTATCGCCTTTGGTCTGGACCGTATCGTCACCATGATGACCGGGGCCGAATCGATTCGTGACGTGATTGCCTTTCCTAAGACACAGCGCGCGCAATGCCTGCTCACACAAGCTCCATCACCTGTTGATGAAAAGCAATTGCGTGAGTTGCATATTCGCCTGCGTCAGCCCGAAGTCAAAGCGCCTTAACCATGTCGTTCAGGATCGGCCCACGAGGCTGATCCACAGTAAGCACAAGGTGAGCATCAACGGCTCACCTTGTATCTCATGTCCTTGATTCGAGTCGTCAGTTACAACATTCATAAGGGGCGTTCGCTGAGCGGGCGTGACTCCCTGGGTGAGTTGCGGCTTGAGCTGCATGGTTTGAGACCGGATCTGATGTTCCTGCAGGAAGTGCAGGGACGCAATGACAAGTTTGGAAC
>CANCOC010000078.1 GCA_947379755.1 Alcaligenaceae bacterium | reverse complement strand
TGATCACAGTCTGTGCCGAGGCGACTGAGGGTAAGGTGAATGTACCAGCTGCTGCAAAAATGACAGAAACTGCCAATAATTGACGACGATTGATCATGCTATGTCTCCAGATTTTTTTGTAATTTTGAGTATTGTGCTGAGTGGCGGGGTGAGTTTCAAGCTATTTTTGAATAAATGCAGGAAAATCGTAGAGCAGCTCAGGATTCTTCACCAGAATCTGCTGCCTCAACGCAGCATCAGGCAACCACCTGAAAACTGCATCGGCAATATCACCATCATTTGGCATGGGTGCAGGAATATTCGGATGCGGCCAGTCGGTGCCCCATACCAGGCGATCCGTTCGCGTTGCGAGCATCGCATCCACAAAGGGCGCAATCGCCTCCCATTTATTGTCAGGACTCACCACCCGATAGGCTCCAGAGAGCTTGACCCACGCGGTGCCTTCTTTGACGAGTGCACACATGTTTTTAAAGCCTGGATTGTTCACATCAGGCACTGAGGGATGACCAAAATGGTCAAACACCACAGGCACTCCAAGCTTTGCCGCCCAGGCAGGAATCTCTGGCTGTGCGGCCACATCCACCAGGAACTGGATATGCCAGCCATAGGGCTTGATGCGCAGCGCCAGCGCCTCGGCATCCGCCAGCTGACTGCCTCCGGCAAACAGAATATTGACACGTGTGCCGCGTGTGCCTGCGGCATGCAGTTTTTCAATTTCGCCATCAGTCGTGTCGGCCGAGAGCACACCGACTGCACGCAGCCGGTCCGGATGCGCCTGCAGCGTGTCGTAGAGCGTGCGATGGTCGTGTCCATAGACCGACGGATGCACCAGCACCGCACGATCGGCACCAATGATGTTATTCATCGACTGAAACGCCGCCCACGGTGCCAGAGATGGTGTGTATGAACGATTAGCCGTGTAGGGATAGATCGCGGCATCTTCGAACACATGAAAATGACAATCCACAGTACCAGCAGGTAATCTGTTTTGAGGCGCAACGTCCGGATCAAACGACAAGTATTCGGTGATTGTGTCCTGCATGCTTTTGTCTCCTGATTTTTTTGTTTATTCCCGCACCTTACCGCGAAGCTCAGAGATCCTGCAACTTCAGCGCATCCAGTATCTCTTGCGTATGCTCTCCCAGCCTGGGTGCAGGACGTCTAAAGGCACCCGGAGTCTCAGACAACCGCGGGATGACATTGTGCATCGGCAAGCTGCCCAGATCACGATCTTCCATTTCAACAATCGCCTGGCGTCCCGTGACAAAAGGATGATCGACAAGGTCAGCAACCGAACAGACAGGTCCCACCGTCACGCCTGCCGCTTCGAAAATTGCGAGATTTTCTTGCTGGGTGCGTGCACCGATGTAATGTCCAATAATGACATCGAGTTCATCTCGATGCGCAACGCGTGCGTCGTTGGTCGCAAACCTGGGATCTATTTTGAGATCTGCGCGACCCATCGTGTCAAAAATCTTCATTGCCATGGACTGCATCGAGCCAGACATCGCGACGAATCTCGCATCGGAACAGGCATAAATGTTGCGAGGAGCCGTGTGGCTTGACTGGTTGCCCGCGCGCATCGTAGCTTCACCCGTCACTTTATATTTAGCGGCCTCGGAAGAAATCACCGAAAAAATCGGCTCAAAGAGAGACAGGTCAATCACTTGCCCACGCCCTTCTTTCTCTGCAACGCGCAGGGCGGTCAATACCCCTGCCGCGCCATAGATGCCAGCAATCATGTCGGCGAGTGCCAGAGGTGGCAGGACAGGGGGACGATCAGCATAGCCATTCAAATGCGCAAAACCTGACATCGCTTCAACCAGCGTACCAAAGCCTGGCTTATGGCTATAAGGTCCGGTCTGTCCCCAGCCGGATACGCGCACGATGACCAGGGCCGGATTGAGTGCCAGCAATACATCAGGAGCCAGGCCCATTTTCTCCAGACCACCAGGTACAAAATTTTCGATGAAAATCTGCGAGTGACACACCAGTTTTTTAAGCGTCTCCAGCCCGTCTGGCGCTTTGAGATCCAGTACAAGTGAGCGCTTGTTGCGACCGTAGACTTTCCAGTAAATATCCCAGCCAGCTTCTTTCCAGTTGCGCAAATCATCACCTGAGCCAGCACGTTCCACTTTAATCACATCCGCGCCAAAATCTGCCAGATATGCAGAAAGCATATTGCCCGCGACCAGGCGCGAAAGATCCAGCACACGGATATCGGCAAGCGGGCCGGTGGCCTGAGAATCGAAGTGCTGCATGCGTTGTCTCCAAGTAAGATTTTCTCAGGAGCATAGCAGTTGGAATGTCTCTTTGAATACACATGTAACTCTTTGTGGCTATATCGAGATAGCTATCAAAAAAGTGCTGAAAGCTGTACATTCAAAAACAAATAGCAAATAAAAGGAGAGGCAACATGCAAACAACAAATCTCAAACGCCGTCACTTGCTCGCCACGACTGCAGGCTCGATGGTTGCAGCAGGCCTGGCACCTGCGCTGGCTGGCGCACAGACCGCAGCCACACCTGCAAACGAAGCGACCACTGCACCTGTCATCAAACCCCTGCCCGCCTACGTCAGCTGGAAAAAACCTGACAGTATGATCGTGCATACACCCACCACAATTGAAACCAAACGCTCAGCCTTTGGCACAAGCGTCATCACGCCGACTGACCGGCTCTACATCCGCAACAATCTGCCGGCACCAGACGCCTCAATTGTTGCAGACCGAAATGCATGGCAAGTGACGATTGAAGGCGTCGTCAAGCCTCAGACGTTCTCTGTCGCCGACCTGAAACGCATGGGGCTCGAGACGATGGCGACGGTGCTGCAATGTTCAGGCAACGGGCGTGGCTATTTTGCAGGCAAACCCAGTGGAACCAAATGGGAAGTCGGCGCCGCAGGCTGCGTGGTATGGAGCGGCGTGTCTGTGCGCGACCTGGTGGCCGCAGTGGGTGGTGTGGCAAAAGGCATGGCCTACATGACAGGAACAGGCGGTGAAACACTCCCTGAGGGTATTGACCCCAAGAGCGTCATCGTCGAGCGTTCGGTGCCTCTCAGTGCCATGCAGGATGCAATGCTAGCCTGGGAGATCAATGGCGAACCAATTCCACTTGCACACGGCGGTCCACTGCGCCTGATCGTGCCGGGCTATAGCGGTGTGAACAACATCAAATACATCAAACGGCTCGCATTCACCACAGACCAGACGCAGGCAGCCATCCAGAAAACCGGCTACCGCCTGTCACCCGTCGGACAAAAAGGAGATCCAAGCCAGCCAGCAGTCTGGGCCATGGATCCAAAATCCTGGGTCAATGCACCATTGGCCTCTGAGGGCCCGATCAAGGCCGGAACCATCCAGATCCAGGGTGTTGCAATGGGTGGAACACAGGCCGTTGCAAAAGTAGACGTATCCCTGGACGGTGGCAAAAGCTGGAAACCGGCACGCCTTGTGGGGCCCAATCTGGGTAAATATGCCTGGCGCCAGTTTGCACTTGCCACAAGCCTTAAGCCAGGCACATACGACATCGCTTGCCGCACTACGGATGCCACAGGCAGAGTTCAGGTTGCTACATCGCCAGAAAATACCGGGGGATATCTAAACAGTGGCTGGATCGCGCATACCGTCAAAATCACGGTGGTCTGATGCGTTCTTTCAAAAAATTGCTGGCAGGCACTGCCTTGTGTATGACAAGTGCGCTTATCTTACCTGTGCAAGCTGCCGATGCCAGGGATGAGGCAGGCAAATTGCTGTTTACCAAGGGTGCGGTGCCAGCCTGTGCGATTTGTCACACGCTTGAAGCCGCTGGCGCTGCAGGAGCGGTAGGTCCTTCACTGGATGAACTCCAGCCGGATGCTGAACGCGTCAGAAAAGCACTCAAGAATGGCATTGGTGTCATGCCAGCGTTTCCATTACTGACGGAGGAACAGATCGAGATTCTCACCACCTATGTTGCGAGGGCCAGCCGCGGCCAGTAATCAACAGTTTGAGGCGCCTCTGATGCCCCTCAGGATCCGCGACGAAAGGATCAGGCATCCACCAGACGCGCACCGGTCTGCGCATCAAAGTGATGCACACGATCGGCGCGTGGTTGCACGTGAATCATGTCACCAATTTTAGGTGCAGGCTGGTCTTCATGCACCCGTACGATCAGTGTGTCTTGTCCCATGCGGCAATAGATCAATCGCTCGGCTCCGAGCAGTTCAACCGCTTCAACGGCAAGCAGCCAGCCGGTCGTCCCAATATCGAGATGCTCCGGACGAATCCCCAGGATCGTACCAGGTGCCATGCCGGGCGCGTGATTCAGTAAATTCATTGGAGGCGAGCCGATAAAACTCGCAACAAAAGTTGTTGCTGGCCGGTTGTAGACTTCTTCGGGCGTACCGAACTGCTCCATCCTGCCTGCGTGCATCACGATCATGCGCTGGGCGAGCGTCATGGCCTCGACCTGATCATGGGTGACAAATAAAGAAGTGATGCCAAGCTCACGGTGGAGTTTTTGAATTTCGAGACGTGTCTGAGCACGCAACTTGGCGTCCAGATTCGACAAGGGTTCGTCAAACAGAAACACCTGCGGCTGGCGCACGATCGCACGGCCCATGGCCACACGCTGCCGCTGGCCGCCCGAGAGCGCACGGGGCTTGCGATGCAGATAAGGCATTAATTCCAGAATACCTGCCGCTTTTTCAACACGCGTACGAATTTCATCTTTGGATACGCGTGCAATTTTCAAACCATATGCCATGTTGTCGTAGACACTCATGTGCGGATACAGTGCGTAGTTCTGGAACACCATTGCGATGTCGCGTTCAGCCGGCTCCAGGTCATTGACGATATGATCGCCGATCGAAATCGTCCCCTCAGTGACGATCTCCAGACCCGCCACCATCCGCAACAAAGTGGATTTTCCGCAGCCCGAAGGACCTACGATCACCACAAACTCACCGCTCTGGATTTCGGCCGAGACACCGTGAATGATTTCAATGGAGGCTTTGCCTGTACCGTAGCGCTTGATGATGTTTTTAAATGAAATGGCAGCCATATTTATTTCTCTGTATCCACAAGGCCCTTGACGAACCATTTCTGCATCAAAATTACCACGATCGCAGGAGGCAGCATTGCCAGCATGGCAGTGGCCATCACGACATTCCACTCTGTATACGCATCACCGGAAATCAAACGTTTAATCCCCATCACGACCGGGTACATGTCTTCATTGGTCGTGACCAGCAACGGCCACAGGTATTGATTCCAACCGTAAATAAACTGAATCACAAACAAAGCGGCAATACTGGTGCGCGACAGAGGCAACAAGATATCCCAAAAAAAACGCATGGGACCTGCTCCATCCATCCTGGCGGCTTCGACGAGTTCGTCAGGCACGGTCATAAAAAACTGCCTGAATAAAAATGTTGCCGTTGCGGACGCCATCAATGGAATGGTCAGCCCGGCATAGGTGTTCAACATACCCAGGCTTGCAATGACCTCGTAGGTGGGACCGATGCGCACTTCAACCGGCAACATCAGCGTGACAAAGATCATCCAGAATACGGTCTTGCGAAACGGAAATCTGAAATACACAATGGCAAATGCTGACAGCATCGAAATCGTGATTTTGCCAATCGTAATGATGAGCGCACTCACAAGGCTCACCCACATCATCGGCCAGGCGGCCGCAATCCGGCTGCCAGCAGCGGTTTCGCCGCCAAAGAATGCCACGCGATATGTTTCAAGCATGTTGTCACCCGGCACCATGGACATGGGTACGGCCTGGGCGATCTCAATCGAACTCTGCGTCGAGGCAACCAGCGTGATGTAGACAGGAAAGGCGACGATCAGCACGCCAAGCAACAGCACGAAATGCGACAGGAACGTCAACCCCGGACGGCGCTCAATCATCAGTATTGCACCCGTCTCTCGACAAATTTGAACTGGATCACTGTCAGCAAGACCACGATCACCATGAGAATCACAGACTGCGCAGCCGAGCCACCCATGTCCATCGCTTTAAATCCATCGTAATAGACTTTGTAAACCAGGATCGAGGTGGCCTTGCCCGGACCACCATGTGTGGTTGCATCCACAATCGCGAACGTATCAAAAAACGCGTACACCACATTGATCACCAACAGAAAAAAAGTCGTGGGTGATAACAATGGAAAAATAATGGTGCGAAAGCGATGCCACGGCGATGCGCCATCAATCGCAGCGGCTTCAATCAGCGAGCGCGGGATAGACTGCAAGCCTGCAAGGAAAAACAAGAAGTTATAAGAAATCTGTTTCCAGACAGCAGCCACGACGATCAGAGTCATGGCATCGGTGGGGTCCAGCAAATGATTCCAGTCAAATCCAAGCGCACGCAGCGCATAGGCAACCACCCCCATGGGCGAAGCAAACATAAACAACCACACAACGCCCGCCACGGCAGAGGCAACTGCATAGGGCCAGATCAGCAAGGTCTTGTAGACACCCGCGCCACGCATGACCCGATCGGCCATCACGGCAAGCAGGAGCGCCAGCGCAAGACCACATACAGCAACCAGCAGCGAGAACACTGCAGTCGTCTGGAACGACTGCAAATAGCTTGAGTCACTGAACAGACGGGTAAAATTTTCGAGTCCGACAAATTCTGTGGCCATGCCGAACGGATCCTGGGTCAGGACGCTCTGATAGATCGCACGACCAGCAGGCCAAAAGAAAAAGACCAGCACCACAAGCATTTGTGGTGCGATCAACACCCAGGGCAACCAGGATGAATTGAAAAGAACTTTTTTTTCCATTGGCCAGGTAATTTAGCGGCTATTTGCTTTTTCAAAACGCTCAAGCTGCTCATTGCCACGCTTGACTGCAGCATCCAGAGCCACTTTAGGAGAAGCATTGCCTGCCCAGACGGGCTCAAGCTCCTCGTCAATGATGGTGCGGATCTGTACAAAACTCCCGAGACGAATACCGCGTGACTTGTCTGTTGTCTTGCGAATCATCTGTGTCACGGAAACGTCTGTACCAGGGTTTTCTTTGTAGAAGCCTGATTTTTCGGTTAATTCAAAGGAGGCAATGGTCAGGGGAAGATAGCCGGTACGCTGATGACTTTTAGCAGCCTCTTCTGGCCTGGACAGGAAGGCAAAGAACTCTGCCACGCCTTTGTACTCATTGGCTTTTTTACCTGACATGACCCACAAGCTGGCACCACCAATCACAGTATTTTGCGGCGCACCCTCAACATCCGGGTAATAAGGCAAGGTTGAAATACCGGCAGCAAACTTTGAGTTGCGCTTGATATTGCCGTACAGGGCAGAGGAGCCTGTTGTCATGGCGCACTCTCCAGAGACGAACACCGCATCGGCAGCATTGCCACGTCCTTTATAGACAAACTCACCTTTCTTGGCCATCGTTGCCAGGTTTTCGATATGCCGGACATGCAAAGGCGAATTGAAATTCAGACGCGCATCCATGCCTTGCATGCCGTTGCCTTTAGTGGCAAATTCAGTGTTGTGCCAGGCACTGAAACTCTCGAGCTGCGTCCAGCTGATCCAGCTTGTGGTCAGCGGGCAGGCATGGCCAGATGCTTTGAGCTTTGCCGCAGCGATAAATACTTCAGGCCAGGTCTTGGGGGGCTTTTCAGGATCCAGTCCTGCCGCCTTGAAGGCATCTTTGTTGTAATGAAAGACCGTCGTTGAACTATTGAACGGGAAGCTCAGCATCGAACCGTTCGGTGCGGTGTAATAACCCGCTACAGCGGGCACGTAGGCAGCAGGATCAAAAGGTACGCCTGCAGCCTTCATGATGTCCGCTACAGGCTGAATCGCCCCCTTGCTGGCCATCATGGTGGCCGTTCCCACTTCAAACACCTGCAGGATATGCGGTGCATTGCCTGCACGAAACGCCGCTACGGCAGCTGTCATGGCCTCGTCGTAGCTGCCTTTGAAGGTTGGCACAATTTTGTAGTTCTTCTGGCTATTGTTGAAATCCTTAGCGAGATCATTGACCCACTCATCCAGGGCACCGCCCATGGCGTGCCACCACTGAATTTCTGTTTGCGCCTGGGCCGGACTTGCAATCAACCCAGAAAGTGTCATGGCAATGGCTGCTGCAACAGCGGATATTTTGAGTTTCATGCTATCTCCTCGTGTTTGTCGATCGCTGGACTGTAGCAACCATTTATGACACGGATTATCGTCGATTTGACGCATACTTGTAACATTCAATGCTGAACAGGCTCAAACCCCTGAGAACATTGATTGAGTACATTCCTCATTGAGTACATTGATGGTGCTGTACTTTTTAAACAAGTGCTTTGCCGAATCGTTGCTGGAGCCACATGAAATACATACTTGCCCTGGATCAGGGGACAACCAGTTCTCGTGCCATCCTGTTTGATGCTGCGGGTACACCCGTGCAATCAGCGCAACAGGAATTCAAACAGTCCTTCCCCCAGCCTGGCTGGGTCGAACACGACGCACTGGAAATCTGGGCCGGTCAGCTCAGCGTTGTCAAAAAACTGATGACCCCCCAAGACGGTTCGCAGCCTGTTGCGATTGAAAACATTTCGGCGATTGCGATCACAAATCAGCGCGAGACTACCGTGCTGTGGGATCGTGCGACGGGTCAGCCCCTTGCTCCCGCAATCGTCTGGCAGGATCGCCGCACCGCCGAGTACTGTGATGCACTGCGTCAGGAAGGTCGGCAAGCAATGATTCAAACCAAGACGGGTTTGATTCTCGATGCTTATTTTTCTGCTACTAAATTGCAATGGCTGCTGGACAATGTTCCAGATGCGCGCGAGCGCGCCGAAAAAGGTGAACTCGCCTTTGGTACCATCGACTCCTGGCTCGTCTGGAATCTGACAGCTGGTCGTGTCCATGTGACCGATCCCAGCAACGCTTCACGCACCATGCTGTTCAATTTACATTCGCTGGACTGGGATGAAGAACTGCTTAGTCTGTTCAAGATTCCTCGTGCGCTCATGCCGCGCATTGTGCCAACGTCCGGTGTACTGGGTGAAACTGATCCTGCACTGTTTGGGCGTGCAATCCCGATTGCTGCCATCGTAGGTGACCAGCAGGGTGCCACCTTTGGGCAGGGTTGCCTGGAGCCTGGCATGGCCAAAAATACCTACGGCACTGGTTGCTTCATGCTGATGAATACGGGTCATGCGCCCGTCCCCAGCATGAATCGGCTACTCACCACGATCGGCTGGCAATTGCCTGATCACACGACGCCGGTCGCTGCGTCGGCCACTGATCAATCATGTTGCAGCGCAACGGGTGGGTGCGGCCCCGAGGGTTGTGGTGCTGGCGGGTGCGGCGCAGGCTGCGGGTCGAGTCCGCGCACTGACACGACGTATTGTCTCGAAGCATCGGTTTTTATGGGCGGCGCGACGATCCAGTGGCTGCGCGACGGACTGGGCATCATTGACTCAGCCGCCGAAGTCGAAGCGCTTGCGGCAAGTGTGCCAGACGTGGGGGACACCTATATCGTGCCGGCCTTCACCGGACTGGGCGCACCTATCTGGGATGGTCATGCGCGTGGCACCATCATCGGAATTACGCGAGGCACGACCAAAGCCCATATCGGACGCGCAGCACTTGAAGCAATTGCACTGCAAGTCGCAGGTGTACTGAGCGCAATGGAAAAAGATTCCGGGATCAAGCTGACCGAACTTAGAGTCGATGGTGGTGCGTCTCAAAACAATCTGCTCATGCAAATGCAAGCTGATTTTCTGGGCATTCCTGTTGTCAGACCAAAGGTGACAGAAACCACCGCGCTTGGTGCGGCCTATCTGGCGGGACTTGCCGTGGGATTCTGGTCGGACACGGATCAAATCACCTCGCAGTGGGCCGTGGAACGCCGCTTTGAGCCTCAGATGTCACAAGCTGATCGCATAGCAAAACTCGCGCGCTGGAAGCAAGCGGTTGATCGTGCCCGCGGCTGGTCCGAAGACGTCATCCAGAATTAATTCCCTGCACTGCATCGCCCCCTACCCGCCAAACAGACAGAACATCATGCAAACAGAATCACCAGCTACCTTGCACTACACATCCAGACAGGAGTTGCTGGCAGTGCTTGCCCAGCCCCGGCAGTATGACCTGGCAATTATTGGTGGAGGCGCAACAGGCCTGGGAATTGCACTGGATGCAGCATCAAGGGGATATTCTGTCGTTCTGCTTGAGTCTGATGATTTTGCCAAAGGCACCTCTTCGCGATCCACCAAACTGGTACATGGCGGTGTGCGCTACCTGGCACAAGGCAATGTCTCTCTGGTGCACGAAGCCCTGCACGAGCGCGCGACAATCCTGCATAACGCGCCGCATCTCGCGCAGCCCCTCGCGTTCATTTTGCCCTGCTACAAGTTCTGGGAGATTCCCTTTTATGGCATCGGCCTGGTGCTGTACGACCTGCTGGCAGGACGTCGCGGTCTGGGTCACACCAGATTCCTGGGTGTCAAAGGCACACAGCAATCGCTACCCAATATTCATCCACAGCACCTGAAAGGTTCTTTGCAATACTGGGACGGCCAGTTCGATGATGCACGCCTGGCACTCGCGCTCGCGAGAACCGCAGCACAACAAGGCGCCCTGCTTGTAAATTATTGCAAGGTCACCAGTCTGTCGCACGCACAGGGTCGCGTCTCGGGCCTCACCGCTCTGGATACAGAATCACAGCAGCAATTTAAAATCCAGGCGCACTGCGTGATCAATGCCACAGGCGTCTGGGTGGATGCGATCCGCAAACAGGACAATCCTGATTCAGGCAAAAAGATATCCGACATCGTCGCTCCCAGCCAGGGCGTCCATATTGTTGTTGATCGTAAGTTTTTACCTGGCGACAAAGCACTGATTGTTCCCCACACCGCAGATGGCAGGGTGCTGTTTGCTGTTCCCTGGCTGGGTAAAGTCATTATCGGGACCACCGATACGCCCAGGCACAATCTGAGCCGTGAACCTGAACCATTCAAGGAAGAACTGGAATTTATTCTGCGAGAATCGGCACGCTACCTCAAGCATGCACCTGGCCGTGCTGATGTACTCAGCATCTGGGTCGGTTTGCGCCCCTTAGTCAAACCCCCTGAAGATGATGGCGGCAATACCAAAAAAATCAGTCGTGAACACACCGTACTAATCAGCCCCACGCAACTCGTAACTGTCACAGGCGGAAAATGGACCACCTATCGCGCCATGGCCCAGGATGCGCTGAAACATTGCGTTGAGGCAGGCTTACTGCCAGCAGGTCAACCATCAGTCACAAACAACCTGCCGCTGCTGGGGGCACAGCGTGGACATACTGTTGGACACAAGATGGCTGACACACCCGGACTGCCTGCCTACGGGGACGAGGCCGCGACCGTGCAGTCTCTGCCCGGAGCAGAGCGAACACTTGCCGCGGGGCTGACTGAGGCCATGGTGCGTTTCGCAGCACGGTATGAATATGCGCGCACCGTTGAAGATATGCTGGCCAGACGATCACGCCTGTTATTCCTGGATGCACGTCTGGCAGAATCGATTGCGCAAGCTGTTGGCGATATCCTGCTTGAAGAAAACGCCCTCGACCCAAAAGTCGAGGACTTCAAAACTCTCGCTCGACACTATCAACAGCTGCCGGACTAACCTGCCATGTGCAGGCCACCATTCGCATTGATCACTTCACCTGTGATGAAGCTTGCACCATTGCTGCACAAAAACGCAATGACCGAGGCAATTTCACCGGGCTGACCGACACGCTTGAGTGGTGTCTGTGCAATGCCATCAGCACCACGCGCACGGATCAGATCCGCCGCCATGGGTGTATCGATCATCCCGGGGGACACTGCATTGACACGTGTGGCTGGTCCGAGCTCTCGGGCAAGCGAACGCGTCAGGCTGATCAGTGCACCTTTGGTTGCACTGTAATGTGCGTTATAGAAAGCACCACGGTGCGCCGCCATTGAACTGATGTTCACAATCGAACTATTCTCGCGCAACAAAGGGAGTGCGCGCTTACAAAGCAGAAATACACCGTCGAGATTGATGCTCATGGTTTCTCGCCACTGCTCATCGGTCATTTCACGAATCGGGTGAGCTTTATAGATACCCGCTGCAGGTACCAGAAAATCAATGCCGCCAAACGTATCTTGTGCAAGCTTGACAAGACGATCACTGTCACTCGCCTGTGAAACATCCATCTTCATGGACACCACTCGCTTCCCATCTGGATTCAGTGTCGCGGCAAAACCTTCCAGACTGGCTGCATCCAGATCCGCCAGCACAAGATTGGCCCCGCAGGCGTAAAAGAGTTTCGCCGTCTCCTTGCCTATGCCACCGTTGGCACCCGTCAATACAAGCGTGCGATTTGAAAAGTCATACATTGCGATTGCTCTCCATGCTTAGAGTAATAGGGTGACCGGATTCTGGATCAGTTGCCTGAACGCGGCAAGCCAGCGGGCCGCTACGGCGCCATCCACACAACGATGGTCAACAGATAAAGTACAACACATCAACTGTCCCACGACAATCCGTCCATCAGGATCGACAACGGGCTCCTGACGTATGGCTCCTACCGCCAGAATACCGGCCTGAGGAGGATTGATAATCGCTGCGAACTCATCTATTCCGTACATGCCAAGATTGCTCACGCTAAAGCTGCCCCCAAGGAACTCATCGGAACGTAGCTGTCCGGCTCTTGCACGCGCGGCCATCTGAGCAGCTTGCGCAGCAATCTGAAGCAGGCTTTGGCTGGCCGCATCACGGATGATTGGCGTCATCAGGCCTTTTTCAGTAGATACCGCAACTGAAATATCGACCTCGTGGAATTTCTGAACCGCCGCGTCTGTCCAGGCAACATTCATCTCAGGCACGTCACGCAAGGCAATCGCTGTCGCCTTGAGCACACAGTCATTGATCGAGACTTTCTGTGGCTGAGTGGCATTGATTTCGGCTCTCAATGCAAGCAGCCGATCCATGCGGCAATCGAGTGACAAATAAAAATGCGGAACAGTTGATTTACTTTCAGTGAGTCGACGTGCAATGGTGCGTCGCATATTGGTGTGCGGCACCAACGTCGGTGGTGGGCGGGACAATGTTTGTCGTGCATGGCCAGGCGATTCAGCTGCGCCCTGAATGACCAGCTGCACATCGTGCTTGACCACACGGCCATTCGGACCACTTCCATGCACAGCACCCAGATCAATCGCGTGCTGACTGGCAAGCAGTCTTGCTACAGGACTTGCAAAAACGCGGGTACTGGTGACCGACGCGCAAACCGATAGGGCAGCGGGCACTGGTACGGGTGCCGGTTGCGTCAGAACCACGGGGCTCGGCGCTACGGGCTCAGGGTTACGGTTTGAAATCGTAGAAACCTGAGAGTCTGCGCTGGTGATCACAGCCTTGTGTGCGGCTGAGGTAGACAAGAGACGATCAACATCCTCCTGAGTATCCTTCGGTCCGCGTATGACAGCGATGGGAGCACCTACTGAAACCTCATCTCCCTGACTGACAAGCAACCGGGCGATCACGCCCGCAGTCTCGACATTGAACTCAATCACGGCTTTTTCAGTTTCGATATCGGCAATACTCTCGCCTATCGCAATCGAGTCGCCCTCTTTTTTACTCCAGCTCACGAGCGTTGCGGACGTCGCGTTGGCTGCAACTTCTGGCATGCGCAGGATAGTCGCCATGATCAATTCCTTTATTTGCGACCGCTGTCACGCATGACACGTTGTAGACCGGAGATGACTTCTTCAGTA
>CANCOC010000077.1 GCA_947379755.1 Alcaligenaceae bacterium | reverse complement strand
GTCTTGCATCTCTATCAAATGCTGTTGAATAGCCCGCCAATTGCCAGCGGCTGGCTCAATTACCTGACTGCCGTTCGTCAGCACAGCACCTTGCCTGCAGCATTGCGTGAGCTTGTCATCATGCGCGTCGCAGTCATTAATGGCGCACCCTATGAAGCAGAGCAGCATGCTCCGATTGCTTTGCGTGAAGGTGTGTCCCAGGCGCAGCTTGACGACCTCAACGAGTGGGAGTCCTCCACCAAGTTTGATGCGTTGCAGCGTTCAGTGCTTGCCTATACCGATGCGATGACCAAAAATATTCAGGTCTCACCTGAGGTTTTTGCCGCAGTCAAGGCACAGCTGAGTGACCGCCTGCTGGTTGAGCTAACCGCGACCGTCGGTGCCTACAATATGGTCTCGCGCTTTCTTGAGGCGTTGCAGATTCATTCGCACGACGCTCGCTAAGATTCACGTGCAGCATGTGTGTTCAGGGGCAAGGTCGTATACGCCTTGCCCTTGACTATTGAGTTCAGTCCGCCCGAATATTTGCGACCCTTGCCAGTTCCTGATAGCGCTGCATTTGCCTTGAAATATATAAACCGAAATCCTGAGGGCTTGGACTGGCTACAAGCTCAACCCCTTTGGCTTTGAATATCTCAACCAGGACAGGGGACTTCAGGACAAGCGAAACCTCTCTGTGCAGTCGGTCAATGATCTCTGGTGGCGTGCCAGCGGGTGCGAACAAACCATTGAAGGTTGAATCCTCAAAGCCTGTCAGGCCGGCTTCATCCAGCGTTGGTACCTCGGGCAAAATTGGGGAGCGCACCTTGCTTGTCACTCCAATGGCAAATAGTTTGCCATTCAATGCATATTGTGCGGAAGTGCTGACCTGATCGAACATGAACGGAATTTGTCCGCCAAGTAAGTCTATCATCGCCTGGGAGTTGCCTTTGTAGGGAATGTGCAGGTAAGAGACTCCTGCTGCATGACTGAATAGCTCTGCAGCAATATGCCCGGTTGAGCCGTTGCCAGACGACGCATAGGCCAGTTCCCTGGTCTGGGCTTTGGACAGCGCAATAAAACCTTTCAGGTTACGCGCAGGGATTTTGTCAGGATTGACCACCAGCACCATTGGAATCTGACAAGTCACTGAGATCGGTTCAAAATCACTGACCGGATCGTAGCCCGCGTCTTTAAGCAGCACGGGTGCGGTCACAAATGTGGTTGAGTGTGCAAGCAGGGTATAGCCATCGGGTGGGGCCTTTGCCACCAGATTGGTGCCCAGCAGGCTACTGGCCCCGGGTTTATTTTCTACAATGATTTGCTGACCGAGTGCACGCGAAAGAGGTTCAGCGATCGCACGTGCCACGATATCCACATTGCCACCTGGTGCAACGGGCACAATCATTCTGATGGGACGATTTGGATAAGTCGCGGCATCCTGAGCCAGAGTATTTGCACTGAAACAGGCCGATCCGCAGGTCAAAAGCAGGCAGGTGCCGAACATAAGATTTTGAATAACACGCATGTTGTCTCCCCCAGTCTAATGCTGGTGTGATGTCGTCATACCTTTAAAAATCACTTAAACAACGAATCTCGGATTTACCTTTTAAAGTCGTAAAGTCTCGCGGGGTTATCGACCAGAATCTTTTTAGCAACCTGTTCCGTACGTGCCCATTGCAATATGCGCCGCATCACCGCCTGATTGTCTTCGTCGTGAAACTCTTCAATCCTGTCAGGCGTTCGCACATATCCCTTGGGAGGGAAGGGGTGTGGCCAGTCAGTGCCCCACAGCATCCGGTCAGGATTCGCATCGATCAACGCGTGCGCAAAAGGTGTGACGTCGGCATAGTCGGGCGCTTCAGAGACCCGGTAGGCCGCAGAGAGTTTGACGTAGACTTTGCCTGCGCGCACCAGCGACAGCAAGGTTTCAAAACCTGGCTGATTAAGAGATTCATTGGCCTTCAGGCGACCGAAGTGGTCAATCACCACAGGTGTTGGTGACTGCATGATCGTGTCATGGAGGCCTTCGATCACACCCAGATTGGTATAGAGCTGGATATGCCATCCAAAAGGGGCAACTTGCCTGGCCGTGCGCAGTAACTGTTGCTGTGCAATGCAAGGATCATTCTGACCAACGGTTTCGAGGTTCAGGCGAGTGCCCCGGACACCCGCGTCGTGCAACTGGGCAAGCGTCTGCTCTGATGTTGCATCATCAATGACTGCGACACCTCTGGCATTTTCTCCAATGGTCTGGAGTGCCCATAACAGACAGGCGTTATCTGCACCATAGGGGCTAGGATGCACGATGACTACGCGCTCGACACCAATTGACTGATGCATCGCATGCAGGGATTCAATCGAAGCCAGAGCAGGTGTGTAATGTCGAGTCTGAGAGAAAGGGAATGCCTCTGCGGGCGGAAACACATGCGTGTGGCAGTCACAGATGCCAGCTAGTTTATGGGTCATCATGAGGCGTAGTGGGCAAATCCACTCGGTTCAGCTTCGAGCAGTCTGAGCATGGCATGCCACTCCAGTTCACCGTAAGGCCGTCGCACATTGGGTTGATACAGATGTGCCGACTTTTCAAGAATTTCAGTAAGCGGTAAGGCGAGTTGGGTACCGGCAGCCATCGCATCGACCTGCGCGCGACAGGACATTTCTAATTGATACATCAAATTAAACGCCTGGGGCACTGAGGCGCCGCTGGTGAGCAGGCCATGGTTGCGCAGAATCATGGCGTTGTGCTCACCCAGATCCCTGACCAGACGCACCCGTTCTGCGACATCCACGGCCGGACCTTCAAAGTCATGATAGGCAATATGGTTGTTAAAGCGGCTCGCCGTCTGAGTCATCGGCAACAGTCCGCACGCCATGGATGCCACAGCCATTCCAGCGCGCGTGTGTGTATGAATCACACAGTTGACATCCGGACGTGCAACATGGATGCAGCCATGGATCACATAACCTGATTTATTGATTCCGTAATCGGTGTCCTGCTTATGCACGATTTCACCTTCAACCGTGATGCGCACCAGACTGGAGGCGGTGATCTCTTTGTATAGCAAGCCATACAGATTAATCAGTAAATCTTCAGTGCCTGGAATACGTGCGGTAATGTGGTTATAAATCATATCGGTCATACCGAACTTGTCCATCAAACGATAGCAGGCCGCCAGCGTGACGCGTGTTTCCCATTCTTCAGGGCTGACTTTACCCTTTAAGGGTTCAAAATCCGTTGAAAATTTGCCGCTCACGAGCATCCCCTGTTTTATTATTTTGCAAAATGAAAGACTCATTTATGCAAACATTATTCAACCTTCCTCCCATGTTGGGAAGTCATTTTTCGATGCGGATCACGAGGTCTTCAGGGGAGAGATCTTGCCCATTTGAAAAAAGTTCAATATTGCGAAAGGCGTGCCTCACGATATTGCCAACATTGTCCAATACTGCGCCAGCTGAGTGAGGTGTGGCCACAACCTGATCCATGTGCAGGAGGGGATTGTCTGCACGCGTCGGCTCACCTTCAAAGGTGTCGAGTCCGGCGCCACCCAGCTGTCCCGTGCGCAAAGCCTCAATCAGTGCTCCCTCATCGACGATCTCCCCACGTGCGGTATTGATCAGAATGGCAGATGGCTTCATCTTTCGCAGAACTTCTGCATTGATCAGGTGGTGCGTGGTGGGGCTCGAAGGAATGTGCACACTCAGTACATCACTTTGTTTGATCAGTGTGTCGAAATCTACATGCTGAGCATGCAGACGATCTTCGATCTGAGTGTTCACTCGTGTGCGGCTGTGATAAATCACATTGACGTTAAATCCTTGCAGGCGACGTGCGACGTGCTGGGCAATGTTGCCAAAGCCGAGTAGACCAACGGTTTTTTTCTCTAGCTGATAACAAAGTGGGCGCAGGGTCGCTGCCAGCCACTGGCCCTGACCCAAACTCCGGTGGGCCATGGGGAGCCGACGATAAACGGCCAGCATCAGCATGATCGCGTGTTCGGCGACAGGGCCTGAGCTTGCACCTGAGGTGATCGCTACGGTCACCCTGGCTTGACGAGCGGCGTTCAGATCAATCTTGTCGACGCCGATTCCCCATTTCTGGATCATCTTGAGTTTGGGTGCGTGGAGAATCAGGTCTGCGTCCATCCAGGTTGCTGCTGCAATCACGTACTCAGCCTCTTTGAGCATCTGTTCATGTTCAGTGCGCGCATTGGTCTGGGCAAAAGCGATCGAGAACCCTGACGGCAAATGGCGCCTGATTTCAGTGAGCACCGCGGGGGCCATCGGCGTCAGAAAGGCGATGTGTGCAGTCATTGGAGGGATAGACGTTTTGTTACAGGAATCCGATCGAGATCCAGGGGAAGACCGCCACAATAATGATGCCAATCAGCAGCGCGATCATATAGCCAATGATAGGCCGGACCCCAACATCCGGATTAACCCGGCCGATCGCACAGGCAGCGTAATACCCGACACCCAGCGGGGGGGCAAACAGCCCAAGTCCCATTGAGAGGACGACTACCATGGCGTAGTGCACCTCATTAATGCCCAGTTGGCGAGCAATTGGAAACAGCAGAGGGCCAAACAACACAATTGCCGGTATGCCTTCGAGTACAGAGCCCAGCACAATGAAGGCCAGGACCGATACAGCCATGAACATGGGCGCACCACCCGGCAAATTTGCCATGGTTTCAGCCAGTAACTTTGAAAAACCAGACTGTGTGAGTCCCCAGGCCATGCCGGTTGCTGTACCAATGATAAGCAAAATGGCACCTGAAAGGGATGCTGTGCTGATCAGCATCGGGCCCAGGCGCTTCCAGTCAAACTGCCTGTAGACCACCAGTCCTGCAATAATGGCGTAGACGATTCCAATGGTGGAGACTTCGGTCGGTGTAGCGATCCCTTCGACCACTGCTGCGCGGATGACAAAGGGAAGTGCCAGTGCAGGAAAGGCGATAAAAAACAGCTGCATGACTCTTTTGAGCGGAGGACGTTCGACGGCACTGATGTCTTCGTTGCGGTAGCGAAACCACACCACCGCACACAGCATAGCTGCCAGCACGATCGCAGGTAGCAGACCTCCTGTAAAAAGTGCCGCGATCGAGACTCCCGTGACAGAACCGATCGTAATCAGCACCAGGCTCGGCGGAACTGTTTCAGTCTGTGCGCCAGTCGCCGCAAGCAATGCCACCAGGTCGCCATCTTTGGCGCCACGTTTTCGCATCTCGGGAAACAAAGCCGGAGCAACAGCTGCCATATCGGCAGCTTTTGAGCCCGATATGCCAGAGACCAGATACATGGCACCAATCAGCACGTAGGATAAGCCACCGCGTACCCGTCCAAGCATACTGGCTAGAAAGCCAACCATCGCACGCGCCATTCCTGTCATTTCGATCAGCAGACCGAGGAACACAAAAAGAGGAATCGCAAGCAGAATCAAGTGCGACATGCCGTCTTCCATGCGTCCGACCATGATCGTCAGTGGGGTATTGGTACAGAGTGCAAGATAACTAAAGGTACCCAGACCAAAACAGAAGGCGATCGGTACCCCGGCCAGTACTGTAATCAGGACCACACCCACAAAGAAGATCAACAGGTTGGTGCGTCCAAGCTCCATGAACAGCGGGCGGCACAACCAGAAAGCAAGGGTGAGTGCCGCAATCAAAACCGCAGCCTGCAAAATTTGTTTGGGACTCGAGACGCGCAGCAGACGTATGACGGCAAACACAGCCATCAGTGCTATGCCAACCGGGAGCGCCGCCGCACGCCAGCCATTGTTGATTTCCATGGCCGGAGTGGTGATGTCGAGCTCATCAATTGCATATTCAAGCGCAGGCCAGCCAATCATCAGTAAGAACGCCAGCGAGGCGACGACTGCGATGGCTTCGAGTAATGCACGCGTTTGTGGCCCAAACTTGCTGACAAGAGACGTCATTCTCATGTGCTCTGCGCGTCTGAAGGCGACCACCGAGCCAATCATCGCCAGCCAGAGAAACAGCAGCGAGGCCAGCTCATCAGACCAGATGAGCGGCTTTTGAATCACAAAACGTGAAATCACACCGCACAGCAGAACAATAATATCGGCAAGCACCAGCAAAGCTGCTGGTATCTCTACCAGCAAGCCCAGACCTTTGTCGAGCGCCTTGAGCCAGGGTCGGTCATAGGCAGCGACTTCCTGCCCGTGAACGACTGCAGCCATGATGTCTATGCCACTGTTCTGCTTATTCGGCTCTTGCTGTTTCATGTAAGGTTGCCGGTGTAACGCTCAAGGATGCTCCAGGCTTCATCACCGAACTTGGCCTTCCACTCCGCATAGAAACCGGCGCTTTTCAGTTTGGCGCGCAACGATGCCGTATCGGCCTGGTTGATTGTCATCCCTTTATCCGCGAGCTCTTTCTGCAGGTTGGTATTGAGTGCTTCGGTTGCGGCACGCTCTTTTACAGCAGCCTCATTAAATTTATTGCTGACCAGTTTTTGCAGATCGGCTGGCAGCTTTTCGAACGCCTTGCGGTTTGCCAGCATCCAGTACCCATCCCACATGTGGTTGGTAATTGAAAGATACTTTTGTACTTCGTAGAGTTTGGCCGTAGAAATAATCGCAAGAGGATTTTCCTGGGCTTCAACGATTTTTGTCTGCAGTGCCGAGTAGACTTCTGCAAAGTTGATCGAAGTCGGCGAGGCGTCAAGTGATTTGAAAATCGATGTCCACATCGGTGAAGGTGGAACACGAATCTTCATGCCCTTCAGATCCTCGGCTTTATTGATCGGACGCGTCGAGGTCGTGATCTGGCGAAAACCATTGTCCCAGATCTTGTCCATCGCAATCAGACCCTTCTTGGATATTTCTTTGCGAATGTGTGCACCAAGATCGCCGTCCATTGCTTTCCAGACTGAAGGATAGTCAGGAAACGCGAAACCCACACCATTGATACCTGCGGCAGGCACGAGTGTCTGGAGAATCAGGCCAGACAACGAAAAAAACTCAACCCCACCTGAACGCAGCTGGCTCAGAGTGTCCGTGTCGTTGCCTAGCTGACTGTTTGGAAATATTTGCAGGTCCAGTCGTCCGTTTGTTTCCGAGCGCAGGGCATCAGCCATGGCCGTTGCTTGCTCGTTGACTGGGTGTGTCACGGGCATATTGTGCGCAAACTTGTAATTAAACTCTGCCTTTTGTCCAAAAGCACCTGAAAAAGGGGCAGCCATGACACCTGCACCAGCACCGATTAGTAATGAGCGACGAGTAATCGACATATTTTTGTCTCCTGAATGTTGCATGCTTTTTAACATGGGTGGGCATCGTAAAACGGCCCTCTAGGGTTGTCCCTAGTGAGTGGTTTTATTTTTTAGATTCAGCCGTAAGCTCACCGCGTTCGATCAATAAAAGTTTGATATCTTTCTTGACGATCTTTCCATATCCCGACTTGGGCATGCTATCCCAAAAAATGAATTGTCTGGGCCAGCGATATTTCGCACACCGACCATCCAGATAAGCAAGCAGCTCATCACTTTCCAGATGCCTGTTTTCAGGATTCCTGACAATGACGGCAATGCCGATTTCACCCCACTTAGGATCAGGTACACCCAGGATCGCCACTTCTGCTACACCAGGGTGTGTGAGTAGCACCTCCTCGACTTCGCGCGGGTAGACGTTTGAGCCACCGGAGATATACATGTCGGACTCACGGCCAGTGATATACAACAGGCCGCGCGCATCCAGACGTCCAAGATCGCCTGTGTGAAACCAGCCACCACGCAGGGCTTTGACTGTTGCCTCCGGATTGCCATGATACCCAGCAAAAACGGCGGGTCCACGGCAACAGATTTCACCAATTTCGCCGGTTGCAACATGTTCGAGTTTGTCGTTCAGGATGGCGACTTCTATTCCGACCCGGGGTCGGCCGCAGGAGCCAATGTTGGCATTGATATCTTCGTCATCGGCAGAGTGCATCTCTGGTGGCAGCACAGTAATGTTGCCAGTGACTTCACCGAGGCCAAAATACTGAACCAGTACTTTTCCGAGCTTTTCAAGTGCGCGCTTCTGATCGGCGCGATACATCGGCGCGCCTGCATAAATCACATATCGCAGGGAGCTGTGGTCATACTGATCGACAGCGGGGTGCTCGACCAGCATCTTGACGATGGTGGGAACGGTAAACAGGTTGGTCACCCGGTAACGTTGCACCATCTCCCAGAACCTTTCCGGATCGAATTTTTCGCTGGGCATGAGGATTGTTGCCGCTCCACGCGCAACGTTCAGCAGGGCGTGGATGCCTGCACCGTGAGACAGTGGGGCGACAGCAATCGAACAGTCTTTTTCGTTTGTCCCTGGAATGAGTTCTGCCAGGTGGTTGGTTACCACAAAGGCCATCTGACCATGAGTCAGAATTCCGGCTTTGGGTTTGCCTGTTGTACCTGACGTATAAAAGAACCATAAAGGATCGTCACAGGCAACGGTTGCTTCGATTGGCGCAGCACCCATATGCTGTGTGATCAGCGATTCATAAGACTGCTCACCTGTGCGCGGCTGGCCGATCGTAATCACATGTTTGAGGGTTGCTGACTCGGCCAGTACAGCATCTGTATGTGCATGAAAGAGGTCTTCGACAATCATGGCCACTGCACCGCTCGAAGCACCCAGGTAAGCAACCTCGGGGGGTGTCAGGCGAAAATTAGTCGGTACCCAGACACAGCCTAGTTTAAATGCCACCCAGCAGGTCTCAAACGTTTGAATATTATTGCGTGACTGCAGCAGGATGCGATCACCTTTGCGGATGCCCAGGCTGTGCAGGGCATTCGCCATGGCGTCGACGCGCGCATTGATCTGCGACCAGGTCCAGCACTCCTGACCCTGGATGAGCGCCGTATGATCAGGAAAGAGCGTTGCTGTATGCGTGAGCAAACGGCCCAGGTTCATCACCTGAGCAGCCTTAAATATTTCAGTATTCAATACGATTCCAGTGTGTTTGGGTCGATGTTGTTCAGTACGGGGTTGCGTGGCTAAGAGGCCTTGGCGCTCAGGTTGCCTCAAGCACACTCAGGTAATTCGCCACGGCAGCACCACCCATATTGAAAACCGCACCAACATTGGCCCCGCGAACCTGCATGTCGCCTGCCAGTCCAGATAATTGCATTGCAGCCATGACGTGTTGTGACACACCTGTTGCGCCAATCGGATGACCGCGCGATTTCAGACCGCCTGATGGGTTGACCGGCAGTTTGCCATCCATGCGTGTCACTCCATCGAGAATCACGCGCGCACCCTGACCCTGAGGTGCCAGCCCCATTGCTTCATACTCAAGCAGCTCTGCAATCGTAAAGCAATCATGTGTCTCGACAAAATGGATATCACTGAGTGAAGCATTTGCTGCTGCGAGGCCTTTTTGCCAGGTCATCGCGGCACCTTCGAACCTGGTGGGGTCGCGACGCGACAAAGGCAGGAATTCATTGACATGGGTGCGTGAGCGCCAGCGCACGGCAGGAACCTTCGCACCAGGCAAGGGCTCCAGTGACAGCACCAGGGCTGCAGCGCCGTCTGTCACCAGCGAGCAGTCCGAACGCTTGAGCGGGCCTGCGACAAAAGGGTTTTTGTCCGAGGGGTTGCGACAGAAATCAAAACCCAGATCGCGTTTCATGTGCGCGTAAGGATTATGTACGCCGTTGGCATGATTTTTTGCAGAAATCGCTGCCAGGGCATCAGACTGATCACCAAAACGTTTGAAATATTCGCCTGCAATCTGGCCAAACACGCCAGCAAATCCACCGGGCGTATCGCCTTCTTCCTTGACGTACGAGCATTTGAGCAAAATTTCGCCAATCTGCTGATTCGGTAAGGTATTCATTTTTTCCATGCCGACGACCAGTGCACGCTTGATGCGACCGCTGGCCAGTGCATCCAGTGCCGCCCAGATGGCAGCAGAGCCTGTCGCGCATGCATTCTCAAGTCGCACCGAGGGCGTGTGGCGAAACTCCGGAATCGCCACGGCAATCATCGCACCGCTGAAATCCTGGGGGACAAAGCCGCCATTGAAGTGCCCGACAAAGATTCCGTCGATATCCGAGGGTTCGAGTCCGGCGCTTGCTATGGCGGGCAGGGCGGCTTCGCGGATGAGCTGCTCCATGTCGATACTGTCGAGCTTGCCAAATTGGGTATGGCCCCAGCCAACGATATATGGTTGATTCATGTGATGCTGCCTCTTTTATGGACAATCGGTACGCAATGCTGATTGAATGATTCTATAAATTTATTGTTCAATTTAGCGCGTATTGGCCAATCTGGGTATCTCACCAGATTGGGCTGATACTTTATTGGCTATTACGCAGGGTCGGGATGCCAACACCCGAGGCATCAAAGCCGCCATCAACTGCCAGGAACTGACCGTTGATGAAGGAGGCCGCAGGACTACACAAAAAACCAACCGCATTAGCGATTTCTTCTGGAGTTCCATAGCGATTCATTGGAATGGTGTCGTAATAATCTGAGCGAATTGCCACGCTATGGACGAGTTTTGCCATTTCGGTGTCTACAGGACCTGGCGCGACCGCGTTGGCGCGAATCCCCACTGTGCCAAGCTCGACTGCGATTTGTTTGGTGAAGTGCAGCAGGGCTGCCTTGCTTGTGCCGTAGGCTACGCGCAAGGTGCTGGCGCGCAGTCCTGAAATGGATGCGATATTGACGATTGCGCCTCCATCTCCTGACTTTTTCATCACTTTCACGCATGCCTGGGTGCACAGGAATGCACCATCCAGATTGGTGCCCATGACGAAACGGAATTCTTCGAACGTTGTCTCGCCAATAGGTTTGAACACTGCAACGCCAGCATTGTTGACCAGCGCATCGATGCGGCCAAATGTCTGCTCGACCTGATCAATGGCAGACTGGACTTCCTCAGGCTTGGAGACATCGGCGTGAATGGCCAGTACGCGACTCACATCATTGAGCTCTTTTTCAGTTCGTTTAAGTGTGTCACCATCAATATCGATGATGGCCACGCGATAATCATGCGCTAAAAACCAGTTTGCGACCGCAAGGCCGATTCCGCGTGCACCGCCCGTGATGACTGCTACGTGTGAGTTGTTCAATGTTGAGGTCAAAGCTTGCTCCGTCTTATATATTTTTGAATGTGACTGAAACTTTACCAAAATGTAGGCCTAAGCATCTATTTGTATATGGAAGTCTGACTTTGGCGCTACATTCATGCTCATCATACGCAAGGCATTTGCTTACCTGAATATAAATTAAGGATTTTTATGAAACATATCCATCTCGGTCAGTCTGATCTGGCGGTGACACCAATCTGCCTGGGAACCATGACCTTTGGTGAGCAGGTCGACGAAGCGGGTGCTCACGCAATACTGAATCATTCGCTTGAACGAGGGATCAACTTTCTGGATACTGCAGAAATGTATTCAGTGCCTGTCAGGGCGCAGACCTTTACCCGCACCGAGAGCATCCTTGGAACCTGGCTGGCTAAAAATCCCGGCGCACGCAAGCAGATTGTGCTTGCGACCAAAGTTGCAGGACCTTCGCGCGGCGGGATGGAGTGGATTCGCGGGGGCAAACCAGATCTGACAGGCGCTGATATTGAGCAGGCCTGTCACGATAGCCTTGGCAGGTTGCAGACAGATGTGATTGACCTTTATCAGATTCACTGGCCAGTACGTCACGTGCCTGCTTTTGGTCAGATGTATTTCGATCCTGCCAAAGATACACCTGAGACGACCTCAATCCATGAGCAGCTTGCTGCACTTGGCCGTCTGGTCAAGGCAGGCAAGGTGCGTGAAATCGGCGTGTCAAACGAAACACCGTATGGTGTGCACGAGTTTGTCCGTCTGGCAGAGATGCATGGTTTGCCAAGAATCGCAACAGTTCAGAATGTCTATTGTCTGATTAACCGCACCGTAGAAAATGCTCTGGATGAATCAATGTATCGGCTGGGTGTTTCGTTACTGGCTTATTCCCCTCTGGCATTTGGTTTGCTGACCGGGAAATATGATCAAAGCGGTATTACCGGCCCCGATGCTCCGGCCGAAGGTCGCATTGCTAAGTACGAATCTGTGCGTAAGCAGCGTTGGGGCAGGGATGAGGCGGTGAATGCGGCACGCCGCTACAACGCACTCGCACGTGCCCACGACATGACGCCTACCCAGATGGCGCTGGCATTTTGCTACAACAAATGGCAGGTTGCCAGCACCATCATTGGCGTCACAAGTATTGCCCAGCTAGATGAAAACATCTCAGCTTACGGTACTCAGCTTAGCCAGGAAGTGCTCGATGAGATCGATCAGATCCGTAAGGAGAACCGCGACCCCGCTGTCTGATCAGGACAAGGGGAGCGTCAGGACGCCGGTTGAAGCAGGGCGGGCAAGAATCTGTGCATACCAGTCCTCAAGGCAAGGGCGTTTTTTGGTCGAGACGCCCAAGCCAAACCAGCGGTGCACTTCGCAGGCCAGCGCAATGTCCGCCATTGTCAGGCGACCCGAGGACATGAATGCATGTTTGCTTAAATGAGCTTCTAGTCGATCGAGCAGGGGTTCAGTTGAGGCGATGGATGCCTCGACTTTTTTCATGTCGCGCTCAGATTCAGGAACGCGAATTAATTCCCAAAAGGCATTACGGCCCGAGGGGCTAAATGTTGTTTGCTGCCAGTCCATCCAGCGCTCTGCATCAAACCTGTCCTGCAGATCCACAGGATAAAGGTTTCCCATTGAATATTTGGCGCAGAGGTAGCGCACGATGACGTTTGACTCCCACAAGATAAAGTCGCCATCCACAAGTGTAGGTACGACTGAATTTGGGTTCATCGCAATATATTCAGGGGTCTTGACCAAACCAAATGCACCCCCCGCATCGATTCGCTCAAATTCCAATCCTAATTCTTGTGCTGTCCAGACTGCTTTGCGTACATTGATCGACGAAATTCGACCCCAGATTCTTAACATGTTCAACATCTCCTCAAAAAAAGTTTGTTTCAACAAATTCCAGAACGGTATTAAAGCCTGGTACGTCCAGTGAAATACGGTTTTCCATGTCGCGCCACCGAATATTGCTTTCAGGGTCCGCCTGATGGAGTGTTTCTCTGACCGCATCCAGATTGTGTGTTTTAAGCGCAATGGCACCAAAATAACTGGCTCTGCTGTGGCCCTCACACACCAGTGGACCGTAGCAGGCTTCATACGCCGCCTGGGTAATGAAGACGAGTGCGTAGTTTTTGCCGCAGATTCGGAACTCTCCATTGTTGCCCTGCACGATGGTGCCGCCGCTGACCAGACGATACTGTCTGGCATCCTGTTCAGGCTGGTCACTGACTACCAGTAAAGCTGCAATCCGATAGGCACCATTTTTATGTGTTTGCCATTCCTTTCGCCAGACCAGTTCAGGAGTGAAGTGCTGACAAAAATAGACGCGACCCGCAGGGAACTGACCGGGCGTCAGTCGTACAGTCTTGAAGCGCGCATCCAGCATCCTGCCATCAAGCTCGACGGGACGCGAGAAGCTCTGAACGGGCATGAGTGACAGTTTGCGTGCTGTGAGCGCTGCATGGGTCTGTTCAGCATGACTGGTTTGAAATACCAGCCCTTCGATGCCCACAGGATTGGCTAGCAACTCAGGACGCAGCTCTTTTTCTTCCTTTGGCAATCCGATGAGTTCGATGTAGTCCTCATCAAACATCATCAGATGATTAATGGAGCCCATCGTGTGGCGTCCACGTGGTGTGAGCGTAAAGCCTAGTTGCTCAAATATATGTTGCGCCTGATCCATCTCGTCCTGCACATTAATGACCAGATGATCAATCGGCAAGGCATCTGAGGCAGATGTGTTTTTGGTGGCCATGTCCTAGCTCCTGAGTGTTGCCACAACGGGCGTGTGATCTGAAGGTTGTTCGTTGCCTCGTGGGCCCTTGTCAATGACGCATGAAGCGCACTGATCAACAAGTGACGCTGACAGTAAAACGTGGTCGATTCTCATCCCGGCATTACGCTTGAATCCGTTCATTCGGTAATCCCACCAGCTAAATGATTTGGCTGGCTGGTCAAACAGCCTGAACGCATCTTTAAAGCCCAGATTTAATAATCC
>CANCOC010000076.1 GCA_947379755.1 Alcaligenaceae bacterium | reverse complement strand
AATTCCAGGAAAAGCGGCACATAATCCGGCAACTCATTGGTCACCATATCAAAGCCGTTTTTACGGTATTCCGTCAGCAAATCCACCATGGCCTGACCACGGTCGCGACTTTCGCCGTGCACGTGTTCAAACAGATGCAGGCTGTGTCGCTGGTTGCGATCAAAGGTGGCCACATAGTTTTCTTGGATCGAAATCAGGGATCCACTTTCCAGATAATCCATCAGTGGTTCAATTTGAACGGTCAATGACGCGTCATGTCCGATCATCTCGCGTATTTCAGGCAATGCATCGACCAGAGCCTGCTCCGGGTAACACAACAGCGCTGACAGTAATTTAAAGTCTTGCATCAGAATTCTCCGCCCCTGACTCTGTTCGAGCCAGAGCTTGGGTTTAGATAGTTTCGGTCCGTGCCTTACGTGACTTGGGCATCTCGATAAAAATATCGCTGCCATGTTTCTTCTTGCCAAACAAACTTCCTTCCGAAGTCCCGCTTGAACAACCGTTGCCAAAGGTGAACCCGCAGCTGCCCTTCTCGTTGAAACTGTCTTCGACCATTTCTTTATGACTTGAGGGAACAACAAAGCGATCTTCATAGTTGGCAATCGCCATCGTCTGGTACATGTCTTCGACCATTGCCTCAGACAGTCCGACCTGTTCCAGCACGGCAAGATCTTTTTCACCGTGCACGGTCTCTGACCTTTTGTAGGCACGCATCGCAAGCATACGTTCGAGGGCATGCAGCACAGGCTCTTCCTTACCTGCAGTCAGCAGGTTGGCAAGATACTTGACAGGAATCCGCAGACTCTTGACGTCAGGGATAATCCCGTTCATTCCCATGTGGCCAGCTTCGGCAGCAGACTGAATCGGCGAAAGTGGCGGGATATACCAGACCATTGGCAAGGTGCGGTATTCAGGATGTAACGGAAAGGCGACCTTCCACTCAACAGCCATCTTGTAGACAGGGGATTTGCGGGCAGCCTCCAGCCAGCTCTCAGGAATCCCCTGTTTGCGTGCCTCGGCAATGACTTCATCCGAATGCGGATCGAGGAACACATCAAGCTGGCTCTGATACAGATCCTGCTCATTCCCCACTGAGGCTGCAGCTTCAATCTTGTCTGCGTCATAGAGCAGCACACCCAGATAGCGGATCCGGCCAACGCACGTCTCGGAACATACTGTTGGCTGCCCCGCTTCGATCCTTGGGTAACAAAACGTGCACTTTTCAGCTTTGCCACTTTGCCAGTTGTAATAAATCTTTTTGTAAGGACAACCGGAAATACACATACGCCAGCCGCGGCATTTATCCTGATCCACCAGCACAATGCCATCGTCTTCACGCTTGTAGATCGAACCTGAAGGACAACTCGCTACACAGGTCGGATTCAGACAGTGCTCACACAGTCTGGGCAAGTACATCATGAAGGTGTTTTCGAACGTCGAATACATCTCCTTTTGCACGCCTTCGAACAAGGCGTCACGGCTACGCGAGTGGAATTCACCGCCCAGGTCATCTTCCCAGTTTGGACCCCATTCGATCTTCTCCATCTTTTTGCCCGTAATGACAGAGATCGGACGGGCAGTCGGAGGCGTCTGACTCAGAGGCGCATTTTGCAAGTGCTCATAGTCATACGTAAATGGTTCGTAATAATCATCAATCGCTGGCAGATTCGGATTCGCAAAAATATTTGCCAGGATCCGGAGTTTGCTGCCCTGACGGGGTTCGAGTTTGCCGGAGGCTGTGCGCTGCCATCCACCCAGCCATTTTTTCTGGTTTTCCCATTCCTTGGGGTAACCAATGCCAGGCTTGGTTTCAACGTTATTAAACCAGGCGTATTCAACGCCATCGCGACTGGTCCAGACGTTCTTGCAGGTCACCGAGCATGTATGACAGCCAATACACTTGTCCAGATTCAGCACCATGCCAACTTGTGCGCGAATTTTCATTTTGTGACCTCTTCTTCCAGCTTGCCTTCAAGCCAGTCAACTTTATTCATCTTTCGCAGAATCACGAATTCATCACGATTACTGCCCACTGTGCCGTAATAATTAAAGCCCCAGGCCTGTTGCGCATAGCCACCAATCATGTGCGTGGGTTTGAGCACCGTACGCGTCACAGAGTTATGGATCCCGCCACGCTGACCGCTGAGTTCGGCGCCCGGCGTGTTGATGATTTTTTCCTGTGCGTGATACATCAGGCACACACCGTTTGGAATGCGCTGACTGACAACCACACGCGCGGTGAGTGTGCCGTTGACGTTAAACACCTCCACCCAGTCGTTATCGATCAGGCCTGCGCCTTTGGCTTCAATTTCTGAAATCCATACGTGCGGCCCACCACGACTGAGCGTGAGCATGCGCAAATTATCTGAATAGGTTGAATGAATGCCCCACTTCTGGTGCGGCGTCAGCCAGTTCAGTACGATCTCCTTCTGGCCATTGGGCTTGAAGCCAAGCATCGGTTTGATGGTCTTGGTATCAATCGCAGGCTTGTACACACAGGAGCCTTCGCCGAAATCCAGCATCCAGCGGTGATCCTGATAGAACTGCTGACGACCCGTCAGAGTGCGCCACGGTATGAGCTCGTGCACGTTGGTATAGCCAGCGCTGTAACTCACTTCTTCGCTCTCAAGTCCTGACCAGGTCGGTGCTGAAATAATCTTGCGTGGCTGCGCCTGCACATCACGGAATCGAATCTTGTCGTGCTCTCGACCCGCTGCCAGATGGACGTGATCACGCCCGGTAATCTTGGAAAGAGCTTCCCATGCCTTGACCGAAACATGTCCGTTGGTTTCGGGTGCAAATGTCAGAATCATCTCTGCCGCATCAATGGCCGTGTCGAGTCTTGGACGTCCTTTACTGACACCTTCCTCAGTGACAAGCTTGCTGATGCCTGCGATCTCTTGCACTTCGTGCTTGGTATCCCAGTTAATGCCTTTACCGCCATTGCCCATTTTTTCAAGCAAAGGGCCAATCGAGGTGAACTTGCGATAGATATCTTTGTAATTACGCTCAACAACAGTCATGTTCGGTGCAGTCTTGCCTGGGATCAGGTCGCACTCGCCATGTTTCCAGTCTTTTGGTTCGAACGGCTGACCCAACTCTCCGGGTGTGTCGTGCAGCAAGGGAGTCAGAACAATATCTTTCTGTGTCCCAAGATAATCTCCACCAATTTCACTGAATTTTTTGGCAATCAGCTTGTAAATTTCCCAGTCTGTCTTGCTTTCCCACAATGGCTGTACTGCTTCGCTCAGTGGGTGAATGAACGGATGCATATCCGAAGTATTCAGATCATCCTTTTCGTACCATGTGGCGGTTGGCAAGACGATGTCGCCATACAGGCACGTTGTGCTCATGCGGAAATCAAGCACGGTGATCAGATCAAGCTTTCCCTCTGCGGCCTCTGCGCGGAATTTGACTTCGCTTGGCTTGATGGCATCCGCCTCGTCGCCAAACAAGGCATTCTGGGCGCCCAGGAAATATTTCAGGAAGTACTCATGGCCCTTACCACTCGAACCAAGAATATTCGAGCGCCACACAAACATATTGCGCGGGAAGTTGGCAGGGTTGTCCGGATCATCACAGCTCATGTTCAGACTGCCGTTCTTGAGCGACTCTGCTACATACGCGACGGGATCCTTACCCATGGCGACAGCTGCTGCCACCACATCCAGTGGGTTGGTTTCAAGCTGCGGTGCTGAAGGCAACCAGCCCATGCGTTCAGACTTGGCATTCAGATCCAGCATGCTCATATTGGCGTACTTGCTGACATCCGCAGTAGGCGAAAGAATCTCATCGACGTGCAGCTTTTCATGACGCCACTGACTCGTATGCGCATAAAAGAAACTCGTGCCGTTCATCTGACGCGGTGGACGCGACCAGTCCAGACCGAACGCCAGAGGTGCCCAGCCAAACTGCGGCCGCAGTTTTTCCTGACCGACATAGTGTGCCCAGCCACCACCGCTTTGTCCCACGCAACCACACATCATCAGCATATTGATGATGCCACGGTAGGTCATATCCATGTGATACCAGTGATTCAGTGCAGCACCCACAATGACCATCGACTTACCGTGCGTGTCGTGAGCATTCTGGGCAAATTCACGTGCAACCTGTATCACCAGATGACGCGGCACGGTGGTGTGTTTTTCTTGCCAGGCTGGGGTGTAAGGCACATCATCGTCAAAACTTGTCGCGACGTTACCGCCTCCCAGACCACGATCTACACCGTAGTTGGCCATTTGCAGGTCATACACGGTCGTCACGAGCACACTTGTACCGTCCGCGAGTGTCATCCGCTTGACAGGCACATTGCGTACCATCAAGTCATCTTGTTCACCACCGAAATACGGGAAGCTCACCCCTGCGACTTCATGCTCAAGATCCACCATACTCAAAACGGGATCGACTTCGCGACCCGAGGCAGCATCCTTTTTCTCCAGGTTCCAGCGCCCCACTTGCTGACCGTCATTGACAGTGCCCTCACCCCAGCGCAGACCGATCGCGCCATTTGGCACAACCAGTTCGCCTGTGCCGGCGTCAATCAGCAATGTTTTCCAGTCTGGATTATTGGCTTCGCCGTGGTTATCGGCCAGATGGGAGGCGCGCAGAAAATGATCCGGCACGAGTCCACCATTGTGACTGCGCAGCATCACCAGCATAGGCATGTCGGTGTATTGCTTGGCGTAATCACAAAAGTAGTCAGATTTTTTGGTAAGGTGGAATTCTTTGAGAATCACATGCCCCATCGCCATGGCCAGGGCAGCATCAGTACCCTGCTTGGGTGCCAGCCAGATATCTCCAAACTTCACCATCTCGCCAAAATCGCTTGATACGGCAACCGTCTTGGTTCCTTTGTAGCGAACCTCGGTATAGAAGTGCGCGTCGGGTGTACGTGTCTGCGGGACATTGGAGCCCCACACCATCAGATAAGTCGAGTTGTACCAGTCTGCGGACTCAGGCACATCGGTCTGCTCACCCCAGACCTGGGGACTGGCGGGAGGCAGATCGCAATACCAGTCATAAAAGCTCAGGCATGCACCACCAATGAGGCTCAGGTACCGTGCGCCTGCGGCGTACGACACCATCGACATCGCAGGGATCGGCGAAAACCCGACAATCCGGTCAGGACCAAATTTCTTGATCGTCATGGCATTGGCTGCGGCGATCATTTCGGTCACAGTATCCCAGTCTGCGCGTACAAAACCACCCAGACCACGCACACTCTTGTAGCGTTTGGCACGCTCTGGATCCTGACTGATATATTCCCAGGCCGCAATCGGATCCATGGTCTTGCGCGCATCACGCCACATTTCCATCAGGCGCCCGCGCATCATTGGATGCTTGACACGCTGCGCCGAGTAAACATACCAGCTGTACGAGGCACCACGGGGACAACCGCGTGGCTCATGATTTGGCAAATCGGGACGTGTGCGCGGATAGTCAGTCTGCTGGGTTTCCCAGGTGATCAGTCCGCTTTTGACATAGACCTTCCACGAACAGGAACCGGTGCAGTTCACGCCATGGGTCGAACGCACAATCTTGTCATGCTGCCAGCGCTGGCGATAGGCATCTTCCCATTTACGGTCTTCATCGACCACGACCCCATGGCCATTGGAAAATTCTTCTTTGGTTTTCGAAAAAAACCGTAACCGATCTAAAAAATGACTCATTCATATTCTCCAAACCGTCGCATATCGCGACCATCAAGCATTACATTCAGCAGGGCATCGGTGCGTTGCGACGGGCGTACCACCACCATGTCACCAATACACACGTTGTATAAAAAACGATGAAACACAGAAGTGCCGCGTGAGGCGAACCGGTCAAGTCGATGGCTGTTCCAAAACTCTTTGGAATGAAAAAACCACCATAGGCACCAATTGCGCCTGAAAAGCCCAGCACCGCAGCAGCCTCTTTTCCACCATCGAGCATGGCCTGACGCTGTGACGCGGCATCCTTGCTGGCGGCCTGTTGACGCTCATTGAGAAAAATCACGGGGATCATTCTGAACGTTGAGCCGTTACCTATTCCAGTCAGTGCGAACAAGACAATGAACATGCCCAGAAAGCCCTGAAAACTGCCGGGGTTTGAACCGCTTGGCAGGAAATACATCACGCCGACAACGGCAAAGATCATGCCAACGAAGGTCCAAAGCGTGACGCGTGCGCCACCGACTTTGTCAGACACCCATCCCCCTACGGGTCGCACTGCCGCGCCGACCAGAGGCCCGAGGAATGCATACTGGGTCGGGTTGACGTTCGGAAACTGTGACTGCGTCAACAACGCAAGGCCGGCTGAAAAACCAATAAAGGAACCGAAGGTGCCAAGATACAACCAGCACATCAGCCAGTTATGGTGACGCTTGAAGATCACAGCCTGATCGGCAAAGGAAGCTTTCGCATCTGCGATGTCATGCATCCCGAACCAGGCAGCCAGAGTCGAAACAATAATCAGGGGGACCCAGACAAAGCCTGCGTTCTGCAGCCAGATTGTCTTTGATACGCCATCTGGTCCTGCAAAACGATGACCTTCACCGCCTGCCAGACCAAAGATGGACATCGAGATCACCATGGGTACGACGAACTGCACCACTGAAACGCCGAGATTGCCAATGCCTGCGTTCAGGCCTGTCGCCAGGCCTTTTTTCGATTTTGGAAAAAAGAAACTGATATTGGCCATCGAAGAGCTGAAGTTGCCGCCACCAAAGCCACACAGCAGCGCCAGCACCAGCAAGGTCGGATAGCTGGTGGTCGGATCACGCAAGGCAAAGCCCATGCCCAGGGCTGGAATGAGCAAACTCGCCGTTGATATGGCGGTCCAGCGACGTCCACCGAAGATAGGCACCAGGAACGAGTAAAAGATCCGCAACGTTGCGCCCGACAATGCAGGCAGCGCTGTTAACCAGAACATCTGGTTTTTACTGAAATTGAAACCAGCCTTGCCCAGATTGACCACAACAACCGACCACAGCATCCAGACGATAAAGGCCAGCATGAGTGCAAAAATTGAAATCCAGAGATTGCGATTCGCGATGCGGCTGCCCTGCTCCTGCCAGAATGCAGTTTGTTCAGGTTCCCAGCGCTTGATTACATAACTTGAAGACATCATTGACTCCTATTGAGCGCGGGCGGCTAACAGTGCCGCACGACCTTTGGCAATACTCTCGGCCCTGAAGCTGAAATGCATCCAGACCAGTGAGACGCAAACCGTTCCATACAACAACATGAAACTTGAAGACCGCACTCCGGTGATATCCACCAGAGCACCAAACATGATGGGTAAGACAAAGCCACCCAGACCGCCGGCCAGTCCCACCACACCCGACACAGCACCGATGTTGTCGCCAAAATCATCCGAGATGAACTTGAATACAGAAGCCTTGCCTACCGCCATGGCAATGCCCACTACAAACAGGATGATCGTGAACAAGGTCGGTGTCAGACCAATGTGGAAGTCCTTTGGACCACCCACGGTCAATACCGTGAAATTTGTCTGCGGATAACTCAACAGGAAGAAAGCGACCCAGCACACCCACATGACCCACCAGGTCGTCTGGTAAGCGCCATAGCGGTCTGAAATCCAGCCACCCAGGGCACGGAGCACACCGCCTGGCAAAGAGAAGCACGCGGCAAGCAACGCAGCATTCTGAATATTGAAACCATACTCACCAACGTAGTACTTGGTCATCCAGAGCGCGAGCGCAACGTAGCCGCCAAACACGACCGAGTAATACTGGCAATAGCGCCAGACCCTCGGATCCTTGAGCATTCTGAGTTGCTGCGTAAAGGTCGCAGTAGTTGAAATATTGTGCGCAGGATTGGTAGCTGAGAACATCCAGAACAACACTGCAGTTACCAGCATCGCAATGGAATAGACCTGCGGCACAATCGTCCATGAGCCGCCAGCCGCGACGATCAGCGCAGGCGCAACAAACTTGGTGAGAGCCGAGCCTGAGTTACCCGCACCGAATATTCCCATCGCCAGTCCCTGGCGTTTTTTGGGAAACCAGCGTGCAACATAAGGGGTGCCGACCGAAAACGATCCACCCGCCAGACCAACGAACAGTCCCAGCACCAGAAAGTGCCAGTACTGCGTTGCGTAGGACATCAGCCAGATTGGGATCACGCTGCACAGCATCAGCACAAAAAATACGATACGACCACCAAAACGATCGGTCCAGATTCCGAGCGGCACGCGTATCAGCGAACCACTGAGGACCGGCATGGCCGCTAGCAAGCCAAATTCGGTCTCATTGAGTCCAAGCTGTTTTTTGATTGGTATGCCGATGACGGCGAACATCATCCAGACGGCAAAGCAGATGGTAAATGCAAAGGTGCTAGAACCCAGCACCATGGCAGCCTTACGTGATTGCGAATCCATACTCGCTTCCTTTCTGATTTTTTCTTGCAGTGCGATCAGATTAGGCGGTCCGTCTCCCGCTGAACATTCTCCAGATGCGGGGGGAGACAAAAACATTCGAGCTATACACCCCCTACTAAAGGACTAGCCGCTCCTGTACCTAAGTGGCATAGTGTCTGGACGTCAAATCACTGACAATGACAGCCATGAACGGACACGATCTCGAAAATTTCATTGCGGGCTTTGAGCGCTTTCAACAGCAGTACTATGGTGACGACCCCACACTGATCAACGAGTTGCGGCAGGGTCAGCACCCACGCACTCTGCTGATTGGCTGCTGTGACTCGCGCGTCGATCCGGGCTATCTGATTGGTGCGGAGCCTGGTGACATCTTTGTGTCCAGAAACGTCGGCAACCTTGTGCCACCCTGCGAACCGGACGACGGTGGTTTTCATGGCGTCAGCGCGGCCATTCAGTTTGCACTGCAAAATTTAAAGGTCGAGCGCATCATCGTTCTGGGTCATGCTCAGTGCGGCGGTATTCGCGCCCTGATGTACCCAACACCCCCCGCCACAACCAACGAACCGAATTTCATTGACCGCTGGATGAAAATCGCCGAGCCGGCAAAGCGCAGCACACTCGCGAGATTTGCACAGTCCAGTCCCGAGGTACAGTGCCGGGCCTGTGAACAGTCTTCCATTTTGAACTCACTGAACAACCTGATGACATTCCCCTGGGTCAGGCGCGCAGTAGACGGGGGGCACCTGACGGTGCACGGATGGTATTTTGATCTCGCGGCAGGAGAGTTGCTGGCCTATTCCGATCGGGCAGGTGGATTTCTGCCAATGGTGTGTGCGCTTGAGTCAACGGGTCCGGACAAAAGACTAGTTCGGGCGACAACGCCTTAAGCCGCAGGTCTTGACGCACCCAATCTCCAGAACATGACGATAAAAGCCATAACAAGCGATAATCAGTCAGTTATTCATACTCATGCAGCGCAGGGGCAACATATGGCGGTCAAGTGGAGATCACCAATCGGGCGTAACTATAAACTCGGTGTCCGGCTCGTTTCAGTTTCTCTGGCAGGGCTGGTGTTCGGCCTGAGCATGGTCATGGGAACGCTGTGGCTCTCGTGGGCCCTTGAGGGCGCAGCCGCCGCCATTAACGACACCGGCAGTTTACGTGTGCAATCCGTACGGATCGGACTGAACCTGAATCAGCCACGCATGGATATCCTGCAGCTTCACCACCAGATCCAGGCGATGGATCAGACGCTGGTCGCGCTCAGGCAAGGCGATCCACAACGCCCGATGAGGATGCCTGGCAGCCCGAGCGTACAGAAGCAATTCTCGGAGCTTGCAAACAGCTGGCACACCAGACTGGCACCGATTCTGAACCAATATGAAATTCAACCCGAACAGCGCAACCGGCTGGCTGCAGAGTATCTGACCGAACTGTCTGCATTTGTAACTGCTGCCGATCGTCTGGTCTGGCAAATCGAAGCAGAAAATGCCTCCGACACGTCGATCCTGCGTGCTTCGCAACTCGCCCTGATTGTGCTGATGCTGGCAGGCAGTGTGGCGGTCATTTATCTGCTCTATGGCTGGGTCATTCGCCCGGTCCAGGCCCTCAATCAGGGCATCAAGCAAATGACCGCGCGTAACTTTGACGCACGTGTGCCGGTCGAGGGCCATGACGAGTTCGGAGAGCTCGCCACAGGCTTTAATGATATGGCTGCACAACTCAAGGCACTGTACAGTGACCTGGAGTCCCGCGTAGAAGAAAAAACGCGTCAGCTCGCCCTGCAAAATGATGAACTGACCACGCTCTATGAATTTTCTGCATACCTCAGCCAGCCTGGCGAGCTTGAACACCGGTGTGAGGGTTTTCTGTCAAGATTGATTCTCCACTTCGGTGCCACTGGTGGCACCGTCCGCATACTGGATCCACGCCAGAATAATTTGCACATGACCGTGCATCAGGGCATTTCAGAACAGTTCGCCCGTGATGAGCTCTGCCTGCATGCGGGCGACTGTCTCTGTGGAGAGGCCGCACAAAAAGGCATTATGCAGCTGCATGACTTCAGGCATTTGCCAAAGGACTTTAGCTACCGTTGTCAGGAAGAAGGCTTTAATTCGATTGCAATTGCACAGATTAAAATGGGCTCACAGCACCTTGGCAGCTATACCCTGCACTTTCAGATTCCGCGGGAGTTTACAAGCGATGACCGCAGGCTGTTCGAAGCCGTTGGCCAGCACCTGGGGATCGCCATTGAAAATCAACGCCTGCTTGCGCGCACGCGTCAACTTGCGGTCGCTGAAGAAAGAAACCTCGTTGCGCAAGGGCTGCACGACTCGATCGCCCAGGGCCTGAACTTTTTAAAATTACAGGTTCAGATGCTTAAGGACTCCATCAAGCGTGAGGCCACAAAAGAAATACAGGAAGTCATTGAGTTGATAGACATCGGTGTGCGCGAAAGTTACGACGATGTACGCGAATTGCTAACGAACTTTCGGATCAAACTCGGTGAGGGTGATCTCACAGACGCATTGCGGATAGCCTGCGATCGCTTCGAGCACCAGACTGCGTTGCCAGTGACGCTCGAAATTGAGGATCAAGGGCCGCCATTGCCGACCGAACAGCAGCTTCAGGTGCTGTTTATCGTTCAGGAGGCGCTTTCCAATATTCGCAAGCATGCACGTGCGACACAGGTGTGGATCACCCTTAAAAACAGCGGTGACTTTATTCTAACCGTGCGTGACAATGGCTGTGGTTTTGATTTGAACAAAAAAAATACGCTTGCTGAACACCACGTCGGCCTGCTGATCATGGCCGAGCGCGCGACGCGTTTAGGCGCGACCTTTGAAATGACTTCTCAACCTGGTTCTGGAACAACGCTTGATCTGCGCCTTGCCCAAGCCGAGCGGATGGCTGCCTGATCATGAACAAACCTGTCCGGATTCTCCTGGTCGATGACCACAATCTTTTCCGCAGCGGTATTCGCCTCTTGCTCCAGCGCCATGCAGAGTTTGAAGTGGTCGGTGAGGCTGCCGATGGGCTGGAGGGTGTCAAGCGTGCGAAAGCGCTGCGTCCCGACATCGTGCTACTTGACCTGCATATGCCGGGGATTTCAGGTCTCGAAGCCATTCAACTCATCAGGCAGGATGCCCCTGACAGCCATGTGATTTTGCTGACCGTCTCAGAAGATGCCGCCGACCTGGCAGCTGGATTACAAGCAGGCGCCGCTGGCTATCTGCTTAAAAACATAGATGCTGATTACCTGCTTGATTCGCTCAGGAGGGTCATGAATGGTGACTCGGTCATCTCTTCAGAGATGACAAAGAAATTATTTGCACAATTCCGTCAGGCTCCAGCCCCTGTGGCTGCACAGCCTGAAGCAGAAAAGCTGACGCCCAGGGAGCGCGAGCTGCTGGCCCAGCTCGCCGTCGGACTGAGCAATAAAGAGATTGCACGCAAGCTCGATATTGCCGAGAGCACCGTTAAGATCCATCTCCAGAGCATCCTGAAAAAACTCGGCCTCTCAAATCGCGTACAGGCCGCCATCTACGCAGTCGGCCATGGCATGATCGGACCAGCGTCCTGACCGCCCCCCCGCTATATTTTTATGCGGTGCGGTGGCCACGTCCCGTTCAGGCGCCTGATCGTACGCGTCATGAGTGCGGGTTTCCATTTCAGGCAGTATTCTGTCGTGATTAACGGATGAACCCTGACTGAATTGCGTGGCAACCGCCACCAGACTTCCTAGTCCCTCCCTGTCATGGATCCTGACCATCGCATTCTCAACAGAGATCAGTCCATCGACTGAGAGCTGATGAAGCGCACGCGAAAAGGTTTCTGGTGTCAAGCCCAGTTTTGAAGCAATCATGCGCTTGTTAAACAGCAGTGGCGTCAGCTCATCCTCATGAGGCTGTCTCAGCAAATAACCCGCCACACGCTCGTAGGAAGTGTGCAGATTCACGACCTCGATATCCCTTAGCAGTGTCTCAAACCGTTCAGAAAGCCCTTTAAGCATCTGCATCGCAAACATCGGAGAATGACTGATCGCCTCTTCGATATCACGTTTATCGATCCAGAGCAGCAGCCCGTCTTCAAGCGCCTGGACATCAACCAGATAAGGATGATTCAGAAACATCACGGCCTCGCCAAACGCCTGCCCCGGACCTATGAACTCTATGACTTTTTCACGGGTTCGATCTGAAGGAATGGCTATTTTGACGTACCCGGCTGCCACGATAAAAAGACCTCGCGCGGGCTCCCCCCGTCGAAATACCACTTCGTTTTTTTGAATGCGGATCTGATGGATTGACATTGCCAGTCGCGCACGTACCTGAGCATCCATCCCTTCAAACAAGGGCAAATGTGCAAGCAATTTATCGACGTTCAGTTTCTTTCCCATGCTTCACCTGTAGGAAAATTTCTCACATGTAGCATTTCCTCACATACGGGCAAGGCGAGGCTTGCGCAAGATCAAGCAAAGCAGATTCTCTTAATGCTTCTCAGTCATGCGACGGCGATTGACCATCCTGAGCCCGAGCTGCTCGCGCTCGGTGAGGGAAAGAACAACTGCAAACGGGTAAATTTCACGTTCTTCACGATCTGCATGATGTGGATAGGCCATGACAAACTCTGGTACACACTCGGGAGGCTGGACGTATTTTTTGTGCTCAAGCTGCTCGAGCCAGATACGTACCGCATCCCACAGATCAGCCAGGTGTGCATGCTCTGCCTCTAGGTCGTTGATGGCACGTTCCAGTTCAATGCGACGCGTATCGGAAGGCTCTTCAGGCAGATGCTGACGCAAGGCTGGATAGACATCCTGCTCCTCATCGGCATGGTGCAAGGGTGCTGCCAGATTGAAATAACGCAGAATACTTGTTGCGGCCTGACTGGCAGCATCATCCGCTCCATGGTGTTCGACATGCGTTTTCAATTTGCCGGTCAGCGCTGCAAAACGCCTGACTTTCTCATGACACAAGGTCAGCATGTCGAACGGATCATCAAACATGCACAGCCTCCTCCTGCTGATCCATAAAGAGCACATTATTCTCAAGATGAATGTGCTGCATCAGATCTTCACGCAACTGTGTCAGTCCTGCATACAACGCACGCCAGGTATTGCAGGCATCCTGCGGAGCCGTGATGTCACGCGTCAGTCGCTCCATCTGTTGCAGCGCCTCACCATGCTGATCATGCTCAAAACGCATCATCGAAATCGGCGCCATCATTTTTGCCGGTGGTGCACGCCTCAATACAGGGAACAACACCTGTTCCTCTTTCATCATATGACTTTCAAGTTCCTGTTGCATGTCTACCAGGTGATCTGCCAGTCCCTTCGGACAGTCAGTGCGATCGCCATGCACCTGCTCGACACGCCGGGCCAGCCGAATCAGCTCGGGCAGCTGCTCACGGTGATGATCGTGGTAACGCACAAGAATATGGTCGATCAAAGTATCGGCAGGCATACTGCGCATATCTGCATGCGTATCATTTGTCAGAGTATGCAAGTCAGCGAGGGCATGAAAAACACTTGTTGCCCCTGGAATATCGCAGGCAAGTGAGCAGATTGTGCGTTCAAGCATATTGATTTTCATGATTGATCCTTTGTTTAATTGAATGCGTCACCCCTCAATATCGCAATTAGCATGCCACCACATAAGTGACTGATAACAAATGATTAAAATTATTTAAGGTATAAAATACCCTTCATATCATGGTGATTTAAACCATCAATAAGGGTATATATCACCCTACAAGGCAAAAATGTCTCTTCGTCCAGGCGTAGAAATTTCAATCGTAGCGGACCTGGTGACCGACCTTCCCCGCGCCATCCGTGCCGAGCGTCTGGTCAACAGTATTCGTGAATATTTCACCTGCGATGCCGTGGGCCTGCTCAAAATCGATGGCGACAGCCTC